>NZ_JAKTHX010000030.1:0-7438 GCF_027854635.1 Acinetobacter sp. AOR43_HL
GTACCGGGTTTGTCGGAGAGTCAATATTCTGAGAGACTATCCCGATGACAAAATTAAAATATACCCCTGAAATCAGAGAAAGAGCGGTTCAATTATTGATTGAATCTGAAAAAGATTATCCATCGAATTGGGCTGCGATCACCGCTATTGCTCCCAAGATAGGTTGTACTCCTGAAACACTACGTGTTTGGTATCAAAAATATTTAGATAAACTAAATCCAGTTAAAGTACAGCAGCTTTCAGATCAAGAACGTATTAAACAACTCGAACGTGAAAATAAAGAACTGCAACGCGCCAATGAGATTCTACGTAAAGCAGCCGCTTTTTTCGCCCAGGCGGAGCTCGACCGCCCACACAAATAATGGTGGATTTTATCCATAATAATAAAGAGCTGTACGGAGTCGAGGCGATTTGTAGAATTTTACCGATCGCACCCTCAACCTATTACCGGACTCTAGATCTCTGCGAAAATCCAGAACATCGAGCAAAGCGAGATTTACATGACTTGCATCATGCTGAGGAGATTAAACGAATTTGGAAGGAAAGTTCAGGTCGGTATGGTGTACGTAAAGTCTGGCAAAAACTGAAACGTGAAGGCTATATTATTGCACGCTGTACTGTTGCTCGATTAATGAAAAAGCTAGGTATACAAGGTGTTTGGCGAGGTAAGAACAAACAAACCACCCGTAGCCGAGATGACCAAAAACGAGCAGATGATTTAGTGAAACGTAATTTTACTGCTGATCATCCTGACCAACTGTGGGTCAGTGACTTTACGTATATTCAAACTCATTCAGGCTGGGTCTATACCGCCTTTATTATTGATGTGTTCTCACGAGCAATTGTTGGCTGGAAAGTATCTACACGAATGAATACAGATATGGTGCTCGATGCATTAGAGCAAGCATTGCATGATCGAGGCATGCCAAAGAATGTGATTCATCATTCCGACAGAGGTGTGCAATATCTTTCCATTCGTTATACCCATCGTTTAGAAGCAGCAAATTTACGAGCATCAGTCGGTACGACTGGTGATTCATACGATAATGCTTTGGCTGAAACGGTGAATGGCTTATACAAAACAGAGGTGATTGAATATCTAAAAGCAGATTGGCAAGGTTTAGCAGATGTACAACTTGCGACACTAAACTGGGTAGATTGGTTCAATAAAAAGCGTGTACACAGTGCACTGGGTTATGTATCGCCTTTTGAGTTTGAAGCAATGTACTATGATAAGATTAACCCGTTAGGTCAGGTGGCCTAACTTAAATAAAAAAGTCTCCGACAAACCCGGTACGGTTCACTTTTGGGGAATACTGAAAAATGAGTTAGTGCATCATTACAACTATCAAACCAGAGAAGAAGCCAAAGCAGATATTATAAAATACATTGAATTATTTTATAATCATCGAAGAATTCAAAAGGGTTTGGGTTTTAAGACACCAAATCAAATGGCCGAAGACTTTTATAAGTTGGCTGCCTAGAATCTCCCAAGGGAAAGTCTCCTGATAATTCAGCGTATATCATTTGGGGATGTTCACAAAAGAAAGGAAAGATTTGGTCACCAAAAGCAGGGAATCTTGTTGATTGGCAAGAATGGAGTCAGAATGCTTGGGATAAAATTCACTCTGAAGATGAAATAGATGTGAATAATTTAGTTAAAGACTTTCTAAAACCAATTCGAATTAATAAAGCGTATAAATATTACCCTCTGTTTGCAGAATGGGGAGAAACGCTACAAAATGCATTTGAAGATAAAGTAAATATTTTGTTTGATCAGACAGAAATTCCTTTGTTTTTAGCTGATCTAAACGTTTTTAAGGATGAATCTGAGCAACTTTATATAAAAATCTATACAGAAGATCTCTTTGGTTTATATCGCTTAAATATTTCAGATCAATTTCCCTCAGGCTACATGTATGAACATGTTGAAGGAAGTTTAATATCTATTAAGACTCATAGTTCAACTATTTCTTTCGAGGAAAAAATGGTGAAAGATCCAGTTAGGATCCATTATGTTGATGGTTCAATGAGTTATAACTGTTATTTGATCCAAATAAATTTAATAGACAATACCTTCGATGTAGATGGTTTGAATCAAATTAATTGGACTGTAGATATTACTAAAGAATCAATGGGGAAAGCCCAAACTAAAAATACTGTCCAATTTCAAACTTTGAGTATGATTCAAGATCAATTTGAAATAATAATTAATGATGATGGCAGTGGTGAAATTGCTGATCTAGTCGCTTTAAGACAAGAGAATAACGAAATAATTCTAAGTTTATATCATTGTAAATATTCAAGTTCGCCTGAAGCTGGTCGAAGATTAGCTGATATGTATGAAGTTTGTGGACAAGCTCAGCGTTCTATACGTTGGAAACATGCGGGTCTAAAACACTTATTCAAACATATCAACGGTCGTAACAATAAATGGCTATCTGAAGGTTTTAGTAGATTTGTAAAAGGTGAGTTAGCTGACTTAGAAAAATATAGAAATATGGCAAATACGATGCCAATTAAATTAGAGGTAACAATTGTTCAGCCCGGCTTAAGTAAATCAGTTATTACCGAAGAGATATCAAAGTTATTAGCATGTACTGAATCGTACATAAAGAAAACAACAAGAGCTGACCTAAAAGTTTGGTGTTCGACATGAGCCTTGTTTTAATCTAATAATTGAAATGAACCAAATGCTTTATCGATTTGAACCATAGATTTAAAATGGAATCGGTTTTTTATGACTTATTTGGTTGTATTTTGATCTAGTTTTTCTATATTTTATGACTAAAATTATGACTAAAAGAAAATATAAAATAAGTCTTTAAAAATAAAGACTTATTAATCTAGTCATAATCTTGGTCACATCTTTCACCAAGGTTAAGTTTCATCCTAACCCTAAAAACAGAGAGAAACGTCGCGCGCTCTCCTATTCATAAAAAATCCATTTTATATCAGTATGTTGTGAGCACTTACACCCGAGACTGGATCGTTTTGCCTTTCATGGGAGAATGATTAAGGGCGCTAAAGTATCATCCTAATTTTCGCCCAGGCTCGAAAAATACGGTAAATGGTGAAAATAAAAATTCATCCTTTTCCGATGTTGCCCGTTCCAACACGTAAGCAGTCAGTCAGAAAAAACACATAGATCCAATCCCTAGCGAGCATTGAGCTCTCTCATCCGTGCCAACTGCTCCAACCCTTGGACGCCCTAAATGCTTACCCAAAAAAATCAACATCTTCTTTTAAAAACACAATCAAAAATGACTCCCTTATATCCATTTAACCTAAACAGCCTTCCCCCCACTGCACTAGCTAGGGCTCGTAGTTCGGCGCAAGGCTGAAGTCGCTTGACTGCTTCGCTGTGCAGATCCATGACCCACTTTCCATCAAACTCCCGGTTGTAGTTCCACAAGCATCTCGCGAGTCTTGCCGGCCCGCTCCACTAACAAGACCACAACATCTCCAACGTTCTTGTCGTCTAGCCGGGCCTGTAATGTGGTGACGTCGTCGACGGCGATACCGTCGATGCTGATAACGCGATCGCCGGGCACGATGCCGCCTGCGGTGACCTCGACGCCGACGAGCCCGGCCCTGTGCGCCACCGAGCCCGGCGTCACGCGCAATACGAATACGCCCTTACTACCGGTCAGCGCCTGCAGACGCGCGTTGAGCTGCTCATCCACCTCGATGCCCAGCGCCGGACGGATGTACTTGCCGGTCTTTATGAGTTGCGGCACCACGCGCATGACGGTATCCACCGGCACAGCGAAACCGATGCCAGCGGACGCGCCCGAAGGGCTGTAGATGGCGGTGTTGATGCCGATCAGCCGCCCAGCCGAATCGAGCAGCGGGCCGCCGGAGTTGCCGGGGTTGATAGCGGCGTCGGTCTGGATCAGGTGATCGATGGCAGGCCCGCCCCCTTCGCCGTCGAGGGTGCGGTCGAGCGCCGAGACGATGCCGGTGGTGAGCGTCCAGTCCAATCCGAAGGGATTGCCGATAGCGAACACTTTCTGCCCGACCTTGAGGTCGGCACTGGTGCCCACCGGCACAGCTGGCGGGCGCTTGAAGCCGACGCCGATCTTGAGCACGGCGATGTCGTGCTCGGGGCTGGCGCCCACCAGCGCAGCCTGATAATCGCGACCGTCGGCCAGTTTGACCGTGGCAGACGATGCCCCCTGGATGACGTGGAAGTTGGTCACCACGTGGCCGGCATCGTCCCAGATGAAGCCGGAGCCGGTGCCGCGCGGCACGGAAAAGACATTGCGCGACCAGACGTCACGCACCAGTTGCGCCGTGGTGATGTAAACCACCGACCCGCGCGATTTCTCGAACAGTTGGATGGTGGTCTGCTCGTCTGCCGCCAGATCACCACGCGGTGTCACCGTGCGCTCGGCCGCTTCGCGCGGACTGAACCAGGCTTCGATGGCAGGCAAGAACTGCCACAGCAGCATGAGTGCGGCGATGCAGCCAGTGATGACGAGCCAGCGCCGGATGAATCGGTCCGGCGCCGGGCGGCTGTTGAGATCGGGGTAGGTCATGCCATTCTCCTTGTTGAAATCAGCGCCAGACACCGCTGGCGCGCCAACGCGGTGGGCGTGGCGCCAAGGGGATGTCTGGCAGAAATGGGCTGGAATGAAGCGGTTGCGGTGCCATCGAATCAGCCAATTCCCGCAAGCGTTGGATGCGCTCTGGCGTCGCCGGATGCGTGCGCAACCAGGAGGGTTCCGGGTTGCCCCATCCGGGCAGCAGCCAGGCGCGACTCTCCCGCTCGATCTTGGCGAGCGCCAAAGCCAATCCCTGTGGGTCGCCGGTCAATTCGGCGGTGAGCCGGTCGGCGTCGAATTCGCGCACCCGCGACAAACCCAGTTGCGCCAGCAGCGCGAGCTGCGGCGAAACGGCCAGCAACAGCAGCGCCGGCCACTGGATAGCGACTGTGCCCCACAGTAAGGCCGGCAGGCTGAAGAGGAGCATGATTTGCCCCAACAAGGCCAGAAGATGGGTGAGCCGGCTGATGGAATCGGCCAGCCCCATGACACGCAAATCCTCGTTCGCAATATGCGCGATTTCGTGGCCGAGCACGCCGGTCAACTCGCGGAGCGTGAGGCTACGCAGCAGACCGTCGGTCAGCGCGATGGCCGCGTGATGCTTCGTACCGGTGGCGAAGGCGTTGACGACCCCGCTGGGCACGTAGTGCGGTACCGGCACGGCAGGCAACCCGGCCCGCGCCGCCAGTTCGCGCAACACAGCCCAAAGATCGGGCGCTTCATTCGGGTGCAGAGGGCGTGCGCCATACAGCCGCAGGGTCAGCCCGGAAGCCGCCGCCGGTTCGAGCAGCAGGGTGAACCCCGCGGCCGCCAGCGCCAGCCACAGAGCGCTGTCACCCAACAGCAGGCTGCCGGCGACGGCGGCAATCCCGAGCAGGGTCAGCACCAACAGCGCGGTTTGCAGGCGATTGAGCCAGCGATGCCGCGCGCCGGCAGCCTGCGCGTGGCGCCGATCACGATGGCTCATTTGGGCTTTCCCCAGCGGCCCGGTCATCGCGCTCGCGCAGCAGCCAGTAAGTCGCCCCGAGGGCCAGCATCGCGCCTGCGAGCGCCGCGATCTTGGCGGGGCTGGTCTCCGGGTCGAGGATCACGAACTTGCGCGCCAGGGCGATCAGCCCGATCAGGATCACCGTCTTGACTTGGATGATGCTATCGCGGCGCAAGGCCACCCGCACGATGGAATGCTTAAACTCCATGGCGATGAGCAGCGTCATGATCATGCCGAACACGGTCTGGAAGACCTTGTGATCGAGCGGATTGAACGCATCGATGACCAGCAGGCTGAAGACGATCGAGATCAGCTGCAGCAGCGAGACCACGATGATCACGGCAATGATTGCGGACAGCGCGAGCGCGATCACCTGTTCGAAGCGCTCGTAGAACGTCATCACTGCCCATTGGGCACGAAATGTTTTGATCGGGTCCAGTTGCTTTTCCTTCATCGCCATTCCTCTCAATTCTGAAATACTTGTGCGCCCACAACTTGGTTGCGCCCTTGTCTTTTTGCCTGGTAGAGCGCGCTGTCCGCCTGCTGCATCACCTGCTCGGAAGAGTTTAAGCAGACGTCAAGGGGGCCACCCCCATGCTGGCGCTATAGCTGATCGACACCTCTCCACACACCACCGCTGTCGTCGCAACGTCTTGACGAAATCGCTCCGCCCATACTTGGGCGTCTTCAATCGATGCCGCTTCCAACAACACAGCGAATTCCTCCCCCCAATCCGGGCAGCCATGTCGGTTGCGCGAATGTGTTCCCTCAACCGTGCAGCAAAGTGCTTGAGCACCTCATCGCCGCACCCGTGTCCATATAGTAAGCACGCAAAAAAACCAATACAATACCGATATGAGTTATCCAATACATTTTAGAAAGAAAATATTAGCCAAGCTTGAAGAAGGCCAATCTATTCGAGCGGTTGCTCAGCACTTCGAAATTGATAAAAATACAATTGTCGAATGGAAAAAAGCGAATCGAAATAAAAAGAACTCGACCAAGAAAACCATCTAAAGTTGATGATGATGCCTTACGTGCAGATGTTGAGCAATATCCTGATGATTATCAATATGAACGCGCTGCTCGTTTTGGTTGTGGTATTTCTACAATTGGAGATGCGCTCAAGGATCTAAATATCACAGTTAAAAAAAGACCTTACTGCACCCGAAAGCAAAAACAGAACTCAGAGAGCAGTATTTAAAAGATTTAAACCGATTAAGGTATCAACACCCAATCATCTATCTTGATGAAAGTGGATTTAAATCTCATGAACATAGACCTCATGGTTATTCAAAACAGGGAAATCCTTGTTATGGAACATATAATTGGCAATGGCTTTGTTGCACAAACCTATCTCTAAAGGCTTATTCCACAATATAATTTTCAAATGAATAAGTCGACACCTAAAATTTATCGCACAACCAATTGGTCTTCATATAACCGAGCTCTCATTAATCGTGGAAATATTGCCATTTGGTTTGATCCTGCTACGCAATGGTATGCCCCATCAAAAGGCAAACAAGGACGAAATCAAACTTACTCCGACGCAGCTATCCAATGCTGCCTAATGATTAAATCTCTCTTCCGATTGTCTTTACGCATGGTCACTGGCTTTGTTCAAAGTCTCATCCATCTTTGTGGGTTAAATTGGATAGCGCCAGACTACACTACAATTTGTAGACGACAACAGCATATTGATATTGTGATTAGCTATCAAAAAAGTTGTGATGGACTGTATCTAATCGTTGACTCTACAGGTCTGAAATTCTTAGGTGAGGGTGAATGGAAGCGTAAAAAACATCAGTCTGAATATCGTCGCCAATGGCGTAAATTACATATGGGTATAGATGCTAAAACCTTACAAATACGCGCTGTTCAGCTCACAACCAACAATGTGAGT
>NZ_JAKTHX010000031.1:0-15545 GCF_027854635.1 Acinetobacter sp. AOR43_HL
CGTACCGGGTTTGTCGGAGACTTTTTTATTTAAGTTAGGCCACCTGACCTAACGGGTTAATCTTATCATAGTACATTGCTTCAAACTCAAAAGGCGATACATAACCCAGTGCACTGTGTACACGCTTTTTATTGAACCAATCTACCCAGTTTAGTGTCGCAAGTTGTACATCTGCTAAACCTTGCCAATCTGCTTTTAGATATTCAATCACCTCTGTTTTGTATAAGCCATTCACCGTTTCAGCCAAAGCATTATCGTATGAATCACCAGTCGTACCGACTGATGCTCGTAAATTTGCTGCTTCTAAACGATGGGTATAACGAATGGAAAGATATTGCACACCTCTGTCGGAATGATGAATCACATTCTTTGGCATGCCTCGATCATGCAATGCTTGCTCTAATGCATCGAGCACCATATCTGTATTCATTCGTGTAGATACTTTCCAGCCAACAATTGCTCGTGAGAACACATCAATAATAAAGGCGGTATAGACCCAGCCTGAATGAGTTTGAATATACGTAAAGTCACTGACCCACAGTTGGTCAGGATGATCAGCAGTAAAATTACGTTTCACTAAATCATCTGCTCGTTTTTGGTCATCTCGGCTACGGGTGGTTTGTTTGTTCTTACCTCGCCAAACACCTTGTATACCTAGCTTTTTCATTAATCGAGCAACAGTACAGCGTGCAATAATATAGCCTTCACGTTTCAGTTTTTGCCAGACTTTACGTACACCATACCGACCTGAACTTTCCTTCCAAATTCGTTTAATCTCCTCAGCATGATGCAAGTCATGTAAATCTCGCTTTGCTCGATGTTCTGGATTTTCGCAGAGATCTAGAGTCCGGTAATAGGTTGAGGGTGCGATCGGTAAAATTCTACAAATCGCCTCGACTCCGTACAGCTCTTTATTATTATGGATAAAATCCACCATTATTTGTGTGGGCGGTCGAGCTCCGCCTGGGCGAAAAAAGCGGCTGCTTTACGTAGAATCTCATTGGCGCGTTGCAGTTCTTTATTTTCACGTTCGAGTTGTTTAATACGTTCTTGATCTGAAAGCTGCTGTACTTTAACTGGATTTAGTTTATCTAAATATTTTTGATACCAAACACGTAGTGTTTCAGGAGTACAACCTATCTTGGGAGCAATAGCGGTGATCGCAGCCCAATTCGATGGATAATCTTTTTCAGATTCAATCAATAATTGAACCGCTCTTTCTCTGATTTCAGGGGTATATTTTAATTTTGTCATCGGGATAGTCTCTCAGAATATTGACTCTCCGACAAACCCGGTACCGTTCACTACGTTGAAAAGTGATATGTGCTGAAAAAAACAGGAGAAATTGTTACTTATGTTTGGGGTAAAAGAGATATAGCTATAGTCCAACGACTAAAGGAAAAGTTGAAACAGTTAAGTATTCACTATACCCGAATTTCAAGTAATCAATGGGATAGTTTTATCACTGCATTTAAAGACTGTCAGCAAAGTATTGGTAAGTTTTTCACTATAGGTATTGAGGGAAATAATTGCAAAATAAGGTATCGGATTAGATGTGTTAGTTCAGTATTGAGTGTGGCTTTAGCAAGAATACGGATATTAATGCTTCTCGCAATATTCTAGCGGTAGGACATACCACTTTGTCTGTGGAGGAAAGATGCGGTAAAGGTCGCTTTGTGAAGCAGAAAGCATGCCTAAATCCGTGAGGAAGTCGCCTAAGAGCTTTTGCTTTTAAAATCCCTGAGAAACATGTTTCGTAAAGAGTTAGTTGAAAGTGGGGGGAGTATGTTAGAAGTTTAATTTTATAAGCTATTGTAAAGATCCGGAAAGTTAATTATAGCATCCAGTTGCAGAGCCAATAGTGACTTCATTTAATCTCAGCATACTTTTTGAAACACTACCTAAATTTTTAAGGTTTATAAAAAATATTGTTCTTTTTTATACTATGGGGTACTATAGTATCAATGCTAGCAAATAAGGAGGTCTGATGCCTAATCAGGTCGAAGACAAAAAAAAGATTCTTCTACGCGTCAGAAAGATCAAAGGTCAGACACAAGCGATTGAAAAAGCGCTAGAAGACAATGTGGAATGTGGTGCGATTCTGCAACAAATATGCTCTGTGCGTGGTGCTATTAATGGTCTAATGAATGAGATGTTAGAGGTTCATTTAAAGGACACTTTAGTATCAGGTGAAACCACAGAACAACAACGAAAAGAAGAATTGGCTGAAATCGCCAAGATTCTAAAATCATATTTAAAATAGATCTGTATAAGGAATTATTCCATGAAGTCACGTGCTGCCGTTGCGTTTGGTCCTGGTCAACCTCTTCAAATTGTTGAAGTTGATGTTGCACCACCGAAGAAAGGTGAAGTATTAATCAAGATTTCCCATACCGGTGTGTGTCATACAGACGCATTTACTTTATCTGGCGATGATCCTGAAGGCGTTTTTCCGGCTATTCTCGGGCATGAAGGTGCTGGTGTCGTAGTTGAGGTTGGTGAAGGCGTGACTAGCGTCAAACCAGGTGATCATGTAATTCCACTTTACACCGCTGAATGTGGCGAGTGCCTATTCTGTAAATCTGGAAAATCGAACTTGTGTATTTCCGTTCGAGAAACTCAAGGTAGAGGCGTAATGCCAGATGGCACCACTCGTTTTTCCTACAATGGTCAACCGATTTACCACTATATGGGCTGCTCAACGTTCAGTGAATACACGGTAGTGGCAGAAGTATCATTGGCTAAAATCAATCCTGAAGCCAATCACGAACATGTCTGCTTACTAGGTTGTGGTGTAACAACGGGTATCGGTGCAGTACACAACACGGCTAAAGTACAAGAAGGTGATAGTGTTGCGGTCTTTGGTTTAGGTGGTATTGGTCTAGCAGTCGTACAAGCCGCACGTCAAGCTAAAGCAGGACGTATTATTGTGGTTGACATGAATCCAGATAAATTTGTGCTGGCAAAAGAGTTTGGCGCAACGGACTTCTTGAACCCTAAAGACTACGATAAACCAATCCAGCAAGTCATTGTCGAAATGACTGGTTGGGGTGTAGATCATTCATTTGAATGTATTGGCAACGTGAATGTAATGCGTGCAGCCCTTGAAAGTGCACACCGTGGCTGGGGACAATCTGTAATTATTGGTGTAGCTGGCGCAGGTCAAGAAATCTCTACCCGTCCATTCCAACTGGTTACTGGTCGTAAATGGCTAGGTTCTGCGTTTGGTGGCGTAAAAGGTCGTACGCAACTTCCAGGAATGGTTGAAGATGCCATGAAAGGTAAAATTCAATTAGAACCATTTGTGACACATACGATGGGCTTGGATCAGATCAATGAAGCCTTTGATCTAATGCATGAAGGTAAGTCAATTCGTACTGTAATTCATTACGAATAATTCCGTCAGACCTTATAGTTTTCCATGCATGTGCATCATGAATGACATGCATGGAATCCTCTAAAACGGCACATTATCTGTAAAACCCATCTATCTGTGTAGGCATCGTGTATAGGTTCAACAAACCTGCCTACATTTTAAATCTTAATCACTATTCTCTGTGGAGAATGACAGACTCTTTGTTTACTCGATTTCTCATGAAGTCTTGCTCAACATAGGTAATTGATTATGGAAATAATTGAGAAACATGCTTCTTTTGGTGGATCGCAAGAAGTGTATTGCCATCAGTCAACAGCATTAAACTGTTCAATGAAATTCTCAATATATCTGCCACCTCATGACAAAGATGAGCGGTTGCCAGTTTTATATTGGTTATCAGGGCTGACTTGCAACGAACAGAACTTTATTACTAAAGCCGGAGCACAAAAGTATGCGGCTGAACATAAAGTCATTATTGTTGCACCAGATACCAGCCCACGTGGAGAAGATGTACCAGATCATGCAGATTATGATTTAGGCCAAGGTGCAGGATTCTATGTGAATGCAACACAAGCACCCTGGTCACAGCATTTCAAAATGTATGATTATATTGTGGAAGAGCTCAGAAATCTGATTGACCTGAATTTTCCGACCAACCAAGTCCAAAGCATTATGGGGCATAGCATGGGTGGTCATGGTGCATTAGTCATTGGGTTAAAAAACCCTGAGCTGTATAAAAGTATTTCTGCTTTTGCACCAATTGTTGCACCTAGCCAAGTACCTTGGGGGAAAAAGGCTTTCACACACTACCTAGGTGAAAACGAAACTTTATGGAAAAGCTATGATGCGATTGAATTAATCAAAAACGCGGAAGTTCATTTACCTATTTTAGTCGATCAGGGAACAGCTGATGATTTTCTTGAAGAACAGTTAAGACCTAAGCTGCTTAGTGATATTTGTTTGGAACAAGAATATCCTCTTACACTTAACCTAAGAGAAGGGTATGACCATAGCTATTACTTCATTGCGAGCTTTATAGAGAAACATATAGAGTTTCACAGCAAATTCCTAGCAAAAAAACTTTCATAGATATGAGGATATACATGTTGTTCTTGAATGCTTCTTGAGCAATATAATCTCCAGATGAAGAGGTCAGCTTATAAATCTAAGGTAGAGTCAATTGATCCTTATATAACTAAGATTGAATTTAATCATCTCATATCTTGATTTTTGATTCAAATGTTAATGATATTAACTTGAATAAATTCATAGCATTATGTCGAAATAAAAATCTAAATTTTGGCTCAGCTATGGGAAATTTTTTTAACTTTTATACAACAAAACTTTCTGACATGCATACATTAGCAATGTCAGAATCAGTTTGAATTCTAATCAATTGTGGAGTTTTAGTCATGCTTAAAACAGCTTTATATGTGCGTCTTGAAGCTAAACCGGGTAAAGAAGAAGAAGTGGAAGCTTTCCTTAAAGCCGGTTTACCTATTGTAATGGAAGAACCTGCGACCGTTGCGTGGTTTGGCCTACGTCTTGGACCTACAACATTTGGTATTTTTGATGCATTTCCTGATGAGGCGGGTCGCCAAGCGCATTTATCTGGCAAGGTTGCAGCTGCTTTGATGGCTCAGGCCGAAGAGCTATTTTCAGAGCCACCGTCTATTGAAAAAGTAGATGTTTTGGCGAGTAAACTACCAGCTTAAACCGACGCTTAAATGTATGAGTGTGCTGCCTGAAATTTTGAATGAAAGGCAGCACTTCAACACTGTGAGGTTTGTCAGAGGCTTTTTATTCAAGTTGGGCTACTTTATTTATTGGCTTAATCTCATCGTTTACATGGGTCAATATCCAAAACAGGGTAAATAAACGAATGAATCCACATGCCTTATATTGAACCAATCTATCTAATTTAGCGCTGCATTTGTACATCTGCTAAACCTTGCCAATCTGCTTTTAAAATATTTAATCATTGCTATTTTCTATGAGCCATTCACTGTTTCAGCCAATGCGTTCATGACCATGTCAATAGTCATACGTGTTGATATCTTCCATCCAACAATCGCTCGTGAAAATACATCAATAATAAAAGTGGTATAGAACAAGCCTGAATTTGTTTAAGCATCACTCAAGTTGGCAAGCTGAAATAATTTTTTTAAAAAAATAGACGACTGGTCTATTTTTATGTATAGTTAGCACATGGTGTAGGCAAAAGCCACAGTATTGTCCAATTATTTAAAGTTTATTTGATGAATAACGGTGGCTTTTCAAATCAATTAGCTGATCATCCTAGGATAAAAATATGCTGAATTTTAACTTTTATAATCCGACCCGCATTATTTTTGGTGGCGATACAATAGCTGAAATCAATGACTATGTGCCTACAGAAGCAAAAGTGTTAATGTTATTTGGTGGTGAAAGTGCACGTAAGAATGGTACTTTAGCTGAAGTGCGTGAAGCATTAGGTGCAAGAGAAATTCATGAATTTGGCGGAATTGAGCCGAATCCGAGTTATGAAACCCTCATGAAAGCTGTAGAGCTGATTCGAGAACAAAAGATTGATTTCTTGATGGCTGTCGGTGGTGGATCGGTAATTGATGGTACTAAATTTATTGCAGCAGCAGTCAATTATACAGGGGATACATGGGAGATTTTAGAAACCCATGGTACTAAAATTACTCAAGCTTTGCCTTTTGCGAGTGTACTCACCCTTCCGGCAACTGGTTCAGAAATGAATAGCGGTGGTGTAGTAACCAGAAAATCGACCCAAGCCAAATTGTCATTTAGCAGTCCCTATGTTTTTCCGCAATTTTCCGTACTAGATCCGAATAAAAGCTTTAGCTTGCCGACGCGCCAGTTGGCTAATGGCGTGGTGGATGCATTTGTTCATGTCATTGAACAGTACTTAACTTACCCTGTGAATGCACAAGTACAAGATCGTTTTGCCGAAGGTCTATTGCAAACTCTGATTGAGATTGGACCGAAAATCTTGGAAGATTCAGCAGATTATGACACGCGTGCGAATTTGATGTGGTCTGCTAGCATGGCACTGAATGGGCTGATTGGAGCTGGTGTACCACAAGATTGGTCAACCCATTTGATTGGACATGAGCTCACGGCTTTACATGGTATTGATCATGCTCGTACCTTGGCCATTGTGTTGCCGGCCAATCTACAAGTGCGTCGTCAAGAGAAGCGAGAAAAATTACTACAGTATGCAGCTCGTGTCTGGCAGATTGTCGAAGGTGATGAAGAACAACGTATTGATACGGCTATTGCTCGTACTCGAGCCTTCTTTGAGCAACTTGGATTGCCGACTCGTCTTAGCGATTATGGACTGGGGGAGACAGATATTGAGATCATCATTACGCAACTTAAATCACACAATCTGACACGGCTAGGCGAACACAAAAATGTTTCATTAGAGATCAGTCGCCAAATTCTTGCGACGAGCATCTAAATAAGCTATCTGGCATGCTCACGCCACACAGCAAGTGATCATGCAACAATGCTCCTCAATCATGAAAATTATCGGAGAAATAACATGAAAATTTTAGTCGTTTTAACCTCACATGATCAACTTGGCAATACTGGTAAGAAAACAGGTTTCTGGCTAGAAGAACTTGCTGCACCGTATTACACCTTTATTGACTCTGGTGCTGAAGTTACGCTGGCGTCGCCTCAAGGTGGGCAGCCACCACTAGATCCTAAAAGTAATTTAGCCGATGCGCAAACTGAAGCCACTCATCGTTTTGAAGCTGATCCAACTGCAATGCAAGCATTGGCACAGACGCATAAACTTAGCGAAATTTCTGTAGCTGATTATGATGCGGTGTTTTATCCAGGCGGGCATGGTCCATTGTGGGATTTAGCAGAAGATCCGATTTCAATTTCTCTGATTGAACAGGCGATTCAGTCTGGCAAACCTGTTGCAGCAGTGTGTCATGCCCCAGGTGTTCTTCGTCATGTGAAAGCGAGTAATGGAGCGCCTTTAGTCAGCGGTAAATTAGTCACTGGTTTTAGCAATACTGAGGAGGCTGCTGTAGGCTTGACTGAAATTGTACCATTTTTAGTCGAAGACATGCTTAAAGAAAATGGTGGTCATTATTCTAAAGTAGATGATTGGCAAGTACATGTTCAAGTAGATGGCTTGCTGGTTACTGGACAAAATCCAGCCTCTTCTGCTGCAACTGCTACAGCATTACTTCAATTGTTGAAATAAAGAGTAGCTAGCGTCTGTTGTGGTGCTTAGCAGTGAATAACTTCTGACTCTGAGCAACGGGTGCAATAAGCAAAATAACCCTCACTTAATGGTGGAGGGTCTGAGTTAATAGCTTTCTTTCCTTTATTTTTCTATATACAGGAAGGAAGGGTATTTTTTAATTTAGATCAATTAAGTCATGATTACTTGGATACAATGAAATGAAAGACAGCATACTTTTTCAAAACTTAAGCTTAGGCCCTTATGTTTTGCGAAACCGTATTGTATTGCCACCATTAACGCGGTCGCGCAGTACTCAGCCAGGGAATATTCCAAATGAACTGATGGCAACCTATTATCAACAGCGTGCCGGGGCAGGATTTATGGTCACCGAAGGTACGCAAATCGAGCCACGTGGTCAAGGCTATGCTTGGACTCCCGGTATTTACAGCCCTGAACAGATTGCTGGATGGCGTAAAGTGACTGAAGCAGTGCATGCTAAAGGAGGCATTATTTTTGCACAACTTTGGCATGTTGGGCGTGTTTCACATACATCTTTGCAACCTAATCATGCATCACCGGTCGCACCCTCGGCTATTAGGGCTGATAGTAATGTTAAAGTGTTTATTGAGACCGGGCCTAATGCTGGGACCTTGGCTGATCCTTCAATGCCACGTGCTTTAAGCAATGCAGAAGTTAAAGAATTAGTGCAACTCTATGCTCAAGCAGCACGCAATGCCTTGGCTGCTGGTTTTGATGGAGTTGAAATTCATTGTGCAAATGGTTATTTGGTGAATCAATTTATCTCTGCACATAGTAACCACCGTGAAGATGAATATGGTGGATCACTAAACAATCGTTTGCGTTTTTTACGTGAAGTAGTAGAGGCAGTTGCTGAGGTGGTTGGTGCAGATCGTTTAGGAGTGCGTTTTGCCCCGCTATTTGAAAGTACAGAGGAAGATCGTGTTTACATAGGGTTGGTTGAAGATGATCCACATGTGACTTATATTGAAGCCATAAAAATACTTGAAGAAGTTGGGATTGCCTATTTATCGATTGCAGAAGCTGATTGGGATAATGCACCAGAACTTCCTCATGATTTTCGTAGAGATGTCAGAGACACTTTCAGTGGTCGGATTATTTATGCAGGTCGATATACGGCAGAAAGAGGGACTCGAATTTTAGAGGCAGGACTGGCCGATTTAATTGCATTTGGACGCCCATTTATTGCGAATCCAGATTTACCCGATCGCATCGCCAATGGCTGGCCATTGAATCCAGTAGATGCAAGCACTATGTATGGTGGGACAGAAAAAGGCTATATTGATTATCCAGCTTACGCAGATTAGTATTGACTAAGTGAGTTATTTTGCCAACCTTTGTGGTTGGCAAAATAAGGACTTAGGATTGCTGTTGCCAGCATAAATTCTTCTTAAAACAAATTCTTAAAATTTTTTAGCTGTGTAATGAGCCAACCTGCCAGTGGGAAAGAAATCAGTTGCGTTACTGGCACTAATACTATGACTTCAATCAACACCATCATCGGGAAACTTTGATGCTGAGTAATTGGCTTTAATAAAGTGAGTACCAGTAATAGTGTGGGATATAAGCCTAAATATCCGACTAAAATACGAGTCATGAGGGCTTTAGAAGGAGAATTCATTGTGCGCTATACTCATGGATTGTAAATTGATCTAATAGCAACACATTAATAAGTAATCATTGGGCTGCTGTCATTAATTATGTAATTGATATTTAATCTAATTTTTACGAAACTTCACTTTTTAATAGAAATTTAGTTGCTCTCAGAGCTTGATGTAATGGTGTTTTATCTTTTTGCAACTTACTCAGTAATGCTGCACCTAACCACATTTGGTAAAGTACTTGTGCCAAAGTCGAGGCCTCAGTATCTGCTTGGATAGACTGATCCTGTTTTCCCAAATCAATTAAACCAGCAATACGCTCGATTACATCATCCACGCCAGCGGACATAATGGAGCGCATATCTTCAGATAGATCGGCAACTTCTGCGGCAAGTTTCACAATTAAACAACTATCCGCCCAACCACACTGTGTTTCAGGATCTTCTATCCATAAATTAAAATACTCAATCAGCTTTTGATAAGGAGATTTATCGCTACGCCATACATCATTTAAACGGACTTGGTAATTATCCACATAATGCTGTACCAATTCACATCCGAAAGCTTCCTTGGATTGGAAATAATGATAAAACGAGCCTTTGGGGATCTCACAGCTCTGTAAAATTTCCTGTAATCCTACACCAGTAAAACCTTTATGCAAAATCAGGTCTGAACTGGTGTTAAGAATGTGTAAGCGCTTCGCTTCAGACTTTTTAATAGGATTAGGCTTCATATTAATTATTTACTCTATTACAAAAAATAGACCAGTCGTATTGTTTTTTATTATAACTCCTCTACAATGGATGTAAAGAAATTTTAATCATAATTTTTGATTGTGAAGGGAAGTAATTCTAAATAAAACATGGAGTTATGTGTGTGAAAACAGTTATTAATCAACGCATCGTTTTAGCTAAACGGCCAGTGGGTGAGCCAAAACACAGCGATTTTCGTATTGAACAAGTTGAGCTCAATGAACTTAAACAAGGCGAGATATTGTTAAAAACCATTTACTTGTCACTCGATCCTTATATGCGTGGTCGCATGAGCGATGCTCCTTCATATGCAGCACCGGTTGAAATTGGCGAAGTGATGGTCGGTGGAACAGTCAGTCAAGTAGTGGCCTCTAAAAACCCAAAATTCAAAGAAGGCGAGTGGGTTTTTTCAGGAAATGGCTGGCAGGGCTACGCAATTTCTAATGGGACTGCATGTCAAAGCTTAGGTATGCAACCTGAACATCCATCTTGGGCATTGGGTATTTTGGGAATGCCAGGATTTACTGCTTATATGGGGTTGTTGGACATTGGTCAGCCTAAAGCCGGTGAAACTTTAGTCGTTGCAGCTGCAACGGGACCTGTTGGTGCTACGGTTGGACAGATTGGCAAACTTAAAGGTTGTCGCGTGGTTGGCGTCGCAGGTGGGCCTGAAAAATGCCGTTATGCAGTAGAAGAACTCGGCTTCGACGCTTGTATCAATCATCATGATGAAAATTTTGCAGAACAATTACAACAAGCAGTTCCGAACGGTATTGATATTTATTATGAGAATGTAGGGGGTAAAGTGTTTGATGCGGTATGGCCATTGCTTAACTCTGCGGCACGTGTACCGGTGTGTGGTGTGGTTTCCCAGTATAACGCTACCGAGCAAGTACAAGGGCTAGACCGTTTACCGGGCTTTATTTCCACCCTTTTAAAAAAGCGTATTCGCATGCAAGGCTTTATTATTTTTGATGATTATGGCAGTCAGTATCCGGAATTCTATCAGCAAATGTTTGAATGGTTGAAAGACGGAAAAATCAAATATAAAGAGCATATGGTGCAAGGTTTAGATAACACGATCAATGCTTTCAATGGTATGTTGAAAGGCGAAAACTTTGGCAAAGTGGTTGTAAAAATTTAAAAAAATAGGAATTATCATGATTAAACTACATCATTTAGATCAATCACGTTCTTTTCGCATTTTGTGGTTACTTGAAGAAATCAAGCAGCCCTATGAGCTGAAACGCTATTATCGTGACTCAAGCACGCATTTGGCCCCTGAATCTTTAAAAACCATCCATCCTTTAGGGAAATCTCCAGTATTGGAATGGGATGGCAAAGTTATTGCAGAGTCAGGCGCAATCGTTGAGTTATTAATTCAGAAACTTGCGCCGCATTTAGCACCAGATATGGATGAATCTACTTATGTCGATTATCTACAGTGGATTCATTTCTCAGAAAGCTCTGCCATGCTGCCATTTTTGTTAAAAACGTTTAATGCGATAGAAACCAAGCAAGGTACGAAGTTGGTATTTCTAGAAAATTATACTCAAGTTGAGTTCGATAAGGTATTTGGCCATTTAAATGAATATTTAAAAGATAAAGAATTTCTAGTGGCAGACCGTTTAACCGGTGCTGACTTTATGATGGGCTTTGGACTACATGCTTTAGTTTATCATATGGGACAAGGTGAAAATTATCCCCATATCCAACGTTATGTAGCAGGTTTAAGCCAACTACCTAGCTGGCAAGTCGCAGTACAAATTGAACAAAATGGTGTGAAAAGTCAAAAATAGCAAAATTGTTTTTTTAACGCAATTGAGAAAAAGAATCATGATTGACAAGTACATATGATTATAAAATAACCTGACACTTATTTAAAGTAAACGCCTAATGAATTTCATCGGGCGTTCTCTATTTTAAAGATAAGGAATTACCATTATTTAAGACAAGTTTCGCCTATTCTTTCACTGCAAATTCCTATCAAAAGAGCTTGAATATCACGACGGTTACGTTGAAAGATATAATCAACTTTTGAAAGAAAAGTGACTAACGCACAGCAACATTAAATTATTCCTTGGGGTATTAAACAAGTAATCTATATCATTTTAATAACATAAACACATATGCGTAAAAATCACGCCCCGCTTAACTGGCAATAGTTTTTGAACCCTCGTATAAAAGCTTAAAAGAATCTAGCAAGTCTTTATTTAATGTTAATACTCATCCAGTATTGAGGTTTTTTATCTTTTCTTGCCTGTGATCTAGGTTGTAATACTCTAATTTCATACTCACCTGAAGCAGGTAAAATATAAATACCATTATCATCAAGCTCTGGAGAATATTCTCCAATATTGATGGAGTCTTTTAATTGATTACCCCGTAAGTAAGCTTCAACATTTCCTCCAGTCAACTTCACTTTTAACTTTTGCCCTTTTTTAGCATAAAATTTGTAGGAATCATACTTGTATCCCTCTATCCTTCCGTAATAATTTGCAGAGTAAGCTTTTTTTGCAAACTTAACTACAACAGTCTTTCGTATATCATTGTTATCATTTGCAAGTACGGCTGGGCTAAGCATAGTTAAAGTTAGGGCCATAAAAGCACCAGCTAGTAATTTCGTATTCGCTATTTTCATAAGGTTACCTTAATTCTTGTATCGCCCCTGACATAGTAACATAAGTAATAAGTAACCATGAATCATGGAACAGAACTGTGAATAGTCATAACATAGAGTTGCACTTCAAATGCTAATTTAAGACTTGCGAAATCAATGGTTAATTAATTGGTCACTAAGGAATAGCCAATCTAGATATAAAGTTTATTTAACAAATACTTATAAAAATATATGATGCGTATCATACGCATCATATATAAAGCGTTCTATTTTGATATAATTGATCCAATCAACCCCTTATTAGGTTTCATTTAAATTCCATGAGTCTTACTGATATTAAAGTTCGCCAAGCTCATTGCAAGGAAAAAACCTGTTTTTTATCCGATGAAGATGGGCTTAGCCTGAAGATTGAGCCGAGTGGAAGAAAATCTTGGTGCTATCGCTATACAGATCCACAAACTAAAAAACGTCGACGCATTCAGTTAGGTCTTTATCCTGATTTATCGCTGAAAAAGGCACGACAAGTCAGAGATGACTTTAAAGACAATAATTTCTGTTTTGAACATGATACTGCCTCTAATCTTATCACCTTTGGTAAGGTCGGGGAGGAGTGGTTACAGTTCAAACTGAAGAATGCCTTCAACGATCTACCCCGCTGTGGTGTACTACAGTTAGCAGAAAGATGCTTACAGCAAGATATTTATCCAGACCTTCAGGATTTACCTTTTCAAAACATCAAGCGCTATGACCTGGTTTCAGTAATCAAAAAAATAGAGGGACGCCAAGTAAAAGAACCTGTCAAAAAAGCTTGTAGTTATTTGAACCAAATTTATGACTACGCTGTAGCGATGGGTTATTGTGAGTTCAACATCGCTCATGGTTTAAATAAAATCACCATTAACAGCAAAATCAAGAAAAATTATCCGTATTTGAAAGCGGAGGAAATATCTGATTTTAAGAATAAATTACAAAAATTGGATGCCCATCCCATTATTAAAAAAGCACTGATGTTCAAATTACATACTGGCGTGAGAGGGGCCGAATTGTTATTGGCTGAGCCTCATCATTTTGATTTAAATGAAAAAATCTGGAAAATACCTGCCTTGCATATTAAACAGTTTCGACGAAAAGTTATATTAGGCCATGAGATTCCAGATTTTTTAGTTCCACTTTCAAATCAGGCTTTAGAGATTTTGAAAGACGTCATGCAGTGGTCATACGGTGAAAAATACCTTTTTGCTAGCCCTCGCAAACACAATCAACCGATTCATTTTAATACTCTAAATATGGCCATACGTAAGATGGGGTATGGCAAACATCAACTATCTTCTCATGGATTACGTTCTACTTTTAGTACCATTTTGAATGACTCAGGTTTGTTCCAAGATAATTGGATTGAGGCACAACTTTCACATATTGATAAGAACCGTACCCGTGCCAGCTATAATCACGCTGACTATTTAGCTCAACGGACTGAAATGATGCAGTGGTGGGGTGATTATTTAAGTACTAGTAAGTGAAAATCGTACTTTTATACATAAACTTAAAACATGATGGGGTGTTAAATGGATAGTAAACAATATACTTACCGTGTTAAATGGTCAGCTGAAGATAATGGGTATGTTGGAGCCTGTAAATTATTTTGTGTAAGTTCCATTTTTTATAAATGATCTTTTAATCGATCATCGAACTGAATCGTAAACCAATTCATTGCTAAACGCCAATTTTGAATTGGCATCGTCCATTTCTTCGCAGCATTTGATGTTGCTAAGTAAATGACCTTCTTTACTGAGTCATCAGATGAAAAGATTTTCCTTTTCTTCGTTGAATGGCGTATTACGCTATTCAACGACTCAATCGCATTTGTTGTATAAATTGCATGACGTATTTCGGCTGGATAGCTAAAGATCGTTCGGATATTTTCCCAATTGGCCCGCCAGGATTCTCCAATTTTGGGATACTGGTGATTCCATTGATCACAGAAGATGTCTAGGGATTTTAAAGCATTTTCCTCTGTACTTGCCTGATAAATCGCTTTCAGACCCGACGTAACAGCTTTGTAGTCTTTCCAGCTTACAAATCTCAGGCTATTGCGTACAACATGCACGATACACAGTTGAATATCAGTATGAGGGTAAACAGAGGCTATCGCGTCAGGGAAGCCTTTTAATCCATCTACACAGGCAACAAGAATGTCCTGTACTCCTCGATTTTTTAGCTCTGTCATGACTGACAGCCAGAATTTGGCACCTTCTGTCTGAGCAATCCACATACCCAGTAATTCTTTTTGCCCATCCATATTGATGCCTAAAGCAAGGTATACGGACTTGTTAATCACATTGGAGTGCTGACGGACTTTGACAACAATACAGTCAAGATAGACAACAGGATAAAGGCTATCTAAGGCTCTATTTTGCCACTCAGTCACTTGCTCAATCACAGCATCGGTAACTTTGCTGATGAGAGATGCTGACACATCGGCATCGTACATTTCTTTGAAGAAGGCTACAATTTCCCTATTAGTCATTCCTTTTGCATACAGTGAGAGGATTTGGTCATCCATACTGGTGATGCGTGTTTGGTGCTTTTTGATAATTTGTGGCTCAAATGAACCTTCTCGATCACGGGGAATATCTAAAGCCAGTTGTCCATCTTGAGTTGTAATGGTTTTAGAACTAAACCCATTACGGCTATTTGAGCCTTTCTTGGGCTGATGCTTTTCATAACCGAGATGGTCTGAAAGTTCAGTATTGAGTGCAGTTTCAATCATGAATTTTTTAAAGACTGCTGTCATTTGGTTTAAGTCTTCTGGTGTTTTTAGACCTTTAGCCAATTCGGCAGCCATACTTTTGATTGTTGCTTCATCCATGTGAAGTACCTTTTGTAATTATCCTCTGAAGGATAAATGAAAATTAAGTACTTACACAAAATTTAGAACAGTCCC
>NZ_JAKTHX010000032.1:0-376314 GCF_027854635.1 Acinetobacter sp. AOR43_HL
AGTGCACCTGTACGGCCAACACCAGTTTGCACTTCATCAAAAATAAGTAAGGCACCGAACTCATCACACAGTGCTCTTAAGCCTTTTAAAAATTCGATGTCAGCAGGAATAACACCGCCTTCACCTTGGATCGGCTCAACAATAACTGCACAAGTTTGCTCATTAATGACCGCTTTTGCAGCTTCTAAATCATTAAAGGCAACATGATTAATACCGTTCGGAAGTGGTGCAAAGTCTTGTGAATATTTAGGTTGACCACCCGCCGAAACGGTAAATAAGGTACGGCCATGGAAAGCATTGTTAAATGCCACAATGCCACTTTTACCAGCAACACCGCTGTCTAGTCCAACTTTACGAGCTAGTTTTAATGCTGCTTCGTTCGCTTCTGCACCTGAGTTACAGAAGAAAACCTTGTCTGCAAATGTATTTTCAGTGAGTTGTTTTGCAAGGCGTAGAACGGGTTCATTTGTATAACCGTTACCAACGTGCCAAAGTTTTGTTGCTTGTTCTGTTAAAGCATTTACTGCCACTGGATGCGCATGACCTAATGCGTTTACTGCAATCCCGCCTGCAAAATCGATATATTCTTTATTTTCTTGATCCCAAATACGTGAACCTTCGCCACGTACCGGAATGAAATTTGCCGGTGCAAAAACTGGAACCATCCAGTCGTTAAAGTTGCTTCGAGTTACAGAAATTGGCTGTTCCATGCTTACCTCAGTATTTATTTAATATATTCGATAACACTTAAATTTAAATAATTCAGAAAAAGGGGCTGAACAAATAAACCCTATAACATCCTTTATATTTGTTCAGACCACTTTTTCTAAAAGTAATTTCCGCAGATTAGCCTGGGAAAATACCGCGTTCTTTACGAGCTTTTAAGATACGCTCACATGCCAAGATGTAAGCTGCTGTACGTAAAGTACAAGCGTTGCTGTTTGCTGTATTCCAAACATCTTCCATAGCTTGAACCATCAACTTGTCTAAACGTTCGTTGATTTCTTCTTCGCTCCAGAAGTAGCTCGCCATGTCTTGAACCCATTCGAAGTAACTTACAGTTACACCGCCGGCGTTACATACCACGTCAGGAACTACAACAATGCCACGCTCAACTAATACGTCTTCAGCTTTAGGATATGTCGGGCCGTTTGCGCCTTCTAAAATCAACTTAGCTTTAAGTTTTTGAGCACGTTCAACAGTGATTTGGCCTTCTAGTGCAGCTGGAACAATAATGTCAACTTCAGCTGTCCAGAAATCTTCGTCAGCAATTGATTGAGCGCCGGCAAAACCACCAACACCTTGATTTGCATTTACGTGATCACGTAATGCTTCAAGATCAATACCATCAGCATTGAAAATTGTGCCAGTGTGGTCTTGAACGTGTGTAACTTTCGCTTTCGATTCAACAAATAAGAAAGCTGCTTCACTACCTACGTTACCAAAACCTTGAATAGCAACTTTCGCGCCTTCAATTGGTAAATTAATTTTTGCTGCTACTTCACGACCTGTAACGAATACGCCACGACCAGTTGCTTTCACACGACCTAAAGAACCGCCTAAGTGAACTGGTTTACCAGTTACAACACCAGTTACCGTGTGACCTTGGCTAGTAGAATAAGTATCCATCATCCAACCCATGATATTGGCATTCGTACCAACATCTGGAGCAGGAATATCTTTTTGAGGCCCAATAATATGGCCAATTTCAGTCGTATAACGACGAGTTAAACGCTCTAATTCACGAGTTGATAATTTACGTGGATCAACACGGATACCACCTTTTGCACCGCCAAATGGCAAGTTCAAAACAGCAGTTTTAATTGTCATCCATGCAGACAACGCCATTACTTCATTCAAATCAACATTTGGATGGTAACGAACACCGCCTTTACCCGGACCACGAGACAAGTTGTGTTGTACACGGTAGCCTTCAAAGTGTTGGATCGAACCGTCATCCATCACGATTGGCACGTCAACAATAAGCGCACGCTTAGGACGTTTTAAAGTATCGATATAATCAGCTAAGTGTTCTAAATATGGCGCTACACGGTCAATTTGTGCCAAGTAAGTTTGCCATGCATCGCTATGTTCGTTTACGTATGAAAGATCTGACATCTTTTTTCCTATATACCTTCATAGACTCAGATTTGATAAATCTGTAGTCTTTATTATTCAGCAACCAAAACCTTGCAATAACAAAGTCTTAGTTTATTTACTAAACCTTCTGCTCTTCTAAAGCATTAGATTTTTTAAATTCCATTTGTTGATACTAAAAGTATGATCTACTTTTATATATCGATATCTTTTACAAGCTTTCTTTCATTTAACTTACTGTTTATAAAGCTATCTTTATAAAAGCAAAGTTTAACCACAACCCACTTAATCCAGTCGGCTGAAATATAAATACAAAAGAAATGGCATAACCGTTTGGGAGTTAAAAAGAACGATGATTTATAAAAAAATCATATGTCCATAAAAATTATTTTGACTAATCGATAGATCCCTCCATTAGTCTTTTTAAAAATAAACATTGTTCAATAATGCTACAGATTAATTATCTCTACACATACCGCTTAAAATTAAGCCGGAACATAGCCATAAAATCTTCCAATAAATATAGCATAGAGCACACTCATTTAGAACATTTTAAAATAAATAAGCAGAGAAAAAATAATCAAATCGCACTAATCTTTATAATAAAAAAACAACAAATATTAAAAAAAGCTTAACTTTAATAAAAAAAATTTATAGAAAACATAAAATCATAATTTAAAAAAATACATCAAATTAAAATTATAAATAACAACAACTTAAAAATTAATCACCTTCATAAATTTGTCAAAAAATTATACTCTCTCTACATTAAATCTATAATAAGTCCATTTCTAATTCATATTTCATAAAATCCAAAAAACCTCTTTATCAAATAACCAAGCTAAACATAGACTTAATCAACTATTAATAATAAATAAATATTAATAAGAATCCGATAAATGGTAATTTTATAAAACAATATTTGTTTTCATGATTAAAAATAAAACTTCATTTTTAAAAAAAATACAGAAATTCTTTCTTTTGCAGTTCCTTTAAGGCACAAAAAAGGCCCCTTTCGGGACCTTTAAAAACACATTTTTCGACTAAAAAGCTTAGCTTTACACTAGATCTTTCTTTCTATAAAAAATGAAGTAGCTTGCATAGCATAAAATGATAAAAATAATGCAGCAGATAAAACCAACTTGCATAGATGGGTCAAACACCATACTGATACAGGTAACGATACAGAACAGCCCACCTACAATTGGAGTAAGAGGGAAAAGAGGTGCCGCGAAGCGTAAATCTTTTGCTGTTTTACCCGACTTATACCACTGTCTACGGAAGTTAAACTGTGAAACGCAAATCGCAATCCAAACCACAACCATTGTAAAAGCTGCAACGCCCAACAAATTCTTAAAAATTGTTTCTGGCGCGAATTGTTCTGAAAGCAATCCAGGAATTGCACCAAACATAGTTACAGTAATGGCAACAATCGGTGTTCCAGAAGGAGTTAATTTAGAAAATATTTTTGGTAATTGATTTTTTGCCGAAAGCGACCACATCATACGTGAAGCAGCAAACAAACCAGAATTTGCAGCAGATAGTAAAGCCGTAATAATTACAAAGCGAATAATGTCTTCTGCGTATGGAATACCAATATAGTTAAATACCGTCACAAAAGGACTATTACTTACTTCATTTGCACTAAGGCCTGCAAGCTGGAACGGCAGTAATGAACTAATCACCACAATTGTACCAACAAAGAAAATCAGTAAACGCCAAATAGCCGCATTGATTGCTTTAGGAACTGTCTGTGCTGGATTCTCAGCTTCCCCCGCCGCTACTCCAATTAATTCTGTGCCCGAAAAAGCAAAGTTAACAATCAGCATAGTAGCAAAAATTGGGAAGAGACCGTTTGGGAACCAACCGTGAGCAGTCAGGTTGCTAAATAATGGCGCTGTTTCATGTCCGTGGTAAGGAATAAAACCAAAAATTGCCAGCAAACCTAAACCAATAAAACAGATGATTGTAATAACTTTGACGAGTGCCAACCAGAATTCAGATTCGGCAAATAATCGAGTTGAACTGATATTAAGGAAAAAAACTAAGGCGCCAAAAAAAAGAGTCCAAGCCCATACCGAGGTAGATGGAAACCACTCCTGCACCAATAAAGCTGCCGCAGTAAACTCAGTCCCCAAAGTTGCAGTCCAAGTTAACCAATAGAGCCAAGTAATCATATAGCCCGTACCCGGACCAATATAACGGCGGGCGTATTCACCAAAAGAACCTGATTCCGGTACATGAACCGCAAGCTCACCAAGACATAACATCACGGTATAGGCAATTAAACCGCCCAAAAAATAAGAAATAATTGCGCCAATTGGGCCTGCTTGGGAAATTACATCACCAGACCCTAAAAAAAGACCTGTACCTATGGCACCGCCAAGGGAGATCATCACCAAATGTCGAGTACTCATTGCTCGTTTCAAAGGTGCAGAACTTCCATGTTGCGATGCATCATTATTCCGATAATTTAATGATTGCATATAAAAAACTGTAACGACAATTTAGTAAAAAATCATTTTAGGAGAAAAAAATAAATATGCAATTATCTTTGAATAGTGAACTTATTTTAACCAAGCTCTTCAGGTAAAAATAAAATATATAATAAAAACATTTAGTTATATTTTTTTATAGCTAGGACTGTATTTTAATTAATCTTATATTATTTCTATAATTTATGTATTAGAAAAACCCATTTATCTTTAAATATAGTATTTATATATATTACTAGTTATGCCTACTTTAAATACAGCAGATCACCATATAATAAACCTACTATTTATTTAAATAATGAATTTTAAAATAATATACAAATAAGTTTATAAAAAAATATTTTTTAAGCAAAAAATAAAGCCCAAACCTAAAGGTCTGAGCTTTATTTAAACACTATAAAGTTTTAATAGCTGATGGTGGTCAACTGTTCTGTAGGTTGAATTGAACCTTCCGTAAATTCACACAGCCCTTGTTCATCACAAGATAAATTTAGTTGCTTATAGCTAATCGCAAAAGAATCCGAATATTTTTTGATTACAAAAGGACTCATATCCGATGTTAAAGGCTCTTCACTCTTGAACAATTTAATAATCTTACGATCATTCATCGCTAACAAATAAACTTCATTATTTAATTCAATATGCACTACACCGGTTTGCTCAGCCACAATTGGAACCAAATAAGATTTATTCACCAGTAGAGTATCTACTGTATAACTTTCAAACTTTGAATTGATAAGGTTAAATACCAAAATTAAACCAAAGCTAGTCTGCAAGCCTTCTGTGTAATTTGCATCTTCTTGAATTCGCAGCACTTTAATACCAAGCTTTTGAAAGTCTAACTCAGTTGCTTGATTTGTTTTTATCAGACTACGTGTAATAGCCTGTTTAAGTGGGTTATCAAAATAACGTTCATCTAACTGAAAATCATTTTGACGCAATATTTTTAACAACATTTCATCATGTTGAGTAAGAACATGCGCAAGTACATTACGGAAGTAAAACTTACTTTGTTTTTTGACCTTACGAACTTGCTGATAAAAATAGATTTCATCGAAATCATGTTCAATAAAATCATGTAATAAACTTGAACTAGCCAATACAGACAATGCTTCATGACCAGTAAATGGCAAATGAATCGTATGTAAGCTCGGTAACAGCTCTTTTATTTTTAAGTAATGTTCACGGTCAATCGAGAAATATGGGTCATAAACAATAACGTATTCACGCGCTGAATCGACATCTTGCGGCTGAATCTGCATGTCTTTATTTGCTATAGCATCAAAAAACTCAGCATAGCGTCGGTCTTCAACGTGTTCAGGGTCAATTGAATATTGAGGCACAAATGCAATCACACGGTTCATATTCAATAAATTAGAATATTTAATTGCCGCATAGCCGCCCATTGAACCGCCATAACCCACAATATTTTTAAAGCCTTTTAGAATAGGCGAAATTGCTTTTGCCAGCTCAATCATGCTTGCTTGAGGAAACCATGATTTTTGTTTTGGCATTACCCCAATAATATTATATTGGTATTTAATTAGAGACTTTTCAGCATTGATAGATAAGCCACTCGCTCGGGTAATCAAATCGCCAAAAGAGAGAACCAATGTATTAGAATCGCCTGGTAAAAAAATGGCTCTAATGTGTTCGTCTTCAAAAATAATTTGCTTATCCATGCTCACACCGAAAGAAAATTTACTCCCACATACAACGTCAAAAATGAAACAAAATAGGTGTTTTGCCAATTTATGATTGCGGAGTATCTTATTTTATAGATGCCAGTCAGATTAAAAAGCGCAAAATATGACACAATCCTTACATCCTGCCGCTCAAAAAGGCTTCAGTTCAGCTGCTGAACTATATCAGCAAGTTAGACCCAATTATCCCGCAGAAATAGTAAGTTGGCTGCAAAATTGCCTACAAATACAGGAAAACTCTACTGTTATTGATCTTGGATCGGGTACTGGCAAATTCTTACCCTACTTAAAACAAACACATGCTGATGTTATTGCAGTTGAGCCAATTGGCGAGATGTTACAGCAGCTTCAACAAGTTTATCCTGATATTCAAACATTACAGGCTTTTAGCCATTCAATTCCTGTAGCAAATCATAAAATTGATACCATTATTTGTGCGCAATCTTTTCACTGGTTTGACAACCTCGACACCCTAACAGAAATGCATAGAGTATTAAAACCAGAAGGACATTTAGGGCTCGTTTGGAATCAACGCGACGAACGTACAGATTGGGTCAAGGCTTTAGCTGATTTCCTACTTCCACTTGAAGGCGATACACCTCGTTATCATAGTGGAAAGTGGAAACGCGTATTTGAACAACAAGATTTATTTATATTTGATAGCCTGCAAACATTCACACAGTCACAACATGGTTCTGTCGAACAAGTCGTAAGTAAACGTTTACTCTCTACGAGTTTTATTGCTGCAATGACTAAAAAAGATCAATTACAACTCAAAGCACAGTTTGAAAAAATTGTTTATGATTTTACTGGATTAGTTCCTCAAGATCAGATTGATTTTCCATATGTTACGTATGCATATCACTTTCAAAAAAGTACGTTACCCGTTAAATAATTAGTGAATAGGTTTGGTTGAAAGTTATGAAGAAAACACCTCAAATCATATTAATGTCTCTGCTTTGCTCTAGCCTATTTCTGACTGCTTGTAAAAAAGCGGATGAGCCTGCTAAGACGGAGCAATCTTCTGCCACCTCATCTACCGATCAGGTTTTAGAAAAATTGAATGAAAGACCTGTTAAGACGTTCCCTGCCACTGCTGATGATGCACACGATATTGCGCTGTTAGAGGATTATGACCGTCGCTTTACAGAAATGAGTGACGAGATGGAAAGTGAATTAGCAAAAATGCATGAAGCTGGAACCCTCACTACAGAGTTTGAGCAACAGCGTACTCTCGATAATGTGCGCTCTGCTCTAACCATGTTAAAAGATTTAGATCTAAAAACTGAGCAGGGCCGTTACATTCAGGGTTTACTTTATCAATATTGGGAAAACCAAGAAAAACACTTGAGTGATAAGCAAGCCAATAAAGATGAACAGATCAATGATCTTGCCGACTATTTACAAGCACAAAATCAATTAAAATATTGGAAAGCATCGCAACAGAAATAAGCAATGTAGTGGTTATAAAAAAGCCTTCAAACTTATGAAGGCTTTTTTTCAAATTATATATTTTGCTTTTCAACCCAATGAATTGCCTGAACGCGGAATAACTCACATGCACCATCACCCGTATCAGTCGGCGTAAGTGAAGATTTCCAGACCAAATTTTTGTCCTTAATCTCGACAAGGTCACCTTTTAGATAAACTAAATCACCACGTTTAACCTGTTTAATCTGCTGAGCAATCTCAGGGTTTGCAGGAATGATGTGCATGTTAGACACCATTTGCATTGCTTGCTCTGCTGGAACAGGTAATTTAGGAATTTTCCAGTTTAAATAACGGTCATATTGTTTCACTGAAATATGACGTGCGATTTCAGGTTGTGCAAACAATCCCCAACTTACGGCATAGTCAATAGGAGAAAATTTAGCTTGTTCATCATTTTGATAAACTTTTGAACCCAAGATTCTGAAATTGCCTTGAAAAGGTTGTAATACAGAAATAGATTGATCTTTTTCTATCGGGCTCAAACCATTGGCAATATTATATTCACTTGAGGTCGATGCAAATGTTGAACTCATGCCAATGGCGGCGAGTAAGCCCATCATCAAACGTTGTTTTTTCATCGTGTTACACCTCAAATATTGCTCGATCAAAGTGAATAGATCTTCAATTTATAATAGCTTTAAGCGATGAAAAAAATATCGAAATTTAGTAACAATACAGATCAATTTCGTCTATTTTTGTGCTGAATTAAACAGCTTGTTAATCTTCGAAATCTATTCTTAACGTTTCAAAACGAACCTTACCTTGTTGAACAGCTTGTGCAATTGCCTGTTGACCTTTCGTAAGTCTAGCTCCTCCACTTTTTACATCAAGCAAAATAATATTGATGTCTTCTGCCGTACCATCGCCATCGCGAAAATCGGTGTATCCATCAAAAATAATATAGTCCACCGGATCGCCCATGAATTTTGCATCGCTTGGTAAATACTGAAATTCAGGTAAAACTGGAGCAAATTGTTCTGCCATTTTTCCTTTCAACACCGCACGACTTGTATTTACACTTCTCTTTTGTGCTTGAGTGAGAGCTTGTTGATGCTCTAGTTCAAGTTCAGCAATATATTGCTCATATTCAGCCTTAATTCGTCCATTACGTGTATTTGATAAAATAAGAGTAGTGATAATGATGCCAATACCAGCACCAATAAGCATGGCAAGCCATACAGACATAAATTTTCCTTAAAAAGCACGAATTAAGATTACAGATCTAATCATATCTAAAATAACGAAACAGCTTAAACTTTTGTCAAATGTGGTCATCTCCTTCACATAAAAAGATGCTAAGGTATAAAACATAAACAAATGTGCTGCTGAAAATAATTGGATTTATGAAAACGATACTTATTGCAAATCAAAAGGGCGGATGCGGAAAAACCATGACGGCCATTACGTTGGCAACAGCATTGGCACAAAAAGGATATAAAGTAGCATTAGCAGATTCGGACAATCAAAAATCGGCTTTACAATGGTTAAAACAGCGCCCTGATACCGTTGCAACGATTCAAAGCCTAGACTGGCGTCATGAGAAATCAATTGGTGATGCACCCAAAAATCTGGACTATTTAATTATTGATGCGCCTGGCGCACTTTCAGGTGAGCATGCTGAACAACTTATTAGTGAAGCTCATGCCATTATTACTCCGCTTCAGCCTTCATTTTTTGACATAGACAGTACTCGTCGCTTTTTGAAGCATTTACAAGATATTAAACGTATTCGCAAAGGCAAAGTACAGATTTTGCTACTTGCTAACCGTGTAAAACCAAATAGTGCCAGCTCAAAAGATATCCAACAGTTCTTTGAAAAAATTGAACAGGAACCTGTTGCATGGATTGCTGAACGCACTGCGTATGGCAGCTTAGCAATGCAAGGTTTAAGCATTTTTGATAAACCGCAAAAAAACTTTATTAGTATCCAAAATCAATGGCAACCTGTTCTAAACAAGTTAATTGAAGATAAAGCTGAGTGGTTTTAAAGAAATTTTAGCCTTTAAAACTGGATGTATAAGGTTCTTTACATTACGGCCTTAAAATTTGCCTCAGGTTATTTTTCAGTTAATATGACTTTATTCTATGTAGAAAATTAGAGAAATATTGTTCGTGCATCCATACGCTCCTAATTTACAGCGCGTTTTATTGTTTGGGCTGTTTTTTATTTTGATTTTTTTAGGATTTAATATCCTGAAATATTTTATTGTTCCTGTACTTTGGGCTGCCATCATTGCATATATGACTTGGCCTATTTATTTAAGAATTCAGCGTTTTTTTGGAGAATCACGTAATACTTTAAACGCAACCCTAATGATTAGTCTGGTCATTTTGGTAGTTGGCATCCCCTTTACATGTGCGGTTTTTATTTTGCAGCATGAGGGACGTAACTTATATTTTGATTTACAACGTCAGGTTTTTTCGGGTCATTTAAGCGTTCCAGATTTTATTCGTGACCTTCCTTTTGTTGGAAAAGAGATTTCTCGTACACTCAATGAGTTAAATAACGATCCTAACAGCACGATTCAAAATATCGCAGCTTGGGTACAAAGCCATTTAAGTTATGGCCGTGTGCTGCTTGGTGAAATTAGTAAAAATATTGTCAAACTTGGCTTTGCAGTATTTAGCCTATTTTTCTTCTATCGTGATGGACAACTGATTTTATCTCAAGTGAGTAAAGCTTTAGAAATGGTCATTGGCCCTCGTATTCATCATTATCTCGATACAATTTCTGAAACAACTCGTGCAGTAGTCTATGGTGTGGGTTTAACTGCAATTGCTCAAGCCGTTTTAGCTGGATTAAGTTACTTCGTAGCAGGTGTACCAAATCCTATGGTACTCACTATTGTTACTTTCTTATTGGCTTTAATTCCATTTGGTACTCCAATTTCTTATTTAGGCGTTGGCTTATGGTTGTTCTCTCAGGGACAAACTATGGAGGCAATTGGTGTTGTGGTTTGGGGTGTGCTGATTGTCAGTAGCTCAGATAATGTGATTAGACCACTCGTCATTTCTGGTGCCACCAAAATTCCGTTCTTATTAATTATGTTTGGTGTATTAGGCGGTATTGCCAGTTTTGGCTTGGTCGGATTATTTATTGGTCCTGTAATTTTGGCTATTTTACTGGCAATTTGGCGTGAATGGTTACATGAAACGATTGAACCTGAACCTATGCCAAAAACGACCATGATTTATGATTCTGAGAGTGAATCCTCCAATGACAAAGAGTGACATAGTTATTTAATTTAAAAATGTTTCTAGATACAAATTAACTATTTAAATTAACTTGTAGGTCAGACCTCTGTTTGTTTGAATCAAACGATCATATATATTTATAAGGACATCCAATCATGCAGATGTTTAATAAAATTGGCGCAGTCTGTGCGCTTACAGCCCTTTTTACCGTTGGCTGTAGTTCGGTAACTAAAACTGTATCTGACACAGCCCAAGCATTAACCTCAATGCATACAAAAAAAGTGGTCGACGTAAATGAAGTGACAGCTAACGGTATTGGCAAAAAAATAGGTACGATTAGCTTTCAAGATAGTGACAAAGGTTTAATTATTACCCCTGCTCTTGCTGACTTACCAAGTGGTACTCGTGGTTTCCATATTCATGAAAATGCTTCTTGTGCACCTGCTGTAAAAGATGGAAAACCTGGCGCTGCTTTAGCTGCGGGTAGCCACTATAACCCGAACCAAGCCCCTCATCACGGTACTCCAACGACTGGCCATTTAGGCGATCTACCTGTTTTAGTTGTCGATAATACAGGTGTTGCAACAACTGCCGTAATCGCACCTCGATTAAAACTTGCTGATATTCAGGGTCGAGCGATTATGATTCATGCGGGTGGCGACAATTATTCAGACTCACCTCAACCTCTTGGCGGTGGTGGAGCACGAATTGCATGTGGTGTGATTAAATAATTTATGTATTTTACAAATTGTGGGTATCTAAAAAGATATCCACAATTCTGTTAATTTATTGATCGTTACAACTTGGTTTAAGTCTAATAAAATCTTAAAAAACGACTGACTTTTGTAGATAAAAAGAATAATATTTTTGAAGTAATAAAAATTTAAAGTTACATACTGCTTTCTCACGTATTCTCTAATTTAGAACAAAAGCCGTGAATTATCTGACCCAAATATTTAATAGCTTTAAGACAAACTCTATTTTAATTTATTGCCTGCAAATTCTGATTGTACTCACTGGCACAACTTTAGGTTTGCTGTGGCTGGGCTATAATCAACTTATTGTTCCTGTAACCTTAGGCGCAATTGCAGCAGCATTAACAGACTTTGATGATCGTTTAAGTATTCGATTACGCAACTTGGTCTATGCCTGCCTGCTCTTTTTTACAGTCAGTAGTATTCTTGGCTTTTTAGCTCCTTACAAAATTTTCTTTATTTTATATCTCTCTATCTCAAGCGCTTTTTTCATATTACTAGGCGCCTTAGGGCAACGTTATGCCACGATTTCTTTTGGCACGATTCTGCTCTCTATTTATAGTATGTTCGGTTTAAGCGAATACGCACATTGGTATCAACAACCTACTTATTTTGTTTATGGTGCTCTGTGGTACGGTTTAACTTCTATTTTATTTTTTATTATTAAACCGACACTTCCCTTACAAGATAAGCTCTCACAAATTTTTAAAGAAATTTCTGTTCTACTACAAGCAAAAGCTCGTTTGTTTGATCCGGACAATAAAGAGAATGTTGAGCAGCTTTTATATGAATTATCTCTACAAAATACGCAAGTTGCCCAAAGCCTCAATCAAATACGCAGTTCACTACTTACTCGGCTCAAAGCTTCCAGAGTCAGTAATAAAAGTATCTATTGGCTAAACCTATATTTTTTCGCACGAGATATTCACGAGCAAGCCACTTCAAATTATTTACATTACGAACATATTCAACAGAATTTTAGCCGTAGTGATCTTATTTTCCGTTTCCAAAAAAACCTGCGTCTACAAGCACAAGCATGCCAAGACTTAGCTCAATGTATTTTATATAACCAGCCATATCAGCCTTCGCAAGAAAGTCAGAAAGTATTAGGACATTTAGAAAGTTCTTTAAAAGATTGGATACAACAACATCCACAAAATTTTGAAGTTAAAAATTTAAAACTTATTTTTGATAATTTAAAAGGAATGCATGAACAGTTTGAACAATTGCAATATGCCCAACCTGTTCCTGAAAATAGCACTCAAACAAGACAAGAACACTTAAATTTACTTGATGATGATATTCAAGGATTTTCAGATCTTATCTTAAAACTTCGGCAACAACTTACGCCACAGTCAGCGCTGTTTAGGCATGCTATACGGATTGCTGTGGTTTTTGCCGCAGGTTATGCAATTTCATTATTACCGTTTGCGCAGCATGGCTACTGGATTTTACTGACCAGTTTGTTTGTCTGTCAGATTACTTATTTTGCGACTAAAAGCCGTCTTAAATTAAGAACGATTGGTACTCTACTCGGTGTTTTATTAGGAATACCTATTTTATATTTTGTACCGAGTATTGAAGGCCAGCTCATCATTACAATTATTTGTGGAGTTTGCTTTTTTTACTTACGCCAAAAGAAATATGCTTTGGCTACGCTCATGGCTACCCTTATGGTGCTATTAATTTTCAACTTAAAAGGCGCTGGCTACAGTATTATTTTACCTCGACTGATAGATACCTTATTAGGCTGCTTTATTGCATGGCTTGCCGTAAACTTTATTTGGCCCGACTGGAACTTTCGAAACATCCCCAATAATATTAATAAAAGCAGCAAAGCAACCTTAGATTATTTCAATGTGATTGTTGAGCAATATCAATATGGCAAAAATCAGGATATAGAGTACCGCCGAATTCGTCGTGCTGCGCATAACGCTCAGATTGAGCTATCCAACATGATTTCGAGCCTAAGTGCTGAACCGAACCCGAACCCTCAACTCATCCATTATGCTTTTCGTTATCTGGTTTATAGCCACAGCCAACTGAGTTACGTAGCAGCGTTAGGAAGCCAACGACAAAAAATTGATGATCAACAGGTATTACAACTCTTACTGGATTGTCAGCAAATTCTTAAACAGAGCTTATTTGATCCGGCTTATATTGATTTCAATTTCCTTGAGCAGACTTTAGCGCAAATTCAAAGCCTAACTACTCATGAGCACTTTTCAGAGAATTACACACTCGTGTTAAAACAAATCAGTTTATTGCTAGAAACCTTGCCAGAATTATTAACACTTAAAGACAAACTTTTAGAACAAGAGATTAAGTAGAATAAAAAAATACCGGAATATCAACTCCGGTATTTTTATTTAATTGTTACCTTGTTGCAGTCTTTCTTGCATTTCCTGCTTCAAAGCACTTCGCGGTTGGCTAAACCAAAGAGCAATAAAGGTAAATGCAGACAATGCAAAAGCCCATAAATGAAATTGTGTATAGAGATAACGTACAAGTTCAATCATTGCAAAGAAGCTCATCATCAGTAACATCGAAACTGCCGCTGCAACAGTTCCTTTTGAGACCTCAGATGACATGAGTGCAAAGCGATATAAGACTGAAAAGCTAATTCCCTCACCAAAACAGATGAGCGTCATCCCTGTAAGCAAACAAGGTATGAGATAGGTTTGCCACACCACACCTAATATTAAAATGAGTGTCCCAATCAGCATAATCGGCAAACCCATCATGACGGTTTTACCCAAAGGCAAACGGTCAATAATTTTGATTAAGACAATGTTGCCTACGATTAAACCCAAAAATACGGGGAATTGAGCTAAGCCATATTGCACACTGGTGAGCTTTAATTCATCTACTAAAATGATTGGAGATAAAGCAATCCATAGCATTAAAGGCATACCCACTAAAGGTAATGCGAGGCTTAAACCTAAAAAACGGCGGTTGGTAAACACCTTTTTAAAATCATCAAAAAGATAACTAAAAGGTTGCTTGGTTACACTGACTTGCTGGCTTGGCATCTGTTTTTTCAACCCGATCCAACTGAGTAATGCCAATACTGCGATGGCGACAAAGCCCCAGTGCCATGACACATAATCAATTAAGAAAGCGCCAAGTACTGGTCCTAGCAAGGGTGCAAGTAATGAGATATTTGCCATGAGTGCCATGACTTTAATCGCATCACGTTCAGCAAAGCTTTCTTGAATAGCCGCATATCCAACTGCTGAAATTACGGTTAAGCCAATTCCCTGCAAAAATCTTAAAGCTAGAAATTGCTCGATTTGCGTCGTCAGTAAAATTAAAAAACAGCATAGAGCAAAGAATAAAACTCCAGCTAATAGTACTTTTTTACGTCCGAGACGGTCCGACAAAGGACCAAGTAACCATGCAACTGTAGCACCGCCTAATAAATAAAATGACATTGAAGAGGGTGCCCAAGTTGCACTTACACCAAAATCTTCAGTAATTGCCAACATGGCTGGCTGAATCAGGTCATTACCAATATAAACCGCAAATTCAAATAGCACTAAGGCCAAAGGAAACATCAACGTTGTACGGTTCAACGTTGTCGTTTGAATATTTTTCATGAGTTGTACACTTCAAAATAGCGGCCATATGTCTGTACGACTACCTATAAAATAAGATGTAGTCATGACGATGACATGTATGGTCAATCAATCTTTAGTTAAGTTGTTATATGCCGTGAGAGTGCATGTTTAGAGTGTGAAACACCGTATTCACAAGGTGTCTAAAACGAGAAAAAATATATGACGTGAGATTCGGTAATTTTTTACCAATTGGCACAATTGCCGAGCGCAACAATAGCACTTTTTAAATTGATCAGCAATCATGCAATTTCAAGAAGCTTAAATTTCAGTTTTTTGCACAAAAAGGCATGCAAATTATGCTTGTGCACAAACTCAAAGTTATCCACATATTCGATAAAAAATTAAGCATCATGGGCAAGGATTAACTTGAAAGTCTGTAGTTTCCTCTCCTTTTGTACATTGATAGCTTTGCTTTTTATTCACAATTTTCCAGATTTGCTGATCTCGTTTTAATAAATATTCAGTACGTGTTTTCGACACCGCATCTGGACTAGGTTCTGTTTGCAAAATAGTAACTTGCGCACTGGAAGGATCATCCGAAGCATTCATTTGCTGTGAAATATCTAAATTGCTTGCATCATTTAAAAGATCTGGTTGATCGAGTAATACAGCCTGTATAGGACTATCAGCAAGTTGAGCAGAAGATTTTTGAGGTGGAGCACAAGCTGTTAATATGCTTAAGCTGAAAATAATCAACAAACCATTCTTTTTCATCACTCTTCCCCTCTATTTACTCAAAATTAATGCTAAAGATAATAGGCCACTTTTTCCTTTTGAGCTTTGTAAATAAGTATAAATTTATTGATATTAATGAGATAGATTAATTTTAAATAGAAATCCAATAATAATTATTGATTTTTTATCAACAATATTTTTCCTATTCATGCATTTTTCTACAACAGTAAATCTCATAGAGTATGCGTCAAATACAGGAATTTAATGAGAGCAACATCCATGAGTAAGATTTTAGTGATTAATGGTGCTAAACAATTTGCCCACTCAAACGGTGAATTAAATGACACCTTGACCACACTAGCAACCACACATCTCACGGAACTCGGCCACGAAGTTCAAGTCACCCGTGCAGACAGCAACTATGATGCTGAAAGTGAGGTTGAAAAATACTTATGGGCAGATGTTGTTATTTATCAAATGCCAGGCTGGTGGATGGGCGCACCTTGGACAGTCAAAAAGTATATTGATGATGTCTTTACCACTGGTCATGGTTCACTTTATGCAAGTGATGGCCGTAGCCGTTCTGATGCCTCAAAAAAATATGGTTCAGGTGGTCTAATTCATGACAAAAAATATATGCTGTCATTGACTTGGAATGCTCCAATGGAAGCATTTGAAGATGCAGATCAATTCTTCCACGGCGTAGGTGTAGATGGTGTTTATTTACCATTTCATAAAGCCAATCAGTTCTTAGGCATGAGCACCCTTCCGACATTTATCGTAAATGACGTAATTAAAATGCCTAACGTTGATAGTTATGTTGAAGAATATAAAGCACACTTAAATACTGTATTTGCAGCAGCCTAATAAGGAGAAATCCATGCTAACCATTATTGCGGAAATTCGTACTAAATCGGGTGGACAGCATCGCCAGAACGTATTGGATGCCTTTCAAAAAATCATTCCAACTGTTTTAGCAGAAGATGGTTGTCACGGTTATGAACCTTTAGTTGATCACAAATCAAATGCGAGCTTCCAAACTCACGAGCCTGATACGATTGTCATGCTAGAAAAATGGCAAAGTGTGGCCCATCTTGAAGCGCATTTAGCGACGCCTCATATGCAAGCACATCATGCAGCCGTTAAAGATGATGTTGTTGACGTCAAAATTAAAATTTTAGAAAGCGGCGTATAATTTAGTCCATAAAAAAAGACGATATATTTATCGTCTTTTTTATTTTTAAGAACAAAGCTGCGTTTGAAAGCCTCTAGAGCCTTTCCCTCTCGCGCATTGATAGCTCTTTTGTTTATTTTGCAATTGCCACTTTTCATCAATCAATTTAAATGAATATTCTGTTCGGATTGCTGAAACAGAATCATCCATTAAACCTGTTTGAATCACGGTAATACGGGAAACTGTTGGAGATTCTACTCGGTTAAATACTTGCTGAACTGAGGTATTGTTATGCTCTTTTACGATCTCAGGCTGAGCTTTAAGTACTTGTTGCATCGGGGTTTCAGAACCCACAAAAGGGATTAATTTACTGGTCGTCGCACACCCAGTGAAAAGCCCAGCACAAAGCGCTGAAATTAAAAATAAACGTTGCATTTTTATCACCAAAAACAAAAGCCATAGCTTTATGATGCTATGGCTTTGTCGGTTACTCTGTAGAAACTATGTAGTCCTACAAAATAGATCTAATTTAAAGATCGAATAATTTACCTGGGTTCATCAAACCATTCGGGTCAAATACTTTTTTCAAAGCTTTCATATATTCAATTTCTTCAGGCGAACGTGAATATTCCAAATATGGCTTTTTCGTCATGCCTACACCATGCTCGGCAGAGATTGAACCATCGTATTTTTTCACGGTATCAAACACATATTTATTAACCACCTGACATTTCGCAAAGAACTCATCTTTGGTTAAGTTTTCAGGTTTCAAAATATTTAAGTGCAAATTACCATCACCGATATGACCGAACCAGCAAATTTCAAAATCAGGATAGTTTTCTTGAACAATTGCATCAATCTCACGAATAAATGCAGGTACGTGAGTAATTAATACTGAAATATCGTTTTTGTATGGAATAAATGGCGCGATTGATTCAGAGATATCTTCACGTAAACGCCATAAGCTTTCTACTTGGTCAAGGCTCTGGCTCATTACACCATCAAGTACCCAACCCTGCTCCATACAATGCTCAAAAATTTCCATTGCTTTATCGAGAATCGGCTCATATGGAGCTTCAAACTCAAGTAATACATAGAACGGGCATTGAGTTTCAAATGGGCGTTGTACATGTCCATGATCTAAAACTTTTTGCATTGCAAGTTCACCAAAGAACTCAAATGCAGTTAAGTCGATGTCTTTTTGGAACGCATGTAATACAGGCATTACTGCATCAAAATCAGGAACACCTAAAACTAAAACTTGTAAGTTTTGTGGTTGACGCTCAAGTTTAATTTCTGCTTCGGTCACTAAACCTAATGTGCCTTCACCGCCAATAAACAAATGCTGTAATGCATAACCAGTTGCATTTTTAACCATGCCTTTGTTTAAACGCAGGATGTCACCTTTACCAGTCACTACAGTTAAACCAAGTACCCAGTTACGTGTCATGCCATATTTAATAACTTTAATACCACCAGCATTGGTACCAATATTACCGCCAATCTGACTAGAACCCGCTGACGCAAAGTCCACCGGATAATACATGCCTTGTTCTTCTGCATAATTCTGCAATTGCTCAGTCACAACACCAGCTTGAACACGCACCATACGGTCTGCCGGGAAGAACTCAAGAATTTGGTTCATTTTGTCCATGCTAATGACAATTTCACCATTGGTTGCTACCGCACCGGCAGAGAGACCAGTACGACCACCTGACGGTGTAATCGCAACATTAAACTGGTTCGCAAGCTTTACAACTGCCTGAACTTGTTCAGTCGTTGACGGAAAAACGATGACCGATGGGTTCGGATTAAAATGCTTGGTATGATCTTTACCCCAGTTTTCGAGACTATCAGCATCAGTTTTAATACGGTTTTCACCGACGATTGCTGTTAATTGGGTGAGTAACTCAGGTGTTAAAGCGACTGGAGCATTCATCGTTTGCAGACCTAGCAAGAAGTAAACTGTGGTGGGACTATGACCTCATAATTCTCAAGGTTCTCACCTGAGCAAAGCCATAATGTTCAAGGAACTCCTATATTCTACATGTATCCGCGCAAGCGATAAAGTTCAGAATAGAGATACTGTCACTACAAAACATGTTTAACGTAAATAAATGCTTTCTATGTGGCTTTCAGAGAAAAATCACATTTATCCCCCTACCAAGCATATTTTAAAATGCTCGACAAGCCATAAACAGAAGTGATTAGACATAGATAAAATTGCCATAAGGCGATGGTATAAACGAAATATCTATAGCACCGCCCAGTATGTTATTATACCGCCACCAAATTTGGCCTTTGTAGCGGAGCCGTAATGAGCCAACATCTTTCACTACCTAAAGATAAAATCCGTTTCCTTTTGTTAGAAGGCGTTCATCAAAACGCAGTCGATACTCTAAACGCTGCGGGTTACACCAATATTGACTATCGTAAAACTGCTCTTGAAGGCGAAGCGCTTAAAGAAGCAATTAAAGATGCTCACTTTATTGGTATTCGTTCGCGTACCCAATTGACTGAAGAAGTTTTCGAAGCTGCAAACAAATTGATCGCAGTAGGTTGTTTCTGTATCGGAACAAACCAAGTTGATCTTAAAGCAGCAATGGCACGTGGTATTCCTGTATTCAACGCACCGTATTCAAATACGCGTTCGGTTGCAGAGCTTGTACTTGCTGAAACGATTCTTCTTCTTCGCCGTGTTCCTGAAAAATCGGCGGCTTGTCATCGTGGTGGTTGGGACAAGTCTGCTGTCGGTTCTTTTGAAACTCGTGGCAAAACTTTAGGTATTGTGGGTTACGGTTCCATCGGTTCTCAACTTTCAGTTCTTGCTGAAAGTATGGGTATGCATGTTATTTATTATGATGCAGTAACCAAATTACCAATGGGTAATGCTCGCCAAGTTGGTTCTTTAGATGAACTTTTAGCAACTGCAGATGTTGTAACGTTGCATGTGCCAGATGTTCCGTCTACACGTAACTTCTTCACTAAAGAACAATTTGCGAAAATGAAAGAAGGCGCGATCTTCTTAAATGCTGCACGTGGTACATGTGTAGTGATTGAAGATTTAGCTGATGCAATCAAGTCTGGTCATATTGCTGGAGCAGCGGTTGACGTATTCCCGAAAGAACCTAAAGCAAATGGTGAAGAATTCCAGTCTCCACTTCGCGGCCTAGACAACGTGATTTTAACTCCTCACGTTGGTGGTTCAACCATGGAAGCTCAAGCAAACATTGGTTTAGAAGTTGCAGAGAAATTTGTTGCTTACTCTGACAAAGGTATGACACTTTCTGCGGTGAACTTCCCGGAAATCGCATTACCATTGACAGCTGGTCAACACCGTTTATTGCACATCCACAAAAACGTGCCAGGTGTATTGTCTAAAATCAACAACTTGTTTGCTGAACAAGGCATCAACATTTCTGGTCAGTCACTTATGACTAAAGGTGACATCGGTTACCTCGTAATGGATGTTGACGCTTCTGCTTCTCAAGAAGCTTTAGATATGTTGCATGAAGTTGAAGGTACAATTCGCGTGCGCGTATTGTTCTAATGCGAACTGCAAATTCAAAAGCCACAGCATTGTCTGTGGCTTTTTTATGGGCATTTACATTATCATGTGAAAAGTATACCAATTGATCAAATAATAAAATGTCCACTTTAAACCAGAAATCTCAGCTGCATGCTTTGGGCTTTCTTATTCTTGCTATGTTAAGCGTTCAAAGTAGCGCATCTTTAGCTAAAATTTTATTTCAGAACTTCCCTGTACTGACTGTTTCTGCAATGCGCCTATGTTTAGGTGCAATTATTCTTGCGATTATTTTTCAAATTTGGCGAATTAATTTTAGTCAGGTTCGATGGAAAGCAATTTTAGCTTATGGATTTGCGCTTGCAGGCATGAACGCCTTATTTTATCTGTCGATCGAACGCTTACCGATTGGGATCGCGGTTGCTTTTGAATTTATTGGCCCTTTAAGTGTAGCGTTATACCACGCACGCCAAAAATATGATTTTGTTTGGGTCAGCTTCGCAATTATTGGGCTGATTTTACTTTTCCCTTTTAATCAGGCACATAGTCTAGATTGGATCGGCGTCTTATTTGCAATTAGTGCAGGGGCTTGTTGGGCGCTTTATATTATTGCTGGGCAAAAACCTTCTGGTATTTCAGGTAATCATACGGTGTGCTTGGGAATGAGTGTAGGTGCATGCATCTTATTACCCATTACCTTTTTTTCAGGCTCGATTGGTCAAGTGATTGAACTTCCCTATCTTTTTTATTTTATTGGTTTGGCTATTTTAGCCAGTGCTCTCCCATTCTCTTTAGAAATGTTAGCACTGCGCAATTTGACACCTTTAAGCTTTGGAACATTGATGAGCCTAGAGCCCGCAGTTGCAGCACTATCTGGATTTATCTTCTTGGGTGAATATCTTTTATGGAATCAATGGCTAGCACTTGCAACCATTATCACTGCCTCTGTTGGTTGTACCGTAACCACCCAAAAAGCTCGCCAAGAACGTGAAAAAGCAGCAAGTTAATTTAATAAAATCTGCCAGCTAAAACATAGTATTCGTTATAATTATCCACCATTATTTTTAGACATCAGATGAAGCGCTAGAGTATTTTCCATGCAAAATCTTCCAATTATTGCTGTGCTGTATATGATTTTGTCGATGGTCTCATATCAAATCAGCGCTTCATTTGCTAAGCAGCTCATTGCAACATTAGACCCTCTCACCGTTACAGTTTTAAGGCTGAGTTTTGCAACGGTTATTGTCGCAATTATGTTCCGATCTTGGAAAATCTGGTCACGCTTACCCTATTTAAAATGGCGTGATTTATTGATGTACTGCGCATCTTTAGGGTTAATGAATATCCTATTTTATACATCACTTGGAAAATTACCCCAAGGTATTGCTGTTGGATTAGAGTTTATTGGTCCATTAGGTCTTGCGCTTCTTTCTATCAAACAAAAGAGCGACTACATTTGGGTAGCACTTGCCATGTTAGGCATTGCACTCATGGTACCTTGGCAAAACCCTATTCAACACCATTTCTCGTATGTAGGCGCAGCATGTGCACTAGGTGCCGGACTTTGCTGGGCTTTCTATATCTATTTCGGTCATAAAGTTGTGACCCAAAATATCGGGATGCACGCATTAACGATTGGGATCGGTGTATCTGCACTTGCCTTATTGCCAATTGGAATCTGGCACAATGCTCCTGCATTACTTGAAACACAGTACTGGGGTAAAGCCTTACTTATTGCGGTATTAGCGACTGCAATTCCATATGCACTCGATTTAATGGCTCTCAAACAACTCAATAAATTAACTTACGGGACTCTAACGAGTTTAGCACCAGCATTGGCAGCATTAACGGGTTTCTTATTGCTTCACGAAGAAATCAGCATGCTGCAATGGGTGGCTTTGGCTTGCGTAATGCTGGCCTCTATTGGTGTTACTTTAAGAAGTACTAAAAAGGCTGCATAGGTTTACTCTACTGCTGCTTTTTATACTTTTTATATTCCTTTAAATATTTATTGCCGAGTGTCTCTTTTTCGCTGTCTTTAAGAATTTTTCCAGCTTGCTGAAAAAACTTATGCTCTTCTTCTTTTAAATGATGATGGACTTTTTCACTCAACTGTTTGGCGGTTGCTAACCAGCTCGGGCTACTCATATCGGTTTTTTCAAGTTGTTCGACCAACTCATCCATTTCATGATGTTCAGATAAAGCATGTCTCGTAATATCTAAACCGACATCATCAAACATTAAAGGAATATAGAGGTAACGATCTTCAGCAACTGAATGGGCATAAAGTTCATTTTTTAATGCATCAAATAATTCTTTTCGTTCTTCGGTTAAACCATGTGTCTGAATGAGTTGTTCAGAAAGATTACGTTGATTTTCATGGCTTTCTCTTAATGCTTCGAAAATATTCATTCTCTTCCTCATTTTTTAGCTAAAAAATCTTTTTTATTTCAAGGTTTATCATACGTTGAAATTTATAATGTTTAAGTAGCTTAAAATAAGACTATTTTTTACACAGTTTTCTTTCTAGTAAATTTCTGTAATGATTTTTATATTTCTAACTGTAAATGATACACAAAAGTATGAACTGCATTTTTGAGACAGCTCATACTTTCAATCTTATTTAACCCGTAACAAACATTTGATAGCCCAAACGGCAAATCAGGATACTTACCAAAATTAAAAAGATAATTCGCACAAAACCACTGCCATATTTAAGTGCAGTACGCACCCCAACAATAGAACCTAGCACGTTAGCCGCCGCCATCATTAAACCAATATGCAAAATAGCGTGACCAGTCGGGATGAGGAAACTCAGCGCAGCTAAGTTAGTCATAAAATTACCGATTTTTGACAAAGCTGAAGCATGCAAGAAATCAACTTGTAAAAAACGGATAAAGAAGAAAATAAAGAAACTACCTGTACCTGGCCCAAAAATACCGTCGTAAAAACCAATCGCCAAACTACCGATACCAGCTAAAATTAACATTTTCGTGGTAATTTTTTGCTCGGTATGAACTTGACCGAAGTTCTTTTTAACTAGGGTATAAATCGCAATCACAATCAACATTACGAAAACGAAAGGACGCAATACCGATTGAGGAATAAGTGATAAGCATGCCGCGCCAGCAAAAGAACTAATCAAGGCACAAATGGCAATAACGGCTAAAAGCTTCCATTGCAACTTTACTTTTTTAGCAAATGTATAAGCCGCCGATGCAGTACCAAAAATGGATGAGACTTTATTGGTACCAATCACCGTAGCAGTCGACATGTTAGGAAAAGTACTCATGATCCCGGGAATCTGGATGAGTCCACCGCCGCCTACAGCAGCATCAATTGCTCCTGCAGTAAACGCAAAAAAGATCAAACTAAGGATAACGTCCCATTCCATGCCCATGCTTTATACTCTACATCTACTACAAATTTAAGATACGCTTAGGTACCAACCGTTTTTTATCGGTAATCTCAGCTAAGCCTAAACAGCGCTCACCCGAAAAAACTAAAACTTCTGCTTCTGCAGAATGCTCAATATTGCTTTCTAAACCGTTGCAAAAATATTTTTCACGCCCTTCAGGCACCTGAATTTTCAGGAAATGCTCAACCGGAGCATAAACTGGAAGTAACAATGCTTCTCTTTGCTCTTCTGTTAAACTTTCCAGATATTCAATGGTATAACTCGGAATAAGCTCAAAATGTCCTGTTTGAGTCCGGTTTAGCATCGTTAAATGCCCACCACAACCAAGTGCTTCACCAATATCTTCACCTAATACACGGATGTAAGTCCCTTTAGAACAGGTTACATCCAGAGTGATACTATTTTCGGTAAATTCAATAAGCTCTAAAGCATAAATCGTGACTGGACGCGCTTCACGCTCAATCTCTATACCTTTTCTTGCCAACTCATATAACGGCTTACCTTCTTTTTTCAAAGCCGAATACATGGGTGGAACTTGTTGAATATCACCTCTAAATTTTTCTAAGGTTTGTTCAATAAGTTCTTGGCTAAGCACAGGAATAGGACGCTCTTGTAAAATCTCCCCTTCCACATCACCTGTTGTTGTGGTCTGTCCCAATCGAACAGTGGTTTGATAACGCTTTGTTGAGTCCAGCAAATAATGTGAGAACTTGGTTGCCTCTCCCAAACAAATCGGGAGCAAACCTGTCGCCAAGGGGTCTAACGCTCCAGTATGGCCTGCTTTTTGGGCGCGATATAACCAACGCACTTTTTGCAAAGCCGCATTTGAACTTAAGCCTAATGGTTTATTTAATAGAAATACACCACTGATATGGCGACGAGAAATTTTTTGATTTTTTGTCGTCATTTTTACTGGAACACAAAGCTAGAAAAAAGTGCCGACATGTTAGCAAATTCGGCAAGATATTTTCACAATATTTAGGTGCCTTTTCACTTATTTTATGGCACATTAATGATCGAGTAAAAAAACAACAAATTAAAACTTAAGGAAGATATCTTTATGCAAGGGATGCAGAAGAAGGTATTGTGGTGCGTGCTCGGTTTTTTTATTTTGAGCCTCATTGCATGTGTCTATTGGTTAAAGCCTGACTCAAAAAACACATTAGCCCAAGTCAGTGAAACCACAGCTCAAAATTTATCATCGGCTCAACCCACAAATCATTCATCGCTAAATGCAGATGCTTACCATAGTAAAAGTCAGCAAGATACTGAAGTTAACTGTCAGTTAAAAATTGATAGTTCCCAACATTTGGTTGTTAACAGTCAAACTCGTGACTGCTTTGAATATTTTATTACTCAATATGGAGAAAATGATTTAGAGCAAATTAAAAATCACTTTGGACAATTTATTCAGGGGAAATATTTAGAGCCAGCTCGCTCACAGATTCTGGATTTATGGACCCGCTACTTAAAATACCGTGAACAGCTTGCTCAAATCCAAACGCCTCCATCAAAACAACAAGATAAAAATTATTTTCAAAAGATCTTTAATTCAATTCAAGATCTAAGAAAACGTTTCTTTTCGTCCGCTGAAATTGATGGACTCTTCTCAACCGAAGATATCTATCAGAACTACACGCTAGATCGTATGCAAATACTTGAGGACTCTTCTTTAAGCGAAATTGAAAAGGCGCAAAAGCTTAAAGAACGCTTTGAACAACTACCAGAAGACTGGCAACAGAACCTACAAGAGCTCTCTAAACTTGATGACTTACATGCACTGACCAAACAAATTAAAGCGCGCAATGGTTCAGCAGAAGAACTTAGAAAAATGCGTACAGCACTTGTTGGAGCCGAGGCGACTCAACGATTAGAAACTTTAGATACACAGCGTAGTGCTTGGCAGCAAAGGGTCACAAGTTACTTGAGTGGACGAGATGAAATTATTAAAAGCAATATGAGCGATAGTGCTAAAAACCAAGCCATACAACAATTACGCCAACAACAATTTAACTCATCACAAGAACAATTAAGACTTCGAACTTTTGAAACGGTCCATGATCAGGGAGGTGAACTGCCATTTAATTATTAAGCCTTTTCTTTTAGGAACTGGCTAAACAAGCACTAGCAGTAAGAAGCTGCTTTTCATACAAAATAAAAATAGTGAGTAAAAAATGAAAAGGAAGTTAACGTTTTTTTGCGCTGCAATGCTCTCAGGATTGAGTGTTTCAGCGGCCCATGCCACAAATGCTGAACAAGTTAAAAACTCGTTCGTCTATTCATCTTATGCACAAACCAAATATCCACTGGTTTTTAACCACGGTATGGCAGGTTTTAACCGAGTTGGGACAGATACACTTGGTCTCGATTACTGGTACCAAATTCTTCCTGATCTGGCACGTAATGGAGGAAATGTCTGGGCAACCAGAGTGTCACCTTTTAACTCAACAGAAGTGCGTGGTGAACAACTTGCCCAGCAAGTAGAAGAGATTATTGCCATTACTGGTAAGCCTAAAGTCAACTTGATCGGTCATAGCCATGGGGGCCCGACAATTCGCTATGTGGCCGGTATCATGCCAGAGAAAGTTGCCTCACTCACCACGATCGGTGCACCTCACAAGGGATCACCAATGGCAGATGTGATCCTGAACGTTGAGGGTACTCCTCTGTCTGGACTGGCAACGTTAGTAAACTGGTTTTCAGCAGCCATTACTTGGGCAGGAGGCCTAGACCCAACAAGCTATCCGCATGACTCTTTAGCAGGTGCTCATAGCTTATCAACTCAAGGTTCAGCTCAATTTAATGCTCAATTCCCTATGGGTGTACCAACTACTTCTTGTGGTGAAGGGACATACCAAGAGAAAGGTATTTATATGTATTCTTTCTCGGGGAATAAAGCGCTGACCAACCCATTAGATCCATTTGATATTGCGCTTACAGGCAGTAGTTTAGTAGTCGATCCATTTGGTGATAATGATGGACTTGTTTCCCGATGCAGTGCCAAATTTGGTAAAACAATTCGTGATGATTACAACTGGAATCATTTAGATGAAGTGAACCAAGTACTTGGTATACGTTCTATTTTCGCTTCCGATCCTGTATCAGTTTATCGTCAACACGCAAACCGTTTGAAACTTCAAGGACTATAGTTTTTAAACAAAAAAATGCGCCAAAAGGCGCATTTTTTTACTCGCTATAAGCTTACGCTTTACGAGCTGGTAATTTTTCACGAATACGTGCAGCTTTACCAGACAAGTCACGAAGATAGTAAAGTTTAGCACGACGAACGTCACCACGACGTTTCACTTCGATTTTAGCAACAACTGGTGAGTGAGTTTGGAATACACGCTCAACACCAACACCGCTAGAAATTTTACGTACTGTGAACGCAGAGTTCAAACCACGGTTTTTCTTAGCGATTACAACACCTTCAAATGCTTGAAGACGTTCACGATCACCCTCTTTTACTTTTACTTGAACGATGACAGTGTCACCAGGAGCAAAAGCAGGGATATCAGATTTTAACTGTGCATTTTCAACAGCTTGAACTAAAGGATGTTTACCACTCATTGTGGGAATCTCCAATATGTGCGGAGTCAGAAGAGGTCTGAATTTCCGCTGGGGATAGAGGCTAAAGCGCATATCAACCCGTTTATCTTTCCCTTTACGACAATATGTCTATAAAGAGCCTATAAATTTACATAAAACTATTCATTAAATAGTTTTATGCTTTAACTCGAAGCATTGCTTCTCGTCTTGTTGCAGAACTTTCGTTCTTGAGAATAACGATTAAGAGTTACCGTTATTCACTTGCATATCTTTTAGCCATTTCTTTTGCTGCTTAGTCAACTCAACCTTTTCGACCAACTCAGGTCGACGCTCTAGAGTTCGTTGATATCGCTGCAAAAAGCGCCATTTTTCAATGTTGCCATGATGTCCAGATTTTAATACCTCTGGCACATCCAGCCCTTCAAAATGGTCAGGCTTTGTATATTGCGGACAATCTAAAAGACCATCAACAAAAGAATCTTGTACTGCTGATTGTTCATCTGACATTACATTCGGCAAACGGCGAATAATACTGTCAAGTAACACCATAGCGGGCAGTTCACCACCAGATAGAACATAATCACCAATTGACCATTCTTGATCAACATAATGCTGGATCAAACGTTCATCTACCCCCTCATAACGTCCACACAGTACAATTAAGCCGTCATAATCAACAAACTGCTGTACTGCCTGTTCATTTAAGGTTTTGCCTTGTGGGGACATATACACCACAGGAACATGAACACGTCCTGCTTGTAAGGCAAGCTGTTTGGCATGTGCAATTGCTTTCGCCAAAGGCTCAGCCATCATCACCATACCTGGGCCACCACCAAATGGACGTTCATCCACTCTTCTGTAGTTTCCCTCAGCAAAATCACGAGGATTAATACAAGTGACTTGTACAATATCTCGTTTTGCCGCACGTCCGCTGATGCCGTAGGCTGTAATCGCTTCAAACATTTCAGGAAAAAGCGTAATGACTGCAAAAAACATCACAGACTCCTCTATTTTCCTGCTGTATTAATCCTAAAAGGATTAATAATCTACGCCCCAATTGACGTAAATACGACCAGCTTCAAGATCAACACGTTGTACTACATCTTTATGCCAAGGAATCATGCGCTCTTCTGAATCAATGCTGTCTGGGGTAGCATGCACCACCATCACATCATTAGCTCCAGTTTCAAACAACTCATGAATTTTCCCTAAGTTTACTTCCTGTTCTTCTTCATCAAGACCTAACACGGTTAAGCCCTTTAAATCTGACCAGTAGTATTCATCTACATCTGCTTTTGGCAGTTGAGACTTAGCAATCCAGATATTAGCGCCAACCAAGCTTTCCGCCCCAGTGCGATCACTCACACCTTTCAACGCAACAACTAGGCCTTTGCCATGTGGTTTCCAACGTTTTACATCTATTGTTTGCCAACCGGCCTTGGTCTCAATGTACCAAGGCAGGTAGTCAAACATGTTGCTCATAGGTTCTGTATTTGAATACACCCAGAGCCACCCATTCAATCCATAAGCTGAACGTAACTGTCCAATCTGAATACGATCTTCGGGAACATTCTGTGTTGATGTCATGGGCTACCTACTACAAAAAATTATGCAGTAGCTTTTTTAGCTTGAGCAGCTAAAGAAGCAACACGTTCAGAAGGTTGAGCACCTTGAGAAACCCAGTGAGCAAAACGGTCTGCATCTAAACGAAGTTTTTCTGCTTGACCTTGTGCAGTCGGGTTAAAGAAACCGATACGCTCGATAAAACGACCATCACGTGCATTGCGGCTGTCAGTCACAACGATTTGATAGAATGGACGTTTTTTTGCGCCGCCACGTGCTAAACGAATAACAACCATGATAAAAGCCTTATAATTCTTACGGATTATCCCTGCACCGACCATCGGCAACACTTCAAACCCCTTTCATAGAGGGCGACATTCTACGTGATTTTCGCCCTGAAAGAAAGATTATTTTTTGAGTTATCCGCAGTTTTGAATTTAAAATTACTGTAGCCAATTTGATGTGGCAGATAACGCACAATCAGTTGCACCTTTTGCCCAGAATTTTTGCCCTTGATCATTAAGACAAATGATCCCATCACCAGCTTGAGAACTAGTAGCAATAGGTGTAGCAGTTAACACCCAGCTTGAATCAGTTATGCTAGAAAAAGCTAAGTTATATAAGGCTTGGCCTTGTTGAGGACTGACACTAGAACCATAAATCGAAGTAATCGTCGCATTCGACGGATAACGATTGTGAACTACTTTTTCTGATTCTAATGTTTGGGCAATATTCATCATTTCAGACTGAACAGCTGTACGATGCCCTTTGCGTAAATACTGCAAATACGAAGGTGTCGCTATAGCTGCTAAAATTGCAATTATTGCTACTACAATCATGAGTTCTATTAAGGTAAAACCATTCTTCATTGCCAATTCTCACTATTTGTTTCACATACATTGCAAGTGACTGTTCCACCACAGTCATTATCAACAGCTGTAGCTGTTAAACTTTGGCAGCGCAAACCTGAATTCTTAGCAATAAAATTAAAGTTTCTTGAATCTGTAGTTGTCGCTTTAATGACCCATGTTTGCCCATTTGCAGCAGCATTCGTCAATAAATTTCCTGTCGTCGTATCATCACTAATTTCAATCGTATAACCACCCCGTGGCAAAGTTACAGATGTGGTGGTAAATCCTCTATAGGTAAAGTTCTTGGATTTATGCCGTTCCAACTGTTCTGCCAATTTTAGAATTTCACCTTTAGCAGCAGAAGCCGTCGCTCTACGGCTATAACTTTGATATGAAGGGATAGCAATCGAAGCAAAAATAGCGACAATCACGATGACAACCATGAGCTCAATCAAGGTAACCCCCTGATTAAACCGCAGAACATAATATTTATTCATCAGTCATCCCTTAACGATAACGCTCATACCAACGCGTAGGAACTAAATGACTCGTACATTGCCACTGTCCAGTCCCTTGCTCATTACCAGACAGCTTTAATTTCCCACAACTATTAGTCGCAGGTGGGTTATCCTCCGTTGGTACAAATGTTACGCCACGAATACCAGAGCCAATAACATTTTCATTACATTCAGAAACTCCTACTGGGCAGGTATTCCCCGTTTGTGTTTCAAACCCACTGTGATTCTCTTTATTTTGATCGATTGACCCATCAGAATTAAGGCACGCGCCAAATGGTAAACAGAACGTCTGCTGGTCAGTTTCACCTACTACACGGGGTAAACATGGGTCTGCCGCTACAATACCTGTTCCCTGTGGATCATAAACAGGCACAATTAAAGTCCCTGTAATTGCCATAGGCTCTTCAAAAGCTTTCAGTCCACCTTTAATACGGAAACTATTATTAGCTTTCTCTGTGCCATCGCTCATACTAGAAAGCGAGCGATACCAACCGTTTTGTCCCGTCCCAGTGTTTGGAAAGAAAATCTGTGCTACTCGTGTTTCCCCAGACCGTAAAATTTGTGGATTTTTTCGAAGCGTTGATCGAGTAATATCTTTCGTTTCAAGCTGGCTATCTGTTAAAAACATTAAATTCTTTTTAATAAAGTCTTTGTCGATAATTCCATAAACGTTGTTTACAGGTCTTCCGCTTAATGCTGTGCTCGGTGACATCCCCTCACGACCTGTAAGCGGATAAACATCTAAAGGTGTACTACGGTCACCTGAAGCAATACCGACAGTAATAAAAGTGCGGATTCCATAATCATGAATTGTCACTGTTGGCGGTTCATAAAAACGCGGCGCATTCCCAGCGGTATAGTCGTTCGAGGCATCATAAGTTGAGTCATTCGTTGCTAAATTGGCTAATCGAACAACTCGAATACCGAAACTGCTATAAGTTGAATTTGTTTTTGTCTGGTTATTATTAAGATCGATACGGAAAATTTGTCCGCCTAAATCGCCAAAGTATAAATGGTCTACCAAACCATCAGCATCTCGATCCAAGGTACTAATGCGACTAACAATACTGTGCTTCATATTAGAGTTATCTATATTAGAGCCTGTATCACTAGTCCACCATAAGCGCTCTCCAGTTTTAGCATCAATAATATAAACAGCATTCCCTTTTGCTTTTCCATTCGTAAAGCAAGAGTTACTCAAGGTAATATTCGGGTTTTCATAACATTGGTCGTAGCCACCACCAACAATCATGACCCGTTTAATCACCCCGTTATAACGTATATTTGCAAGTACAGGTTTAGACCAACTCTGCCCCATACGACTATAATCAGTTTGGTCTGCTCCTACTCTAAAGAGGAGCTTAGGTGAAGCAGGATTTAAGACATTTAAGCCATAATAACTGCTGCCCCCCATTCGCATACCACCATAAATATTCATTTGCTTTGCAGTTACTTTTGATACTGCTGAACTACCGCTTACCGTTGTAGTAATACTATATGCAGGGTCAGATATCCAAGCTCCATCCATACCGTGAGCAGGGGCTGAAGCATCACTTTGACCAACCACTAAAGCTTTTGATGCAACTGGATTATTTAATATATCAGCGGGAACGAAAGCCATTTGTTCTACACCAGTTGAGGCATCCACAATATGCAGACCACCTTCCATCGTTCCATAGAGAATGGATTGTTCACGCGCAGATGTTAAATTCCCATTTTCATCTAATGTTCCATTATAGGTAAGCTGTACCGGTAAAGAGTGAATACTACCGCCCATCGATAAATATGGTTCATTCGATGTAACTAATGAAGAAGGTAAAGTCGTAGCGCTAATATCAGTTGAGTAACCTAGATAATTTAATATTTTTAATTTCAAGCTAATTGGGAAAGCTTTTAAAATATCTTGTCCCGTTGATGCATTAAATTTTCCTAAAACATAACTTGCTGTATTAGCCACACTATCAAAAGGATTAGTTCCTTCTGGTGGAGTAGCTGGAATTTTTAGCAAATTAGTTCCAGAAGTTGATAGCTTCGTTAAGCTACCATCTGATGCGACGGCGGAAACATCAGTAAATAAGTTGCGGATTTTAGTTTGTACTGCGTAATAATATTTTGTGATATTTCCTTCTTCATCGCGTGTTTCATTTTGTCCAGCAATTGGTAAAGGAACTTTTGCATATGAACCGCCAAAAAAGACTTTACCTCCATCATTATAAGTAGAGCTATTCCAATAATCTTTTGTACCCGTTCTAAATGCCCCAGTTGCGTTATAAACCAACCCACCAGTATTAGCTTCAAAAGCACCAGCATTTGTTCCCGATAAAACAACATGATATTTCTTTAAATTTCCTCGCCATGTTAAGTAGGTGTTAGCCGGGTTTGGCTCAAAAGCACGTAAGTAACCATATTCCTGTAAATTTTTAGGATTTAGTGCATCATAAGGAACAGAGATCACACCTGTTGTTAACGGTGCTAAAGGTGCTGCACCCAAGTTATTAATAAATGCGATAACACTATCAGTCACACCTTGTGGTGTTTGCGTTGCAAAAAACCCTCCATTACCATAACCTGGATTAGCAATTGCGTTTGTTCCTTGATTCGGCGAACAAGCATCATCACCTGCGCGATCTGTTTGAGTTCGGGATGTCAATTTACATGCATTAACGACATCACTAGATCCTAAACTTGTAAAGTCATTACCAAAACCCACAAAAGCAGTTTGTATGGGAACATTGACAGGATTCGTCGCATTAGCAACTATGCTTTGGATTACACCACCATTAAAAAGTCTTTTCGCATAGTTACTCATACAATGCCAATCGTTAGTACTACTTAGTGCACCTGATGCAGCGCAATCAAAATTCGTACTACTCAGACTAGCATTCATAACAGAATTAAGGGTCGAATCAGTCTTATTTGTCGGCTCACCATCAGATAGAATATAAACTCCTTGACCATCACAACTTACTCGATCAGCAGCCGCTGGCAGTGGTGAGGCGTAACTAAGTAAGTCTGCTTTTTTAGAGTCAGAAATAGAACTACTAAAACCACTATACGAGTTAGCTCCTAGTTGCATTTCCTGTTTGTAATAAATAGTATTGTTTCCGTCAGTATAATAACCATCTTGAGCAAGATTAGATGGAGCCGTTCCCCCTAAAGAAACCCAACCATTAAAACGACAAGTCTGTATTTCATTACTAAAATCTGTAGCATTCAAGCTATCACATCTATAGTAAGTAGTTATAATAGGACCATATACTGGTATAGCTTCGGTACTATTACCTCGATATGGTTGAGATCTCCAAGACTCATATCTTTCATAGCAAAGCGGCGGTGCCACATTGGTTCTCAAATAAGGATAGCTGCTGCTAGGACATTGATAACTACTTATACTTCTTGTTTCTTCCTTTCTATAAACATCAACTGCAATTTGTACTGGTGCGTTAGTTGTTGTTCCCATCAAATATGCAGCTGCTTCAGCATATGCAGCGGCTGTAGGTGTTCCTCCACTTGCAGTCAGCCCCATCACAGCTGTACGTATAGCATTCCTTTGGGTTGAATTAGTAGCACCAAGAGTAGCGGCTGGTACTAATATCTTTCCTGCATTTCCTGACCCATTGACGGAATAATGACCCAATCCCACCCGGACATTTGTTAAGCTGGAGTTATTACTATCCAAAAATGCAAACATACCATCCTTTAGCCTTGATATTCGATCATAGCATTTCAAGGAATCTGTTCGAGCGCTATAACTACCATCAGCATTTTTATTAGGATTGTAACACTTGTCCTTTAATCTTTGATAATTCGACGAAGTTGAAGTCGAATAAGCCACCGAGCAGTACGTTCTGGAATATGTATACGACCCGCTCCCTCCACTATCAGTTTGCACAGTTGTACGATCTGAACACACTCCATAATCTGCATTAATTGAATTACTACTACTATTTACCCCCATTGAACCGGAGGTATCCAACATCATCACAATGGTTTTTTTACCCGCTGTAGGTGAAGCATAAATTTGTAAATCACTCGCCTGCACCACGGAGCTTGTCATTAGCCATGTAAAAGCAACCGAACTCGAACAGATGGCATACCATAAATTATTTGGCTTAAAATTCTTCAATTTTAGTTTCACGATATTCCCCGTTATGAACCTGGTGCCGTAATTTGAGTGAGTTTATTGGTATAGTTAAATTCTTGAACTTGAGTACTAAAAGGCACGTTATGATTTGCCAAACACTCCGCCAATGTTTGTTTAGCCGTTAATGCGGTATCAAAATTGTCGCTAATTTTTGCCGAACTTGTGCTTAAGCAATCGCTTTGTAAAGTCTCAATAGAGGTAGAAGCATAGGCTGGCAAAAAAGCAGTTGTAATCACTCGAATACGTTGTGTAGACAACATGCTTTTAGGTAGTTGCGTACCTTCCGAGGTGTTTGTTCCTCGTGGTAAATTTGAGCCAGGAATATCGCTAGCAGCATCTGTTGGAACACTTACAGCAACTTGGGTAACCACTGCTTGACGATTACTACCATAGTCACTTGTTAAATCGCAGAAACCCGCCACTCCGCCATCTTCAACAACCGCATTATTAGCACTTCCTGCTCGAAGTAAACTTGCGCCTCTGGTCTGAGCAAAATTTGTTGCTGTAGAAACAGGCTTATAACAAAAGTTGTATTCCGCACCAGGATTACTTTCATGCTCTTTAAGCGCGGCACCAATCACATTGGTAATATTAGTTAGGGTGGTAGGATTCATCTGCACAATGAGTTCTAAAGGTGTGTCAGATGACTGAAAATTTAATTGGCTCACTTGACTATTGGTAGCAACTTTTAAAGAAACAATAGCCACTCTTATTGCTAAAACACCTACAGAAATAACAATCAATAAAATAATAAGCACAACAATAAGGGTTGCCCCTTTTTCCTTAGATCTACTCTTATGAATTAAATGGGTCATAGACTTTCCCCCATCGCGTTGCGTAGAGCAATTGTTAAGTTATAAGTGCGGCGTAAGAATCGAGTTGTATTATCAGAAGCATGCACGGTTTGATCTAACATAAAAAAAGATTGCTCAGGATCTATTGCTTTGCTTTGGGCATTATTAGTAGAGCGCGCTAATACAGACATTTGTATTGAAAGAATTCGTGGCGGCATCACAGATGGTGTGGCATCTCGGGCAGCCTGTGCAGCAGCGCGATATTGGGGAATGGTATAATAAGCAAAATTGCCAGCCGCATTTTTTGCACCAAACAGCACATGGAAATGATCAATACGCGGCAATACAATTTGACCAGCGTCGCCTAACCCAGCAACAGTGGTCGGTTGAGCTGTGGCTACAGCAGAGGGAGTATTTGCATCACATGCAAGTGCATAATCTTGCTGGGAACTACCATTGCTATCCAGACGTAAAAAATAACGCTCTACAATTAAATCACCTGCAAGTACATTTACACCTTCACAATTGGTCATATTCGTAGGTGCAATAAATTGGATAGTCAGCTGATCACTTTGCACAGCAGCATCTGAACTGTTCTGTATATTTGAAAGACCTTTCCAGTGATTACTCACATTACTCACCGTATCCCCTGCACCACGACTAAGTAATGTGTCAGCAATATAAGTATTTGTTCCAACGTTAGGGACAAAATTAACATTGTTGTTATTGGTTGCAGTTGAGCCAGTTAATACAACACCGCCCCAAGGGGTTGTATCAGTTAATATTGGGTTGGTTACATTTCCATAATTTAGAAGGCGTATATCACGGGCAATATATTCCAAGCCAAAAATACCGCTATCTTGTATTTCAGCATTTGCTTTTTGTAGACGGCTTGATAGAAGTCCACCAATAAATAATTGAGTCGCCGCGGCTACTAAAATTAGACCTAAAGCCAATGCAACCATCAGCTCAATTAATGTAAAGCCTCGCTGCTTCCATGATACAAATGAGTGAGCCATTAATATGCCTCCATCATTAAACAGTTCGAATTATTGACATAAACGCCATTTGTACTCATACAGCTCGACACATCCGCGCTCGTGACTCCCTCATTTGTTGTAATTACCGGAGCGGTTTTTCCCCAAAAAACAAACAAACATTGCCTCTGCTGGGCCATTGTGCTTGTAACCCCTGGACAATTTGTCATTGTAATTTTCATGCCAAGTTGATCAGCATTTCTTGCTGCTTGATATGCATCAAATTGGGCAAGCTGAGAAGGTGTACAAGCTGCATTGAAACACAACGTAGGAGCTGCGGTAGTAGATGAATAATTGCTATAACTACGGACAAATGCGGGATACTGACTAGCTTGAGAACTATTTATGCGAATGTTTTCTGCTAATCCTCTCATGATCATAATCGCTTGAGATTTGCTTAATGCCTCTGAAGAAGCATCCATAGCCCGGACTTGCAAGGCAACATATCCTAAAACCCCTATCGCAATTAAAATTAAGGCAACCAACACCTCTAATAAACCCACCCCAACTTGAGCTTTTTGTTTAGAGCCCTGCATTAACATGTCTCCTCAGCTTTAAAAATTAATGTGCCAAGCTTTGTTAAAATAAGAATTTTCTTTTTATTTATTTTTGAATTACAGATAGATAAAAGTGTGTCTTGGGTGATATTGGTTATCACCCCATTCGCATTAAAAGTTAAAGTCGTCGCTGTTAACGAACTCTGCGTACCGTTAGCAGCGATATTTTTAAGCTCAAGACTGTTATTGGAATCAGCTTTCCAATTCAAGGAAGTGGGAGTATTTGAAGCTGTTGAATTCAGATTAATAGAAACGTTCTGTCGACCAAGTATGGCTTGGCTCTTTGCTTCCGATAAAGTATTTATTAGATCTCGCTGGTTTCCATCTAATCGTTTGCTTTCTAATAAATTCGACATAGATGGTGCAGCCATCATCGCGATAATAGCCATAACCGCAATCGTCACCATAAGCTCAACCAAGGTGAACCCGTCTTGCGGAATAATTCCCCTCATCCCCACACCCCAAATAAACTTTAAAATTTTTTATTTATTAATTAAATTTTACGTCTTATGTTTACAAAACAAATACAAAGCAGATAAAGGGTATAAAAAAACAGATAACTGTCATATCAACAATTATCTGTTTAACTTTTTAAAATCAGTATGTTAAATACATCACACTTTACGCTTGAGTCACATGAATACGTAATTCCTTAGGAAGGCTAAAGGTTATGTTCTCTTCACGTCCATCTAATTCTTTCGGTGCTTGAGCACCCCAATCTTGTAAACGTTGAATCACTTGTTTAATCAAAATTTCTGGCGCAGAGGCACCAGCAGTAACACCAATTTTACACGTCTCATTAAACCATGACTGCTCTAACTGATCAGCATTATCTACAAGGTAAGCGGCTTTACCCATACGCTCTGCAAGCTCACGTAATCGATTTGAGTTTGATGAGTTAGGTGAACCTACAACTAAAACCACATCACACTTTTCAGCTAAATCACGCACAGCATCTTGTCTGTTTTGAGTTGCATAGCAAATGTCATCTTTACGCGGACCCTGAATATGCGGAAATTTAGCACGCAAAGCATCAATAACTTTAGCTGTATCATCAATAGAAAGCGTCGTTTGAGTCACAAATGCAAGTTTTTCAGGATGTCGTACGGTAAGTGCAGCAACATCTTCTTCATCTTCAACCAGATAAATATCACCGCCTTTTAATTTGTCATATTGCCCCATTGTGCCTTCAACTTCTGGGTGCCCTTCATGACCAATTAAAATAGCTTCTGTCCCTTCGCGAGCATATTTAGTTACTTCAATATGTACTTTAGTCACCAATGGACAAGTTGCATCAAAAACTTTTAAGCCTCGACGCTCTGCTTCTTGCTGAACTGCTTTTGAAACACCGTGCGCACTGAAAATTACAATAGAATCATCTGGCACTTGGTCCAGCTCATCAACGAAAACAGCCCCTCTTTGGCGTAAGTCATCTACCACAAATTTATTGTGTACAACTTCATGACGTACATAAATAGGAGGATTGAAACATTCTAAAGCCCGATTGACGATTGCTATGGCTCGATCAACACCGGCACAAAAACCACGCGGATTAGCTAACACAATTTCCATAACAGCCTCAAAATTAATAAAACAGGGGAATTTCTCTTGAATATTTGCAATTAAAACTATTCAGTTTAAACGCACGGTACACTACAATAGCGAAGATATTTTATCATATCAGGAAAAATATCATGTCGGGTCTATTGTTTGTCGTTTCTGCTGCATCAGGAACGGGCAAAACATCTTTGGTAAAAGCCCTGCTTGACCGTGTGAGCAATTTACATGTTTCAGTCTCGCATACAACCCGAGGTCAACGTCCCGGTGAGTTAGATGGTGTTCACTATCACTTCACTACAAAAGATGAATTTCTAGACCAAGTCAACCATGATGGATTTATCGAATACGCTGAAGTATTTGGTAACTACTATGGCACTTCTCAAGCTACGGTAAAACAACAGCTAGCTCAAGGACACGATGTCTTACTTGAAATTGATTGGCAAGGTGCAGAACAAGTACGCAAACTTTTCCCTGAATCCAAGCAAATATTCATTTTACCCCCAACTCAATTTGATTTACGTCAGCGTTTATCTAACCGTGGCACGGACTCAGTTGAAGTCATTGAGCATCGTTTAAGCTGTGCAGTAGAAGATATGCAGCATTACACGAACTTTGATTACATCATTATCAATGATGATTTTAATAAAGCTTTACATGAGCTTGAAGCTGTCATTACAGCGAACCGTTTGGTGCTATCGCAGCAAGCAAAACGTCATCAAGCTTTAATTCAGGACTTGATTACTCCTCAACCGAAACAGGAATAACTTGAGTCTAGATCGAAAGCCTTTTATACTATTTAGTCTGTTCAAATTTACCATTCCAGAACGAGAACTTTTATGGCACGCGTCACCGTTGAAGATTGTTTAGATCATGTAGACAACCGTTTTGAGCTTGTGCTCGTTGCAAGTAAACGTGCTCGTCAATTGGCACGTCAAGGCATGGAGCCAACTGTAGAATGGGATAACGACAAACCGACTGTAGTTTCTTTGCGCGAAATCGCGGCAGGGCACGTTACGAAAGAAATTCTTAAACAACGTGAGCAAGATTACCAAACTTCTAGTCTTGATCTTGCCCTTTCTACAAACAGCTTAAATTTAGAAGGTTTTTCTTTCTAATTTACCCTGTTTCATAAAAAAACCATCGTTTTTCTGCGATGGTTTTTTATTTGGCTTTGTCCCATATTTAAACATATTGAGAAAAGCAATTATTTTCATTGAAAAAAAAATACACTTTTTCAAATGAAAAAATTGACAAGTTCCGCAATATGCTTTTCATTAAGAAGCAGATAGATTTAGTTTTTCAGCAATAGGAAAAAGGGTGATTTATGCCAGGCGAAGAGGTCAGCCAAGCCAAGCAACAGCTCAAATTGATTATCGACCCTTACTTATCGGTAAGCGAAGTCGAAAAAGTGCTTGCTGCCTGCGATTTTGCCGATCTAGCGCATACTGGCATTACACGTAAAAGTGGTGAGCCCTATATTCTGCACCCTATCGCTGTAAGTTGCATTCTTGCAAACATGCGTTTAGATGCTGAAACTTTAATGGCAGCACTTTTGCATGATGTTATTGAAGATACTCAATATACAAAAGAAGATATTATTGAAAAGTTTGGCCTAACAGTTGCAGAGCTAGTCGATGGTGTAACCAAACTTAGCCAATCAAGCGATAAAGAATATAATAAAGCAGCTTCATTCCGAAAAATTCTGCAAGCGACCTTACAAGATCCACGTGTCATCATTATTAAATTAGCAGATCGCTATCATAATATGACCACTCTAGGTGCTTTACGTCCAGATAAACGTGCCCGCATCGCTCAAGAAACTTTTGATATATTTGTACCGATGGCAAGATTAGTCGGCATGAATGAAATGGGCGATAATTTAGAAAATCTTTGTTATCAAAACCTTGACCTTGATATGTTTGATAACGTTCAAAATGCTTTGCTTCAAACAAAGCCCGAACGTTGTAAATATCAAAGTATTTGGGAACAAAACCTCGCTGAACTTCTGCATAATTATCATATTCAAGGCCGTATTAAAAAGAAAAATAACAATATCGAATTATTACGCCATTTCGTTAAAAACGAGATGGATCTCCAAGAGCTTACCCATAGTCATGCTTTTGAAATAGTTCTACAAAGCATTGCTGACTGTGACCGCTTAGAAGAAGCATTAAGAGAAAACTTTCAGGTTATCCAGTACCAAGACCACATTCGTCGACCATTACCCGGCGGTAATCAGTCTTTATTGATTAAACTTAAAGGCGAAAAAACAACACTATCTCTTACCATTCAAACCGAGCTTATGCGTAAAGCTGCCCGTTTTGGGGTAGTGTTAGGCGAAAATGCGCCGCAAACTTGCCGCTCTGCCATTCAAGCTTCAATGCAGAACTTAAATACATTAATTGACGGTGAATGTGCTAAAACAACTTTTAATGATTTGCTTGATTATCTACACCAAGAAAAAATCTGGGTATATACACCACACGGTCAATTGCATGAGCTACCGCAAGGCGCTACCGTAGTTGATTTTGCTTATTCAGCAAGCTTATTTTTAGGTAACCATGCGGTTGGTGCAAAAGTCGATGGAGAGATTAAACCACTCTCTACCCCTTTAGTTAGCGGTCAGGTTATCGAGATTATTACGGATGTTTTAGCGACACCAAACCCAGACTGGCTAAGCTTTATTAATACGCAAAAAGCGCGTCGTGCATTACAGCATGTGCTTAAAGATCAAGATATCGAAGAACAACGTCTAGTTGGTGCACAAGCCCTTTCTCGTGCACTAAAACTTTTTAATCGTTCAATCAATGATCTTTCTGAAGCTGACTGGTTAGATCTATTGCAGTGGCGCCACATCGATAATAAAAATACATTGTTTGAACAAATTGCGGTTGGTGATTTACTACCTCAGCTTGTAGCAAATCACTTGTTTGCTCATGACAAACATCCGCAAGTAGAAAACTCAGATCGACTTATTCAAAGTACTGAAGGAGTCGACGTTAAATATGCACACTGCTGCAACCCTATTCTAGGCGATCCAATCCAAGGACATTTAACGCGTCGCGGGTTAATTGTGCATCGTATTCGCTGTCATAACTTACTACATGAACAACATCTACACCCTGAGAATATTATGCCGCTTCAATGGAAAGCAGATGATGTAGATGATGTCCGTTTTACAGCCTACCTTGCTATTTATATGGCGATGAATGATGAACAAGTATCAGATCTGATTTATCAATGCCGTAAAAACAATGCTGGTGTAGAGATGGTTCACTCAAATGAGCAAAGAACTTTTGTGAATATTGTAGTGAATAACCGTAAGCACATTGCAAAAGTCATTCGTGATTTACGCATGCACTATGGTTTCCCACGGATTGAACGTTTAGACGCTCCTGCTCCGCAAATGGAAATTTCAAAAGTAAGCTAAATTTCTATAGAGACAATTGACTAGATTTATGTTTCCTTAACAAAATCAAACTTTCCAAATTCACTTAATGAATTAAATCGATGATACTTTTGTCCAAAGCTATCATCGATTATGATGGAAATAGATTTAATCAAGGAGAACCAAATGTCCCGCCAAGTCATTCATACTGAAAATGCCCCTGCTGCTATCGGCACATACTCTCAAGCTATTTTAGTAGACAATACGTTATATCTTTCAGGGCAAATTGGTTTAGACCCATACAGTATGGAACTTGTAGAAGGTATCGAAGCTCAAATTCGCCGTGTATTTGATAATTTAAAAGCAGTTTGTGAAGCTGCTGGTGGTTCACTTGCAGATATTGCTAAGCTCAATATTTTTTTAACTGATCTATCAAATTTCCAACTCGTAAACCAAATTATGGGTGAATATTTTGCTCAGCCCTACCCTGCACGTGCAGCTCTTGGTGTAGCAAGCTTGCCAAAAGGCGCATTAGTAGAAATGGACGGAATTGTAATTATTAATCAATAAGATACAAAAATTAAAATATCTGAATTTCACTATTTAGTTTTTTAAAACACGAACCACCTTGGCATAAAAATCTAAATTCTTCTTGGATTTCCGCTTAGGTGGTCTTTTTTTATTCAAAATCCCAATAATGATAAATGAGATTTTAAATGAATTTCATTGACAAACGATAATAATTATCAATAATATCAATTATCGCATTTATATTTGGGGATCACTCCCATGTACGTTTGCTTGTGTCGTGGCATTACCGATCAGGATATTAAAGACGCTGTTGAAAATGGCGCTGAAAGCTATCGTGAAATTCGCGACTTGCTTGATCTTGGTACATGCTGTGGACGCTGTGCACCAGAAGCCCGCGCTATCATTAGCGAAGAATTAGCAGAAATCGCTGCTCGCATTTCTGTAGCTGCATAATAAAAATTAATATTTAACAAAATTTATTGACTCCTCCACCGCTTTTTGCGGAACCTTTATAGTTCCTCATTCAAGCGGTTTTTTTTGACTTGAAAACCTCCTTTCTAATATTGTGTTGTTTTTGATTGCGATTTTCATTTGCTGTTCCATAAATTACTCGCCATCTCCGTGATTGTTCACTAAAATGGATTTATAGATTGCCTTAATTAAGTTTGAGGCAGAAATTGTTTTGGAGTAGCTACAATGAAAGGCAATCGTGATGTCATTAATCAGCTCAATCAAGTGCTGTATCATCATTTAACTGCAATTAATCAATACTTTTTACATTCGCGTATGTTTAATGACTGGGGAATTGAGCAGCTTGGCTCTGCTGAATATAAAGAATCAATTCGTCAAATGAAACATGCCGATAAAATCATTGAACGTATTTTATTTTTAGAAGGACTACCTAACCTTCAACATTTAGGTAAGCTTTATATTGGTCAACACACAGAAGAAGTTCTGCACTGTGACATTCGTAAAGTAAAAGAAAATATAGAAGCAATTCAAAAAGCGGTTGCTTTAGCTGAAACAGAGCAAGATTATGTCACTCGTGACCTTGTTCAAGAAATTCTAGAAAAAGAAGAAGAATACTGGGACTGGCTAGATACTCAAATTGATCTTATTGGCAATGTTGGTATTGAAAATTATATCCAGAGCCAAATGTAATTTCTCATAAAAAAATCCCCTTATACTTAAGGGGATTTTTTTATTACTTCTCTTTTAGTAATTCCGATAGCGTTATTTTTTGCTTATAAAGATGTTGCAAAATAAATATTTGCTGCTGTGCCTGTTCTACTTTCCCGTTGTAAGCGAGCAATTTTGCGTATTTACGTAAGTTATATGGAGTAGGCTTATTCTTTATAAAATTTTCCCATTCAACCAAATCACCTTCAGATAAAATATTTTGGGGATTAAGTTCTATCCAACTTAAACGCTGCTCAAACTGTGTTAAAACAAAAATTTTACCACTTCCCATAAATTCAGCGTTTGGACGCTTATTATTAAAAAGCAAATTACTATTCAGAACATAGACATTGTAATCACGTAGAATTGCAATAATAAGCAATAAACTTACAACCCATGATAAGCGAAGAAGATGTTTGTTGAGGATAATTCCCTTAAGTACAGTAGTTTGTGCTTGTACAATACCCAGTAGGAGTCCACAAGTAAGTAAGAAATAAGCATAGCGCTGTGGAAACTCTAGCATGGCATGAATAAGTACTGTACATACCATCATAATTGCAATAATTGAGATGGTATTTTTAGCCTGTTGATTTAGCCAAAGAAACCAAAAAACAAAGTAAGTAATGATTACAGCGCCTAATGGGATACCATTCCAGATGATGATATCCAGTAGCACATTATGAGCACTAGTCGTCCACTCTCCTGTTGGGAAAGCATGATAAACCGTCATTTGTGCCACACTAGTTTGATTCCAACCATAACCTAACCAAGGGTGCTGCTGTACAGCAAGCAACATTTGTGACCAGATATTAAAACGCAAATAACCAGAGCTTGCTCTTTCAACCAAACTACTTGCTTCGGTTACATCAGTACTTGACCAGGCTTCAATTAAATTAGTAGCAAATGGTAGAATTACACCAGCCATTACGAAAAAACCGACGCACCACAAAAAACCTTGAAAAACTCCAAATCTTTTTTGTTTCCCAAATTGTTTAAGTATCCAGTAAATGAATAAGAATGGAAAAACGATCCATGATGTTCGTGATTGACTTAGAGCAATTGTGAACAAAATAATCAGTGCTGAAGGCAATAACAACCAAAGTTTTACTTTATTCTTTTCATATAAGTATAAACATCCTAACAACCCAATAGTTAAGAATGTTGCCATGTTGTTGGGTTGACCAAAATTTCCGTAAGGACGGTTACCAATTAGATGAAGTGTATAAATTAAATGTGATTCAATATTCAGCCACTGGAAAATTGCTATAAGACTAGTTAATAGCGATGTAATAATTACTAGTAAGCTAAAACCTGAAAAAATTTGATCTCTCTTTTTTTGATCTAAAGATAGGTTGTAGCCAGCCAAGACCATAAACCAAAAACCTAATAAGTAAAATGTACTTAATAAAGCCGTACTTAAATCAAAAACTAAACCAAAGCCCCACTGGACAATAGGAATTAAAGTAAATGGCAACAACAATAGTTGTGCTCTAGGAATTTTAATATTTTGCTGAATTAGAGCGACTAATACGCATAATCCAGCCCCAAAAGTACTCACTTCACTCGAAAACATAACCCAAGGGCTATAGTGAAATGGAGACAACCATGCAAAACCTAACAGGATTGCAGCGAGGAATAGGAAGAATACTTGCATAGTGAAAGGCTAGAGACCAAAACTTGTGGGAATTATACATGGAAGAAAGTAGGAAAAATTCGCTTCCATTTATATCTTTCCGTTCCGTTTAGAAACTTGTTCTTATGACAATAAACTTAAATAATTTTTATCATTGTATTAAATTTTTTACTATTGTATTTATTTTATATAGCTTCTAAATATAAAATTTAGAGTAGCACCTATATTCTGAAAAATACAAAAGAAAATATCTAATAATCTTTTAATCAAAAAAAATGCACTCAATTGAGTGCATTTTTTTTTGAAAATGTAAATTATGATGCGGCACTTAATGATGTAACAACACTACATGACTTGGCAGCATATTTTCCATCAATAGTTGTTTCACAAGTCCATGTACCATCTTCTGCACGGTGTAATTGAACTTTATTGCCTTTAATACCAGGGTTACCAGTATTGAAAGTAAGAACAATATTACCCGTACCAGCCGTTGTTGATTTTTGTTCAAGTGTAATTGCACCAAAAGAAGGCTGAACAATCCCTAAACCTTCTTTCATACGTTGATCCGGTAAATATGGAGTTGTTACATTTCCTTGCGCATCTTTCACTTCCGCTTGTGATGGTTTCTTTCCATCTGGGAAGAAACCATTTTCCATTACATAGTTCTCTAAACCAGTTTTATTAGACGTCAACGTTTGAACAGCTGAAGCAACATTTGAACGCCCAACATAATTTTGATACTGTGGAATTGCAATCGCAGCTAAAATACCAATAATGGCAACTACGATCATGAGTTCAATTAATGTAAAACCTTTTTGTGCATTCATAGCCTTTTCCCCAAAGATTGTATGTATGTTTTTATATAAGCTTTTTCAGCTATCAACTATATTGCAGCATCCATGCCAACTTTTATTTTAATTAAAAAACAAACACTTATGCCAGAACTAACTATTCTTAAATATTAAATAGGTGTAAGTAATTGACAAAAAATGTCATATAAATTTTTATAAAAACAATTCACACATTAAAAAAAATAAATTACACAATTCAAATTTTATGTTTATTTATGTGAACAAAATCTCTTTAAAAATAAATAAGTAGGTGACATTTTTTGTCAGTCACCTTTAAAAGTAAAATTATGAAAATTAGCCAATATAAGAATATTACAAGGCGAGTTAATTAAGAATAATCGGAGCATTCCCCAATTCATTGGATTGATCTGGCATGTTCTCATCATAAAAACGTGACAATACCTCTCCAATTTGTTGTACGCCAATCACTACAGCTTGTTGATATTGTTGTTGTTTAAGCTTTTGTACTATTGCTTCACAAATCTGTTGCCAGACTTGCTCGTTAGTCGTATTTCTAATACCACGATCAAATATAATTTCTACTGTTCGTTCACATAAATTTAGGTATAACAATACGCCACTATTTAAGGCAGTATCCCAAACGCCCAATTCTGCAAATAACTGCTGTGCTCTTAAACGAGTATTTTGTCTGTAGGCTTGTGAGCATGGAATATGACCTTCAATTACAACCTGTATTTCCCCAACATGCCCATGTTCTGCTTGCTGTACAACGTCTGCAATAGCTTGCTTATCTTGTTTTGAAAAATAACGACTACTGGCAGGTAAATAGCATAAATGTTTAAACCAACGTTTTATGCTTGGCTCTACAGATTCCTCAATTTTTGGTTGAGTAATAATTTGTGTTGTTTCTGATGTTGTTACCATGAGCCTGAAGCACCTCCACCGCCAAAACGACCTCCGCCGCCACCATAGCCTCCGCCACCTCCGCCGAAGCCTCCTCCGCGTCCACCACCACCAGAACCACTTAAAATGGCCTGTAAAATAAATTGGGCAATTGATGTAATGAGTAAAAAGAAAATACCAAAACCAAGTAGTAAGCTAGTGACTAGCCCCGCCCCATTTACAAATCCTGCTACTGCAGCAGCAACACCTGCTGTAGAGGCACTAAGCGGACGACCAACAATAAACGAACCCACAATTCCAGCAACAAGAATAAATAAAGCCATTGTCAGCGTTGTCTGCTTGGCTTGCTGTTCTTCTGCAGCTTGATGCTGACGTTCTTTTAAATCTTGGGCAGCTTGCTGTGCTACTTCTGGATCTAAATTTAAAATTCTTCCTATTTCATCAAGACCTGCACTCAAACCTTGGGCATATTGGGCTTGTTTAAAATAAGGTGTAATTTGGTTTCGAATAATCCGACTTGCCACAATATCCGGCAACACACCTTCTAGGCCATAACCAGTTAGTATTTGTATACGGCGGTCATTTACAGCGACTGCAATGAGTAATCCATTATCACGTTTAGATGATCCCAATTGCCATTTTTCACCAACACGTAATGCATAATCAAAGATATCTTCTTGGCCAGTGGTAGGAACAATCACAATACCAATCTGCGCTTTGCCTTGTTGGTATAAACTTAGAATTTTTTGATCAAGTTGCTGCTTCTCAGCTTCGCTTAAGATATTGGCTTGATCAATAACAGGCTGGTTTAAAGTTGGCAAACCACGAATTGATTCCCCATCAGCCATATCATTAGTAACTTGGACTTGAGGAGCAGGACTTGAAGCAGCTTGCCCCTCTAATTTAGTTGCAGCAGCTTGAGTTTGTTGCTTTTGTATAATTTTGCCAGCAACTACTGCATCAGCCTCATCGGTAGCAGTTGCAATATTAGTTTCACTCCATGCCGTATTCTGAAAAAGAACACCACAACAGAGCAAAATTAAGGTCGAGATAAAGACCTTAATTTGCTTTGATTGAAGCAATAGAGTATTTCTCATACGGCACTCCTTTGATTTATAAAATTAATCAAAAGAAACTTTTGGAGCCTGTTGTGCAGATGCTTCTGCAGAGAAATTGGCTTTTGGATGCATACCAATTACTTTTGCTGTTACTGCCTGAGGGAACTGACGCACATATGAGTTATAGTCTTGTACTGTTGTAATATAACGATTACGTGCAACAGCAATACGGTTTTCAGTACCTTCAAGCTGAACTTGTAATTCTTGGAATTGAGTATTGGCTTTCAAATCTGGGTAATTTTCCGAAACAGCAATGAGTCGAGATAATGCCCCTGTTAATTGACTTTGAGCCTGTTGATATTTTTCAAGTAAAGCCGGATCTTCTAAAACTTCTTTATCAACTTTTAAACCTGCCACATTAGAACGTGCCTGTGTCACTTCAGTTAATACTTGCTCTTCGTGCTTAGCATAACCCTTAACTACGTTCACAAGATTTGGTACCAAATCTGAACGACGTTGATATTGGTTTTGTACTTCAGACCACGCTGCTGTTACAGCCTCATCTTTTACTTGTAGAGTGTTATAGCCACATCCCGAAAACAGTAAGGTACTGGCAAGTGTTGTTGCGATCGCAAATTGTTTCAACGTTTTCATCGTCACATTATCCTCAAGTTTTTCTTTATATTTTTAACCTCTTTACCTGATTGTATGATGAATTAGGCATTATTGTGTTGCTTTTATTTTATTGATTTAAAAAAAACCGGATTTTTAAATCCGGTTATCTATTAGCTCAATCGCTAATCTTTTTCTTGTTCAAAACTTGCCATTTGATATTCTTCTGCTAAAGAGCTTTTCCAATAATTAACCATCCTGCCATAATCTTTCTGACTCGGATGAAAGTCTTTTTTGTAATATGCGAAGTATTCAGGCATTAACTGAATAAACATCTTCATCAGCAAATATAATCCAAATAAATTACCCCCAATTTTAGGTAAGCTATTCCATTTATCTTGCCAAAATAAACGAGTTGTCCCATAAAAAGCGAGACTCGCAAATCCAGTAGTGACGCTACGCATGAGTAAGCGACGGATACGATCATCACCATATATGTGTTGATAAACATCAAATGCAACCGAACGGTGTTCAATTTCTTCAATCGCATGCCATACCCAAAGTTTTAGCGCATCTTCATCTAGGGTTTTTAATAACTCTGGATGTTGTAAAACATATCCCCCAAGTAAAGCAGTGAAATGTTCAAATGCACAGGTGAGTGCCAATTGCAGCTTAGGTGGAATTGTTCTTAAATATTTATCGCGCTCATTTAGCCAATTTTGAAAACTGTCCAGATTATAATTATCCCGTCGCCAAGCTTCATTAAACTCACCATGTGCTTTGGAATGCATGGCCTCTTGTCCGATAAACGCTGCAATTTGTGCTTGTAGCTGAGGATCTGAGACTTTATCACGCACATTACGGACGCTATTTACAAAAAACTGCTCTCCTACAGGAAATGTTGATGAGAGTGCAGTTAAAAAATGCGACATGAGGGGTGAATTTGCAAAATAGTGCCGCTTAATCGCCTTTGGATTAAATTCAAGACGACGCACTGTAATACCCAACGCTTTTCGACGATTTAAATATGATTTTTCTGCCGTCATACCTGCGATGTTCATATTCAACACCTACTGTATTGAAGAAGGAAGTTTCGAGTATGTCGCGAGCTTTAAACGCTAAAAAGGGCAAAAAAGCTTATTATATTTGCCAAAAACATCAAAGTGACTAATGGTAGACAATAAAAAAAAAGCCTACTTGAAGTAGGCTTTTTTCAGTTATTTAACAAATTAATTTATTAAACACCAAGATAATCCAAAATGCCTTCGGCAGCTTGACGGCCTTCCCAGATCGCAGTAACGACAAGGTCTGAGCCACGTACCATATCACCACCAGCAAAGATTTTCGGGTTTGATGTCTGGAATTTGAATTCTTGCTTTTCAGCTGCGACAACACGGCCTGAACCATCAAGATTAATATTCACATTACCAAACCAGTCTGCTGGGCTTGGGCGGAAACCGAAAGCAAGTAAAACTGCATCAGCTGGTAATACTTCCTCAGAACCCGGAATTGGCTCAGGGCTACGACGGCCACGACTATCTGGTTCACCCATTTGTGTCGTTACCACTTTTACGCCTGTCACTTTGCCGTTTTCACCAACGATTTCGACTGGTTGACGATTGAATAGGAATTTCACACCCTCTTCGTAGGCATTTTTTACTTCACGTGCAGAACCCGGCATATTGCTTTCGTCACGACGGTATGCACAAGTTACATCGTGAGCACCTTGGCGTAAAGAAGTACGGTTACAGTCCATAGCGGTATCACCACCACCAAGAACAATAACTTTTTTACCATCTAGGCTAATGTATTCACTTGGATCTTTTTCCCAACCTTGGCAACGATTCACGTTAGAGATTAAGAAATCAAGTGCATCATAAACACCATCAAGATCTTCACCCGGGAAACCACCTTTCATGTAGGTATAAGTTCCCATACCCATGAACACCGCATCATATTCTGCAAGTAATTCATCAATCGTGATGTCTTTACCAATTTCAGTATTCAAACGGAATTCGATGCCCATACCCGTGAAAATTTCACGGCGGCGTTTCATCACATCTTTTTCCATTTTAAATTCTGGAATACCGAATGTAAGTAAACCACCAATTTCAGGACGCTTATCAAATACAACTGGTTTAACGCCACCGCGAGCTAGAATATCTGCGCAGCCTAAACCAGCAGGACCGGCACCAATAATTGCAACTTTTTTGTCAGTCCATTTTACGCCTGACATATCTGGACGCCAGCCTAAAGCAAAGGCTGTGTCATTGATATATTTCTCAGCATTACCAATGGTTACTGCACCAAAACCATCATTTAAGGTACAAGCACCTTCACACAAACGGTCTTGTGGGCATACGCGACCACATACCTCAGGTAGTGTGTTGGTTTGATGACAAAGCTCAGCAGCTTGGAAAATTTGGCCTTCAGCGATAAGTTTTAACCAGTTTGGAATGTAGTTATGTACAGGACATTTCCATTCGCAATATGGGTTACCACAGCCTAAACAACGGTGTGTCTGATTAGTGACAGTTTCCGATGTAAAAGGCTTATAAATTTCCACAAATTCTGCTTTGCGGACAGTAATATCTTTTTTCTCTGGATCTTGGCGTGGTACATCCAGAAATTGAAAGTCATTATTTAGGCGTTCTGCCATGTCTCTCTCCGTGGGTAGGCGCGGATTTCCTTGTTGCCCGCACCTGCCTATGTCTTTGCAGTCGTGGAATTATTGTGGGTCAGCTTGTGTTGTTTTCAAAAGCGTTTGCAAGTTAGCAGCTTTTGGTTTCACAAGCCAGAATTTACGGCTGTAGAAATCGAACTCATTGCGGATTTTATAAGCCCAAGCACTACCAGTTTCTTTGATATGCTCATCGATAATACGCAACAAGAACTCTTTATGATCTTCCATAGATTCTGTTGAGATACGATTTAAATCAATCAATTCATGGTTGTAGTAATCTACGAAGTCATTATCGAGGTCAAGTACATAAGCAAAACCACCAGTCATGCCCGCACCAAAGTTATGGCCTACTTTACCAAGTACAGTCACAACACCACCTGTCATGTATTCACAGCAGTGGTCACCCGCACCTTCGATTACAGCAAATGCGCCAGAGTTACGAACTGCAAAACGCTCACCCGCTGTACCTGCTGCAAAAAGCTTACCGCCAGTCGCACCATACAAACAGGTATTACCAATAATTGCTGTGTTTTGTGTTTGGAAAGGCGAACCTTGTGGTGGGAAAATCGAAATACGACCACCCGCCATACCTTTACCTACATAGTCGTTTGCATCACCTTCAAGACGGATGTGTAAACCACCAGCATTCCAAACACCAAGAGACTGACCAGCTGTACCAGTTAAGTTCATTACAACTGGATGTGCTTCCATACCCAAGTTGCCGTAGCGACGAGCAATTTCACCCGAAACACGAGCACCGATTGAGCGGTCACAGTTCACGACGTTGAAGTTGAACTGACCACCAGCGCTTGACTCAATTGCAGGCAGCATTTCAGTGACCATTCTCTCAGCCAATACACCTTTATCGAATGGTGCATTACCTTCTACTTGACAGTATTGTGCTTTACCTTCAGCAGAAGGATGAGAAGTTAACAGAGCACTTAAATCAAGGTGAGCATGTTTTTCAGTTTCGCCCGGTAATACTTCAAGCAAATCAACACGACCAATTAAGTCTTTCAATGAAGAAACACCTAGTGCAGCCAACCATTCACGAGTTTCTTCCGCAATAAAGTGGAAGAAGTTGATGAGCATTTCTGGCTCGCCAATGTAGTGCTCTTGACGTAAATGATCTTGTTGAGTTGCAACACCAGTTGCACAGTTATTTAAGTGACAAATACGGAGGTATTTACAACCTAAAGCGATCATTGGTGTTGAACCAAAGCCGAAACTTTCAGCACCTAAAATTGCTGCCTTGATTACATCAAGACCAGTTTTTAAACCACCATCAGTTTGTACACGCACTTTTCCACGCAAGTCGTTTACACGAAGTGCTTGATGCGCCTCGCTAAGACCCAATTCCCATGGAGAACCTGCATGGTGAATTGAAGAAAGTGGAGATGCCGCCGTACCACCGTCATAACCAGAAATGGTAATGAAGTCCGCATATGCTTTAGCAACACCTGCTGCAATTGTTCCTACACCCGGCTCAGATACCAATTTCACAGATACCATTGCTTTCGGGTTAACTTGCTTCAAGTCAAAAATTAACTGAGACAAATCTTCAATTGAGTAAATGTCGTGGTGTGGCGGAGGTGAAATTAGCGTTACACCCGGTACTGAGTAACGTAAACGTGCGATTAAGCCATTTACTTTACCACCCGGTAACTGACCACCCTCACCTGGTTTCGCACCCTGAGCAACTTTAATTTGCAATACTTCAGCAGAAGTTAGGTATGCAGGAGTTACACCAAAACGACCAGATGCGATCTGTTTGATTTTCGAGTTACGAATTGTTCCGTAACGAACAGGATCTTCACCGCCTTCACCAGAGTTTGAACGACCACCAATCGTGTTCATCGCGATTGCAATTGCTTCATGTGCTTCTGGAGAAAGAGCGCCTAAAGACATCCCTGCCGAGTCAAAACGAGGCAAGATATCTTCAACTGATTCAACTTGTTCAACTGGAATTGAGTTCGTTGTTTTTAACTTAAATAAGTCACGAATAGTCGCTACTGGACGATTATTCACCAGCTCAGCATATTCTTTAAAGTCTTCGTATTTACCAGAGCGAACGGCTTTGTGTAATGCGTTAATCACATCTGGGTTAAACGCATGGTATTCTTTATCAAATACGAATTTGAGCAAACCACCCTGATCAATTGGCTTACGATTTGACCAAGCTGTCGCTGCTAATTTTTTCTGGTCTTTTTCAAGATCAGCAAATGTTGCACCCTGAATACGACTTGGAACACCTAAGAAACATTGATCTACCACTTCTGATGATAAACCTACTGCTTCAAATAGCTGACCGCCACGATAAGAAGCAACTGTAGAGATACCCATTTTTGAAAGAACTTTTAATAAGCCTTTCTCAATACCTTTACGGAAGTTTGCTTGAGCATGGATTGGGTCACCTAAAAGCTCACCTTTAGCGATCAAGTCATTGATCACGTCATATGCAAGATATGGGTAAACAGCCGTTGCACCAAAACCAAGTAATACTGCAAATTGATGCGGATCACGTGCAAAACCAGTTTCAACCATGATGTTTGCATCAGTACGCAGACCAGTTTTGATGAGGTAATGATGTACCGCACCTGTTGCAAGTGCTGCGTTTGCTGGCAGTAAACCTTGACGGATATTCTTATCTGTTAAAACAATTAAAGTTTTGCCATCACGAACCGCTTGCGCCGCTTCTTCACAAATACGCGTGATCGCAGCTTGCAAGCCTTCTTCTTCAGCATAGTTTAAATTGATATCAACTGCTTCATAACCCGGACGCTCGATGCTACGGATTTGCTGCATTTTTGAATTTGACAATACAGGGCTAGAGATGATGATACGGTCAGCATGCTCAGGGCCTTGCTCAAATACATTCTGCTCACGACCTAGACAGGTTTCAAGCGACATTACAATTGACTCACGTAGCGGGTCAATTGGCGGGTTCGTAACTTGAGCGAACTGTTGACGGAAGTAATCTGTTACGTGGCGTACTTGACGAGACAATACAGCCATTGGCGTATCATCACCCATAGAACCAACAGCTTCTTGTCCACTTTCAGCAATAGGACGCAGCAATTGATCACGCTCTTCAAATGTCACCATAAACATTTTTTGAGCTGCTTTTAAAGCATCACCAGTTAAGCCTTTATCGACTAATTGTTCTTCAAGTTCTGGGTTTGCATTTAAACGAATCGCATGATCACGTAACCACTCACGGTACGGACGCATGTTTTTCAAATGTGTACTAACATCTTTAGTATCAAGTACTTTGCCTGTTAAGGTATCAACTACCAAAATTTGGCCAGGACCTACACGACCTTTAGAAACTACGTCTTCAGGCTCATAACCCCAAACACCGATTTCAGATGCCAAGGTAATGTAATCATTTTTGGTAATTACCCAACGCGCAGGACGCAAACCGTTACGGTCAAGCATACAGATCGCATGACGACCATCTTGAATAACAAGACCAGCTGGGCCATCCCAAGCTTCCATGTGTTTAGAGTTGAACTCATAGAATGCGCGTAAGTCTGCATCTAAAGTTTCTACGTTTTGCCAAGCTGGTGGTACGAGCATACGTAAGGCACGGAATAAATCCATACCACCACCGACTAAGATCTCAAGCATGTTATCTAAGCTTGAAGAGTCCGAACCCGTACGGTTAACGATTGGGTTAAGCTCAGTAAGACCTGGTAATAATGGGTTTTCAAATTTAGGAGTACGCGCCAACGCCCAGTTACGGTTTGCTGTAATTGTGTTGATTTCACCATTATGAGCAAGGTAACGGAATGGTTGAGCCAACGGCCAACGCGGTAATGTATTAGTAGAGAAGCGTTGGTGGAATACCACGATATGTGATTTTAAACGCTCATCAGCTAAGTCTGTATAGAACTCAGCAATTGCAGCCGGCATCATCAAGCCTTTATAGCTGATTACTGTCGAACAAAGCGTAGTCACATAGAATGACGGATCATTTTGTAATTGTTGTTCTGCACGACGACGTGCCAAGAATAATTTACGGTTAAATTCGACTTCAGTCACGCCCATTGGACAGTTCACAATGACCTGTTCAAAAGCTGGTAAAGATTGAAGCGCAATTTCACCTAATGCATCGTTATTTGTAGGGACAACACGCCAAGCCAGTACACGCAGGCCATCTGACTCGATTTCTTTCGTTAAAATATTTTTAGAATGTTGCGCTAATGCCGGATCAGTATTTAAAAATACAGTACCCACAGCAAAAATTTCACTCAGTGTAATATCACTCAGTTTTTTTGCTTCATCACGGAAAAATTGCTTTGGCATCGCCAATAATAAGCCGCAACCATCTCCCGTCTTGCCATCTGCGGCAATACCACCACGGTGCGTCATGCAACTTAAACTGTGAATCGCGGTTTCAACTAGATGATGACTTGATTCACCCTTCATATGGGCAATCAGTCCAAAACCACAGTTATCCTTAAACTCATCAGGTTGATATAAACCTTGAGCGGGAGCTACAGTATTAGGCGATGGCATGTGCATAGCGTACCCTTCTTTCAATAAGGCTCTTTCGAGCGTCAAACAAACAACTTCTTTTTGCGATAGTGCCTACGGACGACAGTTAGCTCAATGTTTCACAAAAAAAATTTTTGGGCTGATAAGCCAATATACGCTGTTCCATTTTTACGTACACTGGTTTTTGCTAGAAAAATGTTTTGACTTATTTCGCACTCTTTTAAAGCAGTTCGACCCCTCGATCCTGCATGGAATTTACTCTTTAGAGCGCTAAAATAGTTTACAGCACATTAATAAGCACAAGAATAAAGCAAAAACTATGCCAATGTTATTTTTTGCAATTAAGTATTTATAATTGTTGAAAATAGGTCGATTTTATTCGCGTTATCATTTTAATAAATGACTAAATATGCACCACAGTTGATCAAAAAATATATATGACTATTATTATTGCACCATATTTGTGCAATACATCCTTATAATTAATTACCTCTTGTGCCCTCATTTGTTGCATTTTTTGCTGTAGGTTCTGTTGTACGATTCTGTTGAGCCTTTTTAGCCACATCAACTGCCGAATTAGACTGATGTACATCCACAACATTCCCCTCAGCATCTCGACGAATAATCGTTGTACGAGTTGTAGAATTTGTTGCTGGAGCCGTTACTTTAGGTTGTGTAGCCACGCCGCCCCCTATGAGTAAGGACTCATCAATTTTGGGCAGAGCAGCTGGACGTAACCGCACTTCATAAGTTTGGCTAATACCACCTTTCATTTCATCCGCCCCTAAATCATTGACTAATGGCGCATAGGTCGAAAATTGTTGCGGTTGAGGTTTAATTGATTCAGGTAAATCAAGATTAAGTTGGGTTAACTGCTGAATTGCATCTTCAGAACGTTTAAATACACCATATGTCAAAACATATTGTTCAGATTGCTTATCTCCACTTAAACGGAAGTAGATAAATTTATTTCGTTCTGGACGATTTTTTAAAAAGTTTTTAATAATATCTTCATCAGACGCACGGAAAAGCTCAAGCGTCCATTGTTTCTTGTTTTCATTAATAAATTTTGTACCGCGGAACTCTGCCTCATGTTGACCAGAAGCAACCGTACGGGTTGTTAAATCAAGAGGTCTAACTTCATCAGCTAAAGCCCCTAAATTAGCCGTTGTTGCTACCTTCTCTGGCTGAATTTGCACTGGCGCATCCGAATCAGCTGATTTTTCAACTTCAACCAGCTTTTTACTATCGGTCATTACCCAAAAAATAAAAGCGAGCAACAAGCAGACGATACCACCCACCAACCAGATATATTGTTGAACATTCTGCCAAAGTGTACGTGATACAGTCATGTGTTACCTTAATTTATTATCCGTGTTGATTTGCCAAAATAGCTTGTTTCATGAGTTCAACATCAAAGTCTTTAGTAATTACTGCTTGCCCAAGTTGCTTTAACAGCACTAAACGTAATTGACCATTGAGAACTTTTTTATCATGCGCCATATATCCAAGGAATTCATCCAATGGAATTTTTGGACATGATATCGGCAAATTAGCGCGTTGAATAATTTTTTTTGTACGCTCTACATCATCGTTTGAAATCAAACCTAAACGTTGTGATAAATCAGCCGCCATCACCATGCCTGTCGCTACTGCTTCACCATGCAACCAAGTGCCATAACCAAGATAAGATTCAATCGCATGACCAAAAGTATGACCTAGGTTGAGTAAAGCTCGTTCGCCTTGCTCTTTTTCATCGTTAGCAACAATTCGCGCTTTATGAGCACATGAACGATAAACAGCTTCTGCTAAAAGTTCAGCATCTCGCCCAATTAACCCATCCATATTTTGCTCTAACCAAACAAGAAAATCAGCGTCACCTAATAAAGCATATTTAATGACTTCTGATAATCCGGCAGATAACTCTCGATCTGGTAAAGTATCGAGTTGAGCCATATCAGCCAAAACAACTTGAGGTTGCTGAAATGCACCTAACATGTTCTTCCCAAGAGGATGATTAATCCCCGTTTTACCACCCACACTTGAGTCTACTTGTGAAAGAAGAGTAGTCGGAACCTGAATAAAATAAACACCACGTTGGAAACATGCTGACGCAAAACCAGCCATATCCCCAATAACACCACCACCCAAAGCTAAAACCGTACAATCACGATTAAAACCAGCTTCAAGTAAAGCATCAAAAATTAAATTTAGATGTTGAATATCCTTATATTTCTCACCATCTGGCAAAATACAAGTCGCTACAGTTTTACCCAAACTTTTTAAAGCTTCTTGATAATGAGATAAATATAAAGGAGCGACCGTTTCGTTACTCACGATCATGACCTGTTGACCATGAATATAAGGCTCAAGCAACTGCTTAGGATCAAGTTGACTGCCAATAAAAATAGGGTAACGGCGTTCGCCTAATTCAACATGTAAAGTTTGCATGAGTTTATAAAACCACAAGTAAGTTTGGCTATTTTAGCGGGTTGGACAAAATAAGTTGCAAAATCTTTTGAGCAAGATCACGAGCAGCACCCTGATTGGTTTCAATCGTGTAATGCGCAACTTCACGATATAAAGGATCACGTATTTTTAACAAATCACGTAATTTTTGTTCAGGGTTTTCAACTTGTAATAGAGGTCTATTTTTATCACGGTAAGTTCGTTGTAATTGTAGTTCTACAGGAGTGTAAAGATAAACAACAATACCACGTTGCTTTAGAAATTCGCGGTTGGGTGCTTGAGTAATTGCACCTCCACCTGTCGCCAACACTAAGGCTTTACGGGAAGTCAACTCATTTAACACTACTGTTTCACGAGTACGAAATCCAAACTCCCCTTCTTTCTCAAAAATCCAGGGAATAGTGGCACCTGTTTTGCGTTCAATTTCATGATCACTATCTAAAAATTCACGCCCTAATAGTTCGGCTAAATGACGTCCAACGGTTGTTTTTCCTGCCCCCATGGGCCCTACCAAATAAATATTTGGCAGGGTTTCAAACGCTTTGCTTGGCAAGGCGCCACCTATTTCAATTGCTTTCATTAAAAAATATATTAATGATTTCTCACCAAAGTGTCATTAACAATTCGTGGAGTAACGAAAATCAGTAACTCTTGCTTATCATCAGATTTCTGATCTTTCCTAAATAGGCGTCCAATTCCCGGTAAATCCCCAAAGAAAGGAACTTTGGTTTGAGAGTTAAGGGTTGTCTGCTCAAAAACACCACCAAGAATGACTGTCTCACCATTATTCACCAACACATTTGTCTTGATATTATTTTTATTTAGGATCAATTCACCATTAGGAGCCGCACCCGAAACCGAATCCTTTGAAATATCCAATTTCATTTGAATTTTACCATCAGGCGTAATGTTCGGTGTAACATCTAGGCTTAATAGTGCATCTTTAAAAGAGGTACTTGCTGTAGCACCAGCAGCAGAATTCGTTGTAGTTTGATATGGGACCTGTTGACCTGTTGCAACTTTTGCAGGCTGTTTATCTGCAGTCATTACTTTAGGGGTAGAAATAACCTCACCATAGCCATCAGCTTGTAATGCAGAAAGTTCAAGATCAAGCATAAAATCAGACATACTAATCAAGCCAAAGGCAATACTCCCAGCCGGATTGGTTACACCTAAATCGACATTTAAGTTATCTGGACGTTCAATCGTGTATTTCCCGTCGTCATCCGGTTCTCTTAAATTCCAAAGCGTTGTATCACTACCACCCACCAGCAAATTATTATTACTGTTTACCCCTTGGGATAGTATTCCCCATTTAACGCCGAGCTCTTTAGTAAAAGAAGTAGATGCTCTTACAATTCGCGCCTCAACCATAACCTGTTTAACTTGTACATCCAACAGATCAATCATTTTACGAATTTGATCAATCGACTGAGCCGTATCATTAATAATTAAGGTATTGGTACGATCATCTTGAGTAATTGTTCCACGGGGACTCAATAAACTTCCTACATTATTACCTAAACTATCAACACCAGTATTTAAATTAGTAGATGTAGAATTTCCACCATCAGATGTGCGCTGCATACCATTGCTATTATTTGAGCCTTGAGTAATTAAACTCATAATATCCTGAGCTTGCGCATATTTAAGTTGAATATACTCAGTTTGTAATGGGGCTAATTTCACGCTCTGTGCAACAGCTTTTGCTTCTTCTTCTTCAGCCTTGATCAGTTCCGCAACTGGAGCAATCCAAATTACATTTCCATTTCTGCGTTTATCTAAATTTTTAGTTTTTAAAATAATATCAAGTGCTTGGTCCCATGGCACATCTTTTAAACGTAAAGTGATATTACCTTGCACACTATCAGCCGCGACCATATTAATACCAGTAAAATCAGCAAGTAACTGTAAAACGCGACGAACTTCAATATCTTGAAAATCGAGAGAAAGCTTATTACCAGAGTAATTAGGCGTCTTATATAAAGAGGTTACATTTTTGTCCTGCGGACGCTTGAGACTAATGGTTAATTTATTTTCTGCCTGATAAGCCATATATTCATAGCTACCAGTAGATTGAATCGTAATAACGCCATTGCCTTTTTCATTATAAGATTCAATTGTCGAAACAGGGGTTGCAAAATCATTTACATTTAAGCGTTTAGCTAGATGTGTAGGAATTTTAGAGCCTAACGTTCTTACTACAACTTTGCTACCTTGTTGTTGCACATCAACAGGGGTATTACCTCCCAACAAGTCAATAACGATAAGGCCTTCCCCTTGACTACCGCGTTGGAAGCCGATGTTTGAAACACCTTGGGTTTGCATTGCACTTGCTGATACAGGTTTAACTACAGCTTGCGCAGAATTAATCTTTAAAATAAAAGTGTTGCCTTCAATACGAGTAGTAAAAGCACCTGCCTCTTTCAAATTTACAGTTAAACGTGAACGCTGATCATCGGAGCTTACATCGACCGAACTCGCTTCATTCGTTTTAATCGCTACTTTTGACTGTATTAAATTCTGCTGCGCTTTATTAAAATCTAAAATCAAACGTGAAGGATTCTCAAGCTGATAGGCCTGTGGTTGCGGTGGCAAGCCATCAAATATCACTCGAATTTCTGTTCCCTGACCCGTTATTTGCATCGGTACAATATTAGTCATGCTGACCTGTGCAGATGCAACCTGCATAATTGCAATCGCCACAGCTCCCATAGAAAACTGACGGAATACGTGATTCATTGTCTAACCATCCCCAATAAATAATCTTTAAAAATAATTTTTTCTTTGTTATTCCCTAAATTTTAGGGTGCGGGTCCAATTAACACTAAGGTTCTTGGTCTCTCCACATAGCCTTCTCGCCCATCAGGGACAATCTCCACCAGATCAATCTGAGTAGGACCAATATGGGTAATTCGACCTTGATTCATCCCGATATAATTCCCTACCTGTACTCGCTCAATTTGATGATCAGGTGTTTGGATCAGAGCCATGACTTGCCCGCGGCTGTTACGCATACTTCCTTTCATATTTAAGGACTCTAATGCATAGCTTTCGAGTGGCTGTGGTGCTCGTGAGAAATTCGGATATACTCGTTTCCCCGCCATAATTTTGAGCTCAGCAGCAAGTGAGCTTGGTAAAAATGGGCTCTTTAACTGATGGGCTGCATAATTAAATTGTGGCACAGGCGTAAAAACAGGCGCTGGTTCTATGGCTTGTGGTGGCTGATTACGTATATCAGCCATTTGCTGATTTACAGCATCGATTCTAGAGTCGCATCCAGCTAAAGCTAAACATGCCAAAATAGAAAGAGAAAATTGTTTAAGTTTCATCGTAATTCTCCTATTTCGGCTGTGTGTTAGCAGTAGAAGAATCAGGTGCTACCGAGGAAGCCGAAGCATTTTTTTCCTGATGTTCAGGATTTTCTACAGCACCCATATAGCGATAAGTTTTTGCTTTGATAGAATAATTAAGCACAGGAATATCTGATTTACCATCCTTAACAGGAGCAGCTTCAACAATAAAATCATGCATCGTCACAATACGTGGTAATGCCGCAATACTGCTAACAAAAGCACCGAAAGCGTGATAATCCCCAGTTGCTTCGATAGTAATAGGCTGTTCAATAAAAATTTCCTGCTTCACTTCATCTTCTAAGCGGATATTTTTAAACTTCAGACCAGAATTCACCCCCGTTAAGTTAATATCTTCAACTAAACTTGGAATTTCAGTTTCTTTTGGCAATTGTTCTAACTGCTGATTGAAGTTGGCTTGCATCTCTTGAAGTTGAAGCTGGTATTGCTGCAAGTTGCGTAATTTTGAGTCTTTTTCTCGAAACTCATTTAATAAATTACTTTCTTGTGCTTGAGCATTATCAATTGCTTGTAGCTTTGGCTGAATAGCAACAAAATACCCCAAAGCCAATACAGCAAAGAAAATAAAAATCCAACACGTAATTTTCACAGATAATGGCCAGCTACCATAACTGTTCATGTCGAGCGTGTTAAATTGCTGAAGAAATTTTTCTAAGGTGATCTTTTTTTTCTTAGATGGAGCTTGTTCTAAAGACAGCTCATGAAGTTCATCAGGACTCATTTTGCCGCCTCCTTATCCGTACCTACAGACGTATTGGCGGTATCATCTGTTGTAGTCACACCCATTTCCCCTACATCAACAGTAACAACAAAACTGCCATAGCTATCTTCAACTCTAGGAAGCAAAGAACTGATAGCCTTATCTTTTTTCTCTTCGGTCGCCAAGAAAGAATTCATAAAAGCGTTGCGATACCATGGCGATGCTTCGAGATTACGTAATAATTCTGCAACTGTATTTGGACTTTCCGCTTTTCCTTCAATCGTAAATTTATCTCCGGTTCGACTGAATTTAGTCAAATACATGGCAGCAGGTGTCACACGCACTAATTCATCCACCAAACGCACAACGACTGGACGCTGGCTTTGCAAACCTTGAATGAGCTTCATACGCTCAATAATTGCGTCCCGCTGTTCTTGCAAGCCATTTAAGGTTTTAAGTTGTTGATCTAGATTCTGGTTTGTACTGATGATGAGCTGATTTGCTTGTTCTTGATCATCTAATTTTTGATTCAAATAAAACCACCCTGCAAATACAGTGGTTATCCCCAAAACAACGACCCCAAAACATAAAATAATAAATTGTTTTTTACGCTGCTCCCTAAGCCCATCACGCCAAGGGAGTAAATTAATTGTTGCCATTAATCAAAACTCCTTAAAGCCAAGCCACATGCCACCATTAATGAAGAAGCATCATTTTCAATTTTTTGAACGTCGACTTGAGGAGAGAAACCCATTTGTAAAAATGGATTGGCAATAGTGACTCGGTAACCGAGTTTCTGCTGCAACAATTTAGCAAGCCCTGGAATGTTGGCATTGCCACCCGCTAGCAAAATATGGTCAATTTCATTGAATTGGGATGAAGAGAAGAAAAATTGTAGAGATCTAGCAGCTTGCTGAACTACAGCATCTAAAAATGGTTCTAAGATTTCGATGTCATAATCATCTGGCAAAGAACGTTCTTTTTTAGCGCGTCCCGCTTCTTCTAATGACAAACCGTAACGGCTTTGAATTTCCAAAGTAAGCTGTTTACCGCCAAAGACTTGTTCACGGGTATAAATGATTTTGCCATTTTGCATAACCGATAATGTGGTCATGGTATGGCCAATATCTAAAATACCAATGGTATTTGCACCCATGGGTAAGCTATCAGCAAACACACTAAAAGCACGCTCGACAGCATAACTTTCAACATCAGCAAGCTTAGGCGTTAAATCAACCAGTTCCAGTACTTCTACGCGTGTTTCAACATTTTCTGTTCGTGTTGCGACTAAAAGTACATTCACACGATTTGGATTCGGCAGTCGATCTGGTAAAACCTCAAAATCAAGGCTCACCTCATCTAAAGGGAACGGTATATATTGCTCCGCATCTAATCGAATCTGAACTTCACGTTCATCATCGTTCATATCTGCATCCATTTCGATAGTTTTATGAATAACCGTCGATGTTGGAACAGCAATTGCAGCGTTAGTGGTGTGGGGATTTGCTAAATTCATCGCCCGTTCCAAAGCTTCTGCAACTGCTTCTGGATTCAAGATATTTTTTTCAACTACACTGTTCTCAGGTAAAGGCGTTAAAGCATAGCTTTCTACCCAATATTTACCGTTCTTAACAGAGAGCTCTAACAACTTAACAGAAGTCGAACTAATATCGACGCCCATTAACCCCTTATTCGGTTTACGATATAACCTGAGCACACTATTGTCCTATTATTTTTTTATCCCCAAAAAAAATTACAAACCAATAATCTAGGTCTTTATTTTTACACGGATACAATATCTCATCTAACAATCCGCATGTCTAAAGGCTATACTGACCACAATTAGTTTGTATTCGATCTTATTAAAGCTTACTTATCATGAAAAAGCTATCCAGTTTGGGCTTCGTGCGTCCAATTTTTTTGATCATTATTATTATCTTAGTCTCACTTCCGATGGGCTTTTATGGCATGTATCTCTATATCGCCCCATCGCTTCCAGAAATGAGTTCACTAAAAAAAGCTCCCCTATTAAAACCATTACAGGTCTACACTTCAGACAATCAACTGATTGCCGAGTACGGTGGTAAGCTTTCTATTCCGGTTGAATACAAACAAATTCCCCCTGCTTTTATTCATGCATTTTTAGCAGCAGAAGACTCTTCTTTCTTTGAACATAGCGGGATCAGTTTTAAGGGTTTAGGTCGTGCTTTGAGCGAAAGTGTGACGGGTTCAGATGTGCAAACTGGTGGTTCAACGATCACCATGCAAGTTGCAAAGAACTATTATTTGAGTCCAGAAAGAACTCTAAAACGTAAAATAACCGAAATCTTTTTGGCTCGAAAAATTGAGCAAAATTTGTCTAAAGAAGAAATTCTCAGTCTCTATGTGAATAAAATCTTCTTAGGGAAAAATGCGTATGGTATCGCGGCAGCAGCTAAAATTTATTATAACAAAAGCATTAATGAGCTCAGCATTGCTCAAATGGCAATGATTGCAGGTTTGCCAAAAGCACCTTCTAAATATAACCCTGTAGTTAATCCTGAGCGCGCACTCGAACGACGCAACTGGATTTTAGGCCGTATGTTACAGCTGGGTTATATTTCTCAAGCAGAATATCAAAAAGCAGTTGCAGAGCCGATCAATTTAAATATGCCCAATCGGGATTTAAATAATATTCATCCCTATGCTGGGGAAATGGTTCGTTCAGAACTTGTCAAGCATTTTGGCGAACAAGCCATTGATTCTGGTTATAAAGTCTACACAACAATTAATGCTAAACGCCAAGCGATTGCAGAAAAAGCTGTGCAAGATGGCCTTGAAGCTTATGACCGTCGTCATGGCTGGCGTGGTGCTGAAGCACATGACAAACCGTTAACTGAATTTAGAGCATATGCCAACACCTATCCTGCACAAGTCACCAAGGTAAATAGCAGCTCTTTTGAAGCATTAATGCAAGATGGCTCAACCGTTACGGTTCAATGGTCTGGCATGTCATGGGCACGCCCCTATCGCAATGCAAATAGCGTAGGTGGCGCTCCTTCACGCGCATCTCAAATTGTTAAAGTTAAAGATATTGTTCGTTTACGCCCAAATGATAATAAAACCGCATGGTCTTTAGTTCAGGTTCCAAAAGTTCAAGGTCAACTCATTGCAATTAACCCAAATGATGGTTCAATTGAAGCAATCGTAGGTGGCTACAACTTCTACCAATCAAAATTTAACCGTGCCTTACAAGGCTGGCGTCAACCGGGTTCTACAATCAAGCCATTCCTCTATGCTTTAGCATTAGAAAGAGGTATGACCCCGTATAGCATGGTGAATGATAGCCCAATTACGATTGGCAAATGGACACCGCGAAACTCTGATGGGCGTTACTTAGGTATGATCCCATTACGCCGTGCTTTATATTTGTCTCGTAATACCGTATCAGTAAGACTTCTGCAAACAGTAGGGATTGAACGTACTCGCCAATTATTTATGGATTTCGGTTTACAAGAAGATCAAATTCCTCGCAACTACACCATTGCCTTAGGTACTCCTCAAGTATTACCAATTCAAATGGCAACTGGTTATGCAACGTTTGCAAACGGCGGTTACCGTGTTCAACCGCATTTCATTCAACGTATTGAAGATGCTTACGGTAAAGTCATTTATGAAGCCAAACCAGAATACGCGTGTATTCCATGTATTAATGCACCTGACACAACGGATGATGAGCAAAAACCTAAAACGACTGATGATGAAGTCATTGAGGTTACGAATAAAGACATAGAACAGAAAGAAAATGCAGCTAAGCAGCTTAATCTTAAACAGACTGACAAAAACAACAGTCAATATCGCCAAGCTCAACGTATTTTAAAATCAAGCTCTGCTTATGATATGGCGAACATCTTACGTGATGTAATCGAGCATGGTACAGGTCGTGCTGCACTTAAAATTGGCCGTAGTGATTTAGGTGGTAAAACAGGTACTACGAATGATGCAAAAGATGCATGGTTTGCAGGCTTCAATGGCAAGTTAGTGACCGTAGCATGGGTTGGATTTGACCAACCGACTACGCTTGGCCGTCGTGAATATGGTGGTATTGCTGCATTGCCGATCTGGATTAACTTTATGGGTCAAGCATTGCAAGGTACGCCAGCAGCTTGGGTCCGTTTAGATAAAGATGCTAAAAGTCCTATTTCACGTGACCAACAAGAAACCGTGACAGAAGTAGCTGATAAGAAAACTTATCGTGCGGCTCCGCCACTAGCACGTCCGCTCTATCGACCAGCACCGCCACAACCAAAATTAAGCAATGACAATGACTTTTCCGATTTACCAGGTGAAGAAATTGTTATTCCGTCAAAAGCTGCGCCTCCTGCCATGAGACCTTCACAGGACTCCGCTCCTAAGCGAGAAAAAGATGAATTAGAAAATCTGATTAATCAGATTGAATAGCAAAAAAGAAGCCATCATCAGATGGCTTCTTTTTTGCGCTCTTAAAATAGATCGTTAGATGGCTTTTTTATTGCGCTTCTGAAAAATATAAATTTGAAATGATGCCGTTACTTCTAATTGCAATTGCTGCTCTAACTGCAAGCGACGCTCAGGAGAAGCTTTATAAGCATAAGGTGTCATAGCAATCAGATTTTTTAGGGCTTGTTGATCGAGCACAAAAGGCGCATCAATAATTTGCTCTTGCTTTAATTCAAACAAATCTTGTAGTTGCTCTACAAACTTTTCTGGTGTGTGAGGATTAACTTGCTCAAATAAAGCCTCACGCATGGCATACAAATGTTCAGAAGCAGGCGTAACAACAATTAAATGACCCTCATCTTTTAAGACACGCGCAATTTCTGCTTGCGGAATTGGGCTAAATAAACTGGTGCAGGCATCCATGCTATGGTCTAGCACTGGTAAAGTCGCCCCTGTTCCCACCACCCAAGTTACTTCAGTGTTGAGCTTTGCTGCGCGTTGTACCGCGTTTTTTGCAATATCAACTCCAACACACTGCTCAACAACTTGCTGCATAGCACTTGTATAGTAGCCCTCACCACATCCGATATCGAGTATTGCTTTTACATCTAATTGCTTTAATAAAGCGACTACAGCTTGCTGTAAAGGCTGATAATAACCACCTTGCAAAAAAGCTCGTCGCGCATCGACTGACTCGGGTGTATCCCCTGGATTTTTACTATGTTTATGTTGCACCACATGTAAATTGACATAGCCTTGTTTAGCTACATCATAACTATGTCCTTGCTCACATCGCCAAGTTCGTTCAGTTAAATTCAGGGACTGACGACACACAGGACACATTAAAACTTGCTTAGCCACTTTTAATTATTCTCTTGTTCTTTTTGTTGTAAATAAGTCTTTGCGTGTAGTCCAACAAAGGTGCGACCTGCATTTGTACCATTAATCCATTCATCTACCTGAAACAAATCAAACAGACCTACCTTTACTAAAGTTGGAATTGCGATCTTTAACTCTTCCTCAATTTGCCCTCTTTGCCCAGCATTATATAATTCAATATTGTGCAGCATTGTCGCTACAGTTCCTGTTTGCACCTGACTTCCATCTTTAAGTACAACTTGAGGTAATACTTCGCCCTCTCCAACTACTTTTTGATTAATCACAGATAATTGGTCTAGACCAGCAACTTTTGTCATTCACCTCTCCAATAAAAAAAGCCAGTAGAACTGGCTTTATATTGACACTAAAATAAGATCTATCGCAATTTTAAAGTCATTAGACCTAAAACTACTAATATAATTGTAATAATCCAAAAACGGATCACAACTTGCGTTTCTTTCCAGCCCTGCTTTTCATAGTGATGATGCAGCGGCGCCATTAAGAACACACGTTTATTACGCATACGCAAGGAGCCGATTTGTAAGAATACAGATACTGCCTCCATTACAAATACACCACCCATAATTGCAAATACGATTTCTTGACGAACCATAACTGCAATTGTTCCAAGCATCGCACCTAAAGCTAAAGCACCGACATCCCCCATAAATACTTGAGCAGGATGCGCGTTATACCAAAGGAATGCCAAACCAGCACCAATCATGGCAGAACAGATTACTACGAGTTCAGAGGTATATTTCACATATGGAATATGTAAATAGTTAGCGAAACGGATGTCACCAGACAAGTAAGCAAATACGCCTAAGCCCGTAGCTACCATGACAACTGGCATGATTGCCAAGCCATCTAAACCATCTGTTAAGTTAACTGCGTTAGAAGCACCATTAATCACTAGATAGGTAAATACAATAAATGCCAGACCTAAAGGAACAATTGAGAGTGGAATTGAAAGATTCTTAAAGAATGGAATCAATAAATCCAACATGTTTGCGGTATGTTCTGCATTGGACTGTTGAGTTGCGATTAAATATAACGCAATACCAGCACCCAGCGATGCAACAGAAGTCCAGAAAAACTTCTTACGTGCAGGTAAACCTGCATTGTCTTTATAGCGAATTTTAATCCAGTCATCTGCCCAGCCTACAGCACCGAATACAACCATTACACCAAGCACAATCCAGACATAAGGGTTAGATAAATCAGCCCATAGTAAAGTACTAATACCAATTGAAAGCAGAATTAAAATTCCGCCCATCGTTGGTGTACCCATTTTTTTAGCATGATTTTCAGGAGCAAACGAACTTACTGCCTGACCGTATTTTAACGCTTGTAATTTACGAATCATGATCGGTCCAAGGACCAGACCAATGGTCAGTGAAGTTAATACACTGAGTAAAGAACGTAATGTTAAATAACGAACGACCTGAAACGAGCTGTGATAGCCCGCAAGTTGTTCAAACAACCATAACAGCATTTAAAGTTTCTCCATCAAATCAGCCATCAACGTTTCCATATGAGTAAAGCGAGAACCTTTAAACAGGAAACTCATGGACTGGGGTTGATGTGTTTGGATTAGATTGATTAAAAATGGAAGCGCCTCAGCTTGTGTCTGAAATGCTTTCACTTTATTAGAATGAGAGTCTGCACCCTCGAGAGCAGCTGGAGCGAACTGTCCAACTGCAATAATATGATCTAAAGGAAGTTCGGCAAGATCACGACCTAAATCATAATGCTCTTGCCAACTGCTATCACCTAACTCACCAATATCCCCCATGACCATCACTTTTACGCCTTGTTGCTGCAACAACACTTGTGCAGCAGCACGCATAGAAGTCGGATTGGCATTGTAGGTATCATCAATAAATAAGTAAGGTGACTTTTGAATAAAGTTAAGACGACCTTTGGCTCCCTGAGCTAGCTCTAAACCTTGGACAATATCTTCTAGTCCAATACCAATTGCTAAAGCAAAAGCTACAGCTGCGGTCGCATTTTGAACATTATGCTCACCCGCAAAAGGAAGCTTAACTGCACTGCTACCTTGTGGTGTATGAAGGATAAAATTCGTTGATTGAGGCAGTAACTCCACATCTGTTGCATAGATATCGCCTCCTACACCAAATGTAGAAATACGATGAACTTTCGCAGCATCAAGAATCTCGGCAGTGAAGTCATCTTGTTGCGGCACGATTGCAACGCCATTTGGTAAAATATGACGATAAATTTCCGATTTTGCGCGGCAAATACCTTCACGACCACCAAACTCGCCTAAATGAGCTGTACCAATATTTAATATGCCCGCAACATGAGGCTGAACGAGTTTTGATGTGTAATCAATCTCGCCTTGATGGCTTGCACCCAACTCCATTACCGCATATTGATGTTCCTTGCGAAGCTCTAGCAACATCATGGGTACACCAAGGTCATTATTTAAATTGCCTCGGGTGATTAGTGTCGGTGCTAAGCGCGACAATATACTTCCCAGCATTTCTTTGGTTGTAGTTTTACCACTACTTCCCGTTAAGGCAATCACCTTTAATTGTGAGTTTTGCTCACGGCGATAAGCGCCGAGTTGCCCTAAAGCCAATCGGGTATCGGCAACAACGAGTTGCGCAATATCTACATCTAACGGACGTTCAACAATAGCTATTTGACAACCATTTGCAGCAACTTGCACAACGAAATCATGCGCATCGAAACGCTCACCTTTTAGTGCTAAAAAGGCATCCCCAGTTTCCGCATGACGCGAGTCCGTCAAAATACGTTTAATTTCAGTTTGAGGGCTCTGGTCTTTATGCCAGTAGCCCTGTGTTGCCTGTTGTAATTGTTGAGCTGTCCACGGTTCCAAAGGCACGGTACTGGTGGTTGAAGTATGCATAATTCGTCCTATTGTGCAGGGTAAGCAGCGTCTACAGTGTGATGTTGTGCATCAATCGCAGAACGCACTTCAACAACATCATCAAACCAGTGACGTACGCCATTAATTTCTTGATAATTTTCATGTCCTTTACCGGCAATCACAACAATATCACCAGCCTGAGCCTGCTGTGCAACAAATTTAATTGCTTCACGGCGGTCATGAATTTCATGCATACGGTGCCCTGAAAAGTCGATTCCTTGCTTCATGTCAGCAAAAATTTGTTCAGGGTCTTCTGTTCTTGGGTTATCCGACGTCAAAATAACTGGATTTGCGCCGTATAAAGCTGCTTGAGTCATTAATGGGCGCTTACCGCGATCGCGGTCCCCGCCACACCCAAATACAGCCCAAAGTTGATTAGACACATGACGTTTTAATGTTTTAAGCACTTGAATTAATGCATCTGGTGTATGCGCATAATCAACAACAAATAAACGCTCACCATCACGAATAACCTGCATTCGACCTGGGGCACCAATTAGTTTAGGAACGAAAGCTACTAACGCTTTTAAACTAAAACCTGCTTGCTCAGCAGCAATAAGAGCTGCAACCAAGTTTTCGACATTAAAATGCCCTAACAATGGACTTTGCACAGCAAAAGAACCTTGCGGGCTCACTAAATTAAATGTCGCTCCTGCTAAACTGTAACTCAGGTCAGTAATATAATAATCAGCAGTATTTTGAGTAAGTGAATACGTTAAAATTTTTGGTTGAGCAGGATTTTGCTTTGCTGCATTGATCATGAGAGCAGCATGCTCATCATCTAAATTAATAACGGCTACTTTTAAAGAGCTAAAACGGAATAAAAGAGCCTTCGCTTCTGCATAAGCCTCTAAAGTGCCGTGGTAATCCAGATGGTCACGACTCAAATTGCTATAAACAGCAATCTCAATCGCACAACCATTTAAACGACCTTGTTCCAAACCATGTGAGCTTGCTTCTAAAGAAGCGAAAGTCGCACCTTGTTTTGCATAATCATGCAATGCATTTTGCAGTTGTAAAGCATCAAGCGTAGTGTGAGTTGAGGGTGTTAAGTCTGGTAAAATACCATTGCCTGTAGTGCCCATCACAGCACAGCGCTGTTGTTGAGAGCTAATTAATTCAGCCACTAGACGCGAAATTGTGGTTTTACCATTTGTACCAGTCACTGCAATAATACGCACTGGTACTGCGGGATCTATACGCTGCAAATAACGTTCTTGCCACTCACCCATACGTTGACGCATATCAGAACATACCCACTCATTTGCTACGCCCAACTCAGTCTCGCTAATAATGGCAAGTGCACCATTAGCTAAAGCTGACTCAGCAAAAGTGCGTGTTTTTTCAGGTTGGCTATAACTGGTCAAAGCGATAAAGATCTGGCCTGACTCAACCTTACGGCTGTCTAAACTAAAGCCTTGAAAAGGCTGTTTAGACCACTGTGCATCGATCTCAACTGGATTAATTTCTTGGAAAGAAACAGACATAGCTTACCTGCGAATAGGATTTTCTGGAGTATCAAGGGGCTTATCAAGCGGCACATTCATTAAGCGCAATGATTCTTGCATAATTCGTGCGAAAACAGGGGCCGCAACCAAACCACCGTAATAACGGCCTTGTGGATTTTCAACAACTACAATAACCGCTAAACGAGGATCACTAATCGGAGCTACGCCTGCAAATAAAGCACGGTATTCATTATTTGAATAACCTTTACGATCTGCGCGAAGTTTATGAGCTGTACCTGTTTTACCACCAACGCGATAACCCGGAATATTAGCTTGCTTTGCAGTACCGCCCGGCATCGTCACCTGCTCAAGCATAAGCAAAACCTGATCAGCAATTTTTGGAGCAAGAACTTGCTCACCTTTAGGAGCTTGGTCGAGTTTATGCAAACTTAGAGGCATTTTTACCCCATGGTTTGCAAGCATTGCATAGCCTTGCGCCAACTGAAGAATAGTTGCATTTAGACCATAACCGTAAGCCATGGTACCAATTTGGGAAGAGTTTAACTTGCTTACAGGAAGTACTAAACCAGAGCTTTCACCAGGGAACTTCACAGCAGAACGCTTACCAAAGCCAGCACGGTTAAAGAAGCTTGGCAATGTTTCCTTAGGAAGTGACAACGCAATTTTTGCCGAACCCACGTTTGATGACTTAATAATTACGCCACTAACAGTCAAAGCACCATAGTTATGCGTATCACGAATAGTATGCCAGCCTAAACGCATTGAACCTGGCGAAGTGTTGACAATCGTATTTGGCGTATATTGTCCAGTTTCGAGTGCAGCAGAAACTGTAAAAGGCTTCATAGTAGAACCCGGCTCGAACATATCAATCGCACCGCGGTTACGCATGGCATCTTTATTAGATAAACCGTTTTTATCATTCGGGTTATAAGATGGCCAACTGGTCATAGCCAGAATTTCGCCTGTTTTAACATCTACAGCAATTGCTGTCGCCGAACGGGCGTTATTTGCAACACCAGCAGCAGTCAACTCACGGTACATAATATATTGCAAACGAGAGTCGATACTTAAAGTGATGTTTTCGCCTGGCTCACCTTCACGAATAACCTCAGAAACTTTTAAGCGGTTACCACGTTTATCACGAATAATTTTTTGTTCGCCATCTACCCCAGACAGTTGTTTATTCAACTGCATTTCCAAGCCTTCAATCCCTTGGCCTTCACTATTGGTTAAACCAATAATCTGAGCATTTGGCTGCGGTTGAGGATAATAACGTTTATATGTTTTCTCAGCATAAACGCCTTGGAAGTTACCCTTTGTAATGAGATCTGCCTGCTGTGGCGGCACTTCTTTTTTCAAAACCAAATAACGAGAACGTGGACGCGCATTCATCTGTTTTTTTAGATCTGCACGATCTAAACCAACCACATCCGCCAACTCATCAAGGTTTAAGTTTTTATCTGGTAATTGTCGTTTTAACTTACGATTATTTGGATCTTTTTTTAATTCGGCTGTAATTTCGTCATATAAATGCTTGGTATCAAAGTAATCACGTGGATCAATGACAATTTTCATAATAGGCGTACTAATGGCCAAAGGCACACCATGACGGTCGCTAATAACCCCACGCATTGCCTCAATACGTTCCGTACGCAAAATATTGGCATTGGCCTTGTTTTGTAAAAAGTCTTTATTAATCACTTGCACATAAAATGCACGTGCAATTAATACAACAAAACAGAGCAGTACTGTTGCCCAGAGCAGATAAAACCGCCACATATCGAAGGCAAGAGTTGGTTTTTCCGAAATAGACTGCTGTTTTTTCCGTGTTTGCTTTGTTCGCTTATCTACCATACAGCAAGGCCTTACTTATTTTGCTCTGAGGTCATCGGTAAAGAAATTACCACCGTTTCTGCAGCAGGTGGCGAAAACATGCGTAGTTGGGTTACAGCACGCGTACCAATCTGTGCTGTTGCACCGAAGGTTTGTTGCTCAATAAGCAAACGCCCCCATTCAGCATTGAGATCATCACGTTCACGCATATAAGAGCTGAGCTCTCTATAATCATGACGATATTCAAATACTTGAAATACCACCATCATGGCACTGATAAAAACAAGCGCCACAAATACGGTGTATGCCACAACTTTTTTCACCACTTTATTTTCGGTGGTTTCAATTTCATCACTGCTTTTCATTACGCGCCTTTTTGTTCCAAGCGTTCAGCAACCCGAAGCCATGCACTACGTGAACGTGGGTTCGCTTTTACTTCTTCTTCACTCGCACGAACCCGTGAAATTTTCTTTAACCTTCTTGTATCTACCTGTTGCTGAGGCATTCCCCAGCCAATATCTTCTGCCAAAGTCGATTCTTTTTGAATAAATTGTTTGATTAAACGATCTTCAAGAGAATGAAAGCTAATCACAGACAAACGCCCTTTTGGTTTTAGTAAGTCTACAGCTTGTGGTAAAAATACTTCAATATCATCTAGTTCTTTATTAATAGCAATACGAATTGCCTGAAATGTGCGTGTTGCTGGATGCTTATGTTTTTCCCACTTTGGATGAGCTGTTTTAACAAGTTCTGCCAATTGGGCTGTCGTGTCTAGTTTTCCAGCTTGTTTAATCGCTTTTGCAATACGTCGACTATAACGTTCTTCGCCATATTGATAAATAATATTTGCTAATTGTTCTTCTTCAATTTCAAGTAACCACTCAGCTGCGGTTAATCCCTTAGAATTATCCATTCGCATGTCTAGAGGACCATCCTGCATAAAACTGAAACCACGTTCAGCTTGGTCGAGTTGAGGAGATGACACCCCTAAGTCAGCCATAATGCCATCGACACTCATCACACCAATTTCCTGCATTTTTTCTTTAATATCAGCAAAACTGGCATGAATAATGGTAAATCTCGGGTCTTCTTGCGCCAAAGCAGCTGCAACTTCCAAAGCTTGAGGGTCTTTATCAAATGCATATACTCGTGCATTTTCATCAAGTTTCGAGAGCAATAAACGTGTATGCCCACCTCGTCCGAAGGTTGCATCTATATACACCCCTGTTGTGCGATCTGCCAATAAGCTCTCAACGGTCTCAAAAAGTAAGACAGAAATATGCGACATAGGTGTTAAATCATTGCGTAAAAATGTAACTGCACATTATCACCTTGTTTATGACCAACGCCAAACGGCTTTTTGTAGGAAAATATTAATTTTTCATAGATAAAACCGTTTTGTTAGCATTTTTTAAGCAAAAAAAGAAAGCAAGCTTACTTTTTTAAGTTTGCTTGCTTTCTTTATGAATATTTAACTTCTAAGTTTTCTTTTTGGACTATTGTTTTTAGATCATTTTATTTACTGCTTGCCATCATAAATTTGATCAAAAATAGCACCGTTTGCAAAATGAGTTTTCTGAGCTTTAGCCCAACCACCGAACACATCATTAATGGTAAATAATTTAATTTTTGGGAATTGCACTGCATATTTCGCAGCCACTTGAGCATTACGCGGTCGGAAATAATGTTTAGCAGCCAATTCTTGGCCTAAAGGTGAATATAAAAAGTTCAGATAACCTTTTGCCAAGGTCCTATTTCCATCTTTATCTACGGTTTTATCTACAATCGCGACAGATGGTTCGGCCAAAATTGAAACTGATGGATAAACAATTTGATATTTATCCTTATCAGGCCCTTTCGTCGCCAACAAAGCTTCATTTTCCCAAGACAACAAAACATCACCAATGCCACGTTCGGCAAATGTCGTAAGTGAACCACGGGCTCCCGAATCTAGAACTTTCACATTGTGATAAAGCTTTTTCACCAACTCTCGAGCCTTAGCATCATTTCCACCTGGCTGTTTTAAAGCATATCCCCACGCAGAGAGATAAATCCAACGCGGTGCACCACCTGTTTTAGGGTTAGGGGTGATAATTTCCACACCTGGTTTTGTTAAATCATTCCAGTCGCGTATATTTTTCGGGTTACCTTTTCGTACTAGAAACACGACAGTTGACGTATAGGGGGCAGAATTATTTGGGAATTCTTTTTGCCAGTTCGGCTGAATAAACCCAGCTTTAACAATCTCATCAATATCATTCGCTAATGCTAATGTTACTACATCAGCTTCAAGTCCTGTGGCTACCGCGCGGGCTTGTTTGCCAGATCCACCATGTGACTGTTTAAATTCAACGTCTTGCCCTGTTCGCCGTTTCCAAAATTTACCAAATGCTTGGTTATATTCTTGATAGAACTCTCGAGTTGGATCATAAGAAACATTTAAAAAAGAGGTCGCTGCTTGAGCCGCTGTTGTCGCTATTCCCACATATAAAGCGACAGCTATTATTGATATTTTTTTCATTTACAAAATCCATCATTCGTTTTAGTTTAACTATATTTTTAATTTTATTTTTTACAATCAATTACTTATATTTATATCTTTTTTATTAATCTTTTTTAGATATATAGCTTAGGATGTCTAAGTTATTTCATTTTTGAAAAATTTTGTAATTATTCTTACAACTTATTTAGGACCTTCACTTTATCTACACATTAATTTGTTAAATAATGAAGCGTAAAGGATACATAGGGTCTACATTTGAGTCGACCAGTTTAAAATATAGGTAAATTTTGTAAAAAGTGTGACACAGTTCCACTTTTTTATTAATATTTATGTTTAAATCGTAGCATTACCGTAATTTTACATTTTGTTAAACTCAAAAAATAGATGAAATGTAATGAACAGAGGGGATGATTAACAATGAAAATTCATTATGGAAAAGCTTTAAGCTTAAGTTTGGTGCTGAGTTTGGCATCACAGTTTTCTGCTGCAGCAGTACTTAAAGATACTCCAAGCAAAACTGGTTCAGAGAAACAGACTTCGCTTATTGAAAAAGCTTTAGATCAGCAGAAACGTAACCCTATTGTGTTACCTTCTACAAATGATGAGCTTAAAGTTCTAAATACGATTCGCGTTACACCAACTCAAAATTTTCTTGCTGCACAACACGAACGTTTTTCACGTTTTGTTCAGGCAATCTTTCAGCCCCATGCTTCTTAAAATCTGAAACACCCCCTCTTCGTTTCAGTTTTAGCCCAGCCTGACGTTAAATAAAACGTCAGAATACTGGGCTTTTTCGTTATAATAGTTTCAATTTTTATTCTGACCCATTATCTATGAAAGTTCGTACTCGTATTGCACCTTCCCCTACTGGTTTTCCTCATGTCGGCACAGCCTACATTGCTTTATTTAACATGTGTTTTGCGAAACAACATGGCGGAGAATTTATTTTAAGGATTGAAGATACAGACCAACTTCGTTCTACACCAGAGTCTGAAAAAATGATTTTGGATTCATTACGTTGGTTAGGTTTGAATTGGTCTGAAGGTCCAGATGTAGGTGGTCCACATGCACCATATCGCCAATCTGAACGTATGGGAATTTATAAGCAATACGCATTAGAACTTGTTGAAAAAGGTCATGCTTTTTACTGTTTCGCAACAGCAGAAGAACTTGACCAAATGCGTGCTGAACAACAAGCACGTGGCGAAACACCAAAATATGACGGCCGCGGCTTAAAACTTTCTCAAGAAGAAGTGACTCGACGTCTTGAAGCGGGTGAACCTCATGTCATTCGTATGAAAGTGCCTGAAGAAGGTGTTTGTAAATTTAATGACTTGCTACGTGGTGAGGTTGAAATTCCTTGGGCACAAGTCGATATGCAAGTCCTTCTTAAAACAGATGGTTTACCAACTTACCACTTAGCTAACGTTGTTGATGACCATTTAATGGAAATCACTCATGTATTGCGTGGTGAAGAATGGCTTCCATCTGCACCGAAGCATCAGTTGCTTTACCAATATTTTGGTTGGAAAATGCCAACTCTTTGCCACATGCCATTGTTGCGTAACCCAGATAAATCAAAACTATCTAAACGCAAAAACCCGACATCAATTAACTACTACCGCGATATCGGTGTATTGCCAGAAGCCTTACTCAACTATTTAGGCCGTATGGGTTGGTCAATGCCAGATGAAAGAGAAGTTTTCACATTACAAGACATGATGGATAACTTTGATATTCAGCGTGTATCACTAGGCGGACCAATTTTTGACGTTGAAAAATTGAACTGGCTTAACGGCCAATGGATTAAAGGGTTAACTCCAGGTCAATTATTAGACCGTTTATTAACATGGAAGAGTGATCGCAGCACTTTAGAAGACATTGCTGCCGCTATTCAACCACGTATTAATTTACTTTCAGAAGCTGTGAACTGGGCTGGTTTTTATTTTAACCATATGCCACAAATTACTGCTGAAATGTTTGAAAGTAAAAAATTGACTCAAGAGCAAGTTCGTCAAAGTTTACAATTTGCAATTTGGCGTCTTGAAGGTCAGTTTACTTGGAATAATGACACCGTTAGCCAAACCCTAATGGATCTTGCGAATCAGATGGGCATTAAACTACGTGATTTCATGCCAGCGTTCTTTATCGCAATTGCCGGTTCAACGAGTTCAACACCAGTGATGCAATCAATGGTTACGCTTGGGCCTGATTTAACTTTCGCTCGCTTACGTCATGCCTTAGAAATTGTGGGCGGACCGAGCAAGAAAGAAGTTAAAAATTGGGAAAAACTCAATGAGAGCTTAAAATTGCCGAAAAATGACGCAACTAGCGAAGTTTAATTCATTTTTTTGTTGACGTGTGAGCGCATTCACCCTAAGATTGCGCTCACACAAACTGGGGTCATAGCTCAGTTGGTAGAGCGCTACAATGGCATTGTAGAGGTCAGCGGTTCGATCCCGCTTGACTCCACCACGCTCCTTTGTGTTTGCCTCATCAAGTCCCTATCGTCTAGAGGCCTAGGACATCGCCCTTTCACGGCGGTAACCGGGGTTCGAATCCCCGTAGGGACGCCATATTCTGCTTTAAAAATTATAAAAAGACTCTATCGCCACCTTACTGTTTATTCTTTATCTCTTTCTAGATTGCACATTTGTCTATTTTATCTAAAATAGCGTCTTTCTTAATTCTCTCAATGTGTAATATGCAGCCATCTGACAATCAACTAGATGCTCATCAGCATCAGAACAGTACTGCACCTTTAAAAAGAGCCATGAGTACTCGCCATCTTGTGATGTTATCACTAGGCGGAGCGATCGGAACTGGTCTCTTTTTAGGTTCAGGGGAAGTCATTTCACAAACTGGAGCTATTGGCGCAATTATTGCCTATATTCTTGGTGGCGCGATCGCTTACATGGTCATGCTCTGCCTAGGAGAACTCGCTGTACACATGCCTGTTTCAGGTTCTTTTGGTGCCTACGCCAAAAAATATATCAGTCCAAGTACTGGCTATATGATTTCTTGGATGTACTGGCTCACCTGGACTGCAACGCTTGGAACTGAATTCACTGCCGCAGCTCTACTCATGCAAGAATGGTTCCCGCAGATTTCCATGTGGATTTGGACAATTATTTTTGCAGTTACCATCTTTGGCTTAAATATTAGTTCAACGCGTATTTTTGCTGAATCTGAGTTTTGGCTGGCTCTTGTTAAAGTCGTTACTGTCATTGCCTTTATTGTGCTCGGCCTATTAGCAATTTTTGGTTTAATTCCATTCCATGGTGCCCAAACTGCTCCACTATTTAGCAATCTTACGGCTCAAGGCTGGTTCCCTCATGGTTTAATTCCTATTTTTACGACCATGTTAATTGTTAACTTTGCATTCTCAGGAACCGAATTAATTGGTGTAGCAGCTGGCGAAACAAAAGATCCGGCTCAAAATGTACCAAAAGCGATTAATGCCGCGATCTGGCGCCTCCTTATTTTCTTTGTGGGTACCATCATTGTTATTAGCGCTTTACTTCCTTTCCAACTTGCAGGTTTAGGCGGTGACGGTGTAAGTAGCAGTCCTTTTGTGACGGTATTTAATTATATTGGTATTCCATATGCGGATGACATTATTAGGTTTGTAATCATCACAGCTCTGCTTTCAGCAGCAAATTCTGGCCTATATGCAGCTTCACGTATGATGTGGTCTCTATCAGAACAAAAATTACTACCTAGTGTGTTTGCGACTTTATCAAAAAGTGGAACACCAATCGTAGCCCTAGTTGTAACTATGTTCGGCGCAATTCCAGGTTTATTATCAGAGCAATTTGCACCTGAGACTATTTTTAAGAATCTGCTGGGTGTAGCTGCTTTTACCATGGTCATTGTATGGATGAGCATTTGTTTAAGTCAGTTCAACTTCCGCCGCCAATGGTATAGATCAGGTCATACAGTTAAAGACTTACAATATGCTGCGCCTTTATTCCCTATTGTGCCAATTTTAGGTTTTGTTTTCTGTTTCATTACTTGCTTGAGTATGGCAGCAGACCCTGAAATGCGCGCTGGTTTTGTAGGCTGTCTTATTTTTACAGCTTTATGTTATGTCAGTTATTTTATTTTTTATCGCAATAAAGACTAAACCCGTCGTTATTCAATTAAAGTGTAGCAAAAAGCTACACTTTTTTTTGCCTATATACTGGTTTTAAATAACATACCGTTGTAGATTAAAATTTATATTAAAAACAAAATCTTGTATAGAATGAAAATTATATTTATCCACGGGATGAATCAACAAAACTACACAGCACATCGCTTGAAAGAGCATTGGTTAAAAGTATTCAAGCTCGGCCTAAAACAAATGCCTTGCAAAGTTAATGTCCGCGATCTTCATATCCACATGCCATTTTATGGCGACTTAATGACCAAATACCAATTAAGTAACCAATTAGACCTTAACACGTTGTTACCTAAGTCATTTTTTAATAATTATTTCCCTATTAACGTACACCCAAGTAATCCTCCTACTAGAGAGCACACTCCATTTGTTCCGTTGTTACGTCCCTCAACCGATCAAACTGATAAAAGCTTCTCAGAACGGCTTTATCTCACTTCTCAATTAGTTAAAGATCGTGTACTGAAAGAACTAGTTGTTTTATTAAATAACTTTCCTAAACTGCATGAAAGTTTGATTCAACAATTCCTCATCGAAACCTATATGTATCTATCTAACCCAGAGTTTATGGAGGAAGTACATCAAAGAATTTTAAAGAAAATGCGAGAAGACGAAGATTATATTGTGGTCGGACACTCTCTTGGTTCAGTTATCGCTTTCCAATTATTATCAGATCCCTCTTATCACTTTTCGGTTAAACGCTTTGTCACCTTAGCTTCTCCTTTATCTTTTCGTGTAATTCAAAGTAAGCTCCCGCGTCCAATTTCTAGACCGCCATGTATTTACGGTGATTGGTTTAATTTTTACTCTCAAGATGATTTTTTGACCGCATTTCCATTGTGCGAAGCCCCATTTAATTTTGAACCTGCCATTATTAATCAGAAAATTTATACTTTCGCCAACCAGCCGCATGAGATTTTAGGATATTTACAACATCCGTCGGTTATAAAGGCAATTATTGAACCTTTTCAGAAAAATGAGGGCTAAATGTATATATTTTCTACAATTTGAGTTATTTTTAATCGCTTGACTGTTTTTTTTAATATTTCTTCAGAAAACTATTTGACACTTTTATTAAATCGACCTAATATACGCCCACCTCTGAAACGTCCCTATCGTCTAGAGGCCTAGGACATCGCCCTTTCACGGCGGTAACCGGGGTTCGAATCCCCGTAGGGACGCCAATATTTTTTTCAGATGTATGCCTCATATAAGTCCCTATCGTCTAGAGGCCTAGGACATCGCCCTTTCACGGCGGTAACCGGGGTTCGAATCCCCGTAGGGACGCCAAATTCTAAAAAGCCACTGCATAACGTCAGTGGCTTTTTTCTTGCCTAAAAAAATAAAAAGCCAATCAATGATTAGCTTTTTTATATGTTCTATCAACCCGCAATTCCCACTTGTACTTCAAGGCGACCTGACTGCACTCGTAGTCCTCTAATTTCAAACTGATCTACGAGCTGCTGCACAAGCTCGCGACTTTCTCTCAAAATATTCAAGCCTGGTAAAATACTAAAATCAGTCAAACTTAAAAGCTTTTCAACCATCCATGAACGGTTGTTAATAAAGTCAATAAATCCTGCTTGCTCTAGGTCAATAAACCACATGCGATGCCCATCGCGTTGGATTCCGGGAATATCGCCAATCAAGTGATTAATGAGTGATGGAATAGGCAACATATTTACGACTTCGAAACCAACTCGACCAATACGGCGCACAGCCCAATTTGACAAGGTGCCGCCATGTCGAATCTGAACATCAAGACTTTCATCCATTTGTCGCAAGCGTAAGAATTTTTCCTGCCCAATACGACATTCCAATACTTTAAAATCTAAACTCAAACGATACATGAAGCGATGATAATGCCCATCGATCTCGACTTGGAAACTGTCATTGCCGCACTTGATTTTAATATCATCAATTTCTGAGCGATCAATGCGCTTACGAATTTGATTATTTAATAACATTTCGGGTAAGTACAACGTTAAGGTACTTTTGCCCAAAAAAGTTCGCGCCATAATCAACGCGACTTGGCGTGCTGTTTCACTGGTTTCAGACACCATATCTCTTACCGTGCCTGCTGCCAGATTTGTCATTCCGACAACTCCACGTCGTGTATGAGTAGTTACTTGATCGAGTGCGTCCAAAGCAGCATCAGCAACCTCTGCAATATTACGTGTCGTGTCGCTAGCAAACCCAACTGCATCTTGGGCATGTTGCAATGTCTTATACAGTAATCGACGAGATAATGACGGTTTAGCGGTATCTGGGGTAGCTAAAACCGATGCTGTCGTTGTAGGCTGCGACTTATTGTCATCTTGTTGACCCAAGTCCCTCTCTCCTTTTTATATTTATCCCACATCCTATTCGAGTATTTAAGCTCATTTATTGTGCTAATCACACTTCATTTTTCTGTAGATTAGCATGCTCTACAATATTATTTTAATTTTTATGTGTACGGATAAATCATCTGTTTTTTATATTTCTTTGTTTATTCATAAGTAATTTTTCTGCTAACTCAACGCATTTCATCGATATCTTACAAATTTTTTTCTTTCTGCACATTTCCGTTAGAATAGATTCAAACTAAATGTGGAGTTCTCATGCAATATCGTTGCCCTAAATGTCAAAGTGTTAAAATTATGCCTGTGAGCCAAGGCGTGAACAGCGCAAAACCTGTCGTTCCTAAAAGTTTGGTTATCTTGATTCCTGCAATTTTTGTGCTTTTACTGTTAGTAGTCATTAGCATCTTTATGTGGATTTTTGGCAATGGTGCAGGTAGTTCTCTTCAAATCGCAACAGTAGTTGCATTTGTGGTTACTGTAGGGGCAGGTTTTATGTTCTGGCGTGATTTGCCTGATTTTAAACTGTCTATGCAAGCATTTATGCAGTCACAAAAACACTGGAAATGCCGTGACTGCAATAACGAATGGGAAATTTAAAAAAACTGTTCACATCAGCTTAATGCTGATGTGAATGTGCATTGTCTGCATCATCATGTTTGTGCGAAGCATGCTGAGCAATATGCTGACAATTAATTTCGGCATCGTCCTCAATTTGCAATGTCACTTCACCAATACCATGTTCATGAGAAAGCATTTCAACAGCATCTTGATACAACTTGGTACGGTCAGCTTCAGGCGCAAATAAGTGCACGGTTAAATGGATATTTTTAGAAGTAATCGCCCACACTTTGAGTTGGTGAATACTCTCAACACCATTTAAAGAAAGTAAATCTGCACGTAGCTTCTCAATATCGACCTCTTCGGGTACACCTTCGAGCAAAATGTTAATACTTTGCTTAAGTAAAACCCATGTTCTTGGCAGCACCCAAAATCCAATCAGTACAGCAATAAGCGTGTCAATCCAGTACCAATTAGTGAAGTAAATAATAATTGCACCAATAATAACGCCTACCGAACCTAGTGCATCACTCAATACTTCTAGATAAGCACCTTTCACATTTAGGCTGTTATTGGCACTCGACATCAGGATTTTCATTGAGATGAGGTTAATTACCAAACCAATAGTCGCTACAACCAGCATACCCACACTTTGAATTTCGGGTGGCTTAGAGAAACGGATATAGGCTTCATATAAAATATAAATTGCCACCACGAACAGCATGAGTGCATTAAATAAAGCGGCCAGAATTTCAAAGCGTTGATAACCAAAAGTACGCTTATTATCAGCGGGACGTTTTGAAATCTGAATTGCGACCAGAGCAATTGCTAAAGCAGCTGCATCTGTAAACATATGCGCAGCGTCAGAGAGCAATGCCAGACTTTGTGTGATTAAACCTGCAATGACCTCAACAATTAAAAATGTCGTAGTAAGCGCCAAGGCAATCGTTAGTTTCTTGGCATTACCTTCAGTCACTACAGCATGACTATGGTCATGACCATGTTGTCCACCCATTTTGCGGACTCCTTATTATTTATCTTTATGGTGAGGTAAAAGTAACCATGAATTCATGTTTACCTTTACCTGTTTCAAATACTTTTCTGACTCAAACTTTTTCATCAAAAAAGATATCTCAAATCGATGACATTATGAATGCTCAACTTTATTCGTCTTGCTTTCATTCATCCATCGATAAATGACTGGCAATAAAACCAGCGTTAGTATCGTAGATGAAATAATGCCACCGATTACTACAGTTGCCAAAGGTCGTTGTACTTCTGCACCAGTTCCAGTTGCTAAAGCCATTGGAATAAAACCAAGTGAAGCAACAAATGCCGTCATTAATACAGGGCGTAGTCGCAGTACAGCACCTTTCCAAGTTGCTGTATGAACATCTAGGGTTGCTCTTAGCTCTTTAATGAATGTGAGCATGACCAAACCATTCAATACCGCAACACCTGATAAAGCGATAAACCCGACTCCAGCAGACATAGAAAGCGGAATATCTCTCAGCCACAAAGCGACCAATCCACCAGATAAAGCGAAAGGAACTCCGCTAAATACAAGTAAACTGTCTTTAAAATTACTAAATACCGCCATCAACAATACAAAGATCATGATGAGCGCCATCGGTACAACGATTTGCATTCTTGCAGTGGCAGAAGCAAGATTCTCAAATTGCCCTCCATAGCCTAACCAATAACCGCTAGGTAGCTTTTGCTGCGCCAGTTTGCTTTGCATCTCTTGTACAAAAGACCCAAGGTCACGATCACGCACATTTGCCGTCACAATAACTCGGCGCTTACCATTTTCACGGCTCACTTGAGCAAGGCCCAGAATATTCTCAACCTTAGCAACGTCTTGTAACTGGATCAGACCGCCGTTTGGTAAGCGAATCGGTAACTGAGCTAATTGCTGAGGTGTACGCATGTTTTCCTGTAAGCGAATCACGAAATCGAAACGTCTATCGCCCTGTAAAATTTGCCCTACACTCTGTCCTCCAATACTCGCAGCGACAATATCCTGAATAGACTTGACTGATAATCCATATTGCGCAGCCAGAGCATGATCAACATCTACATTAAGTAATGGCAAACCGTCAGTCTGTTCAACTTTGACTTCACTGGCACCTGGAATGCTACGTAGCTGTTGGGCTATTTTTTCCGCTTCCTGATTGAGGATTTGCATATCATCCCCAAAAACTTTCACCCCAATATCACTACGTACACCTGAAATGAGCTCATTAAAACGTAGTTCGATGGGTTGCGAGAATTCACTGTTATTACCAGGAATCTGATTCACGAATTGCAGCATTCTGGTACGTAATTCATCGATCGTTTCTTTAGGGTTTGGCCATTGATCGTGTGGTTTTAAGAGAACAATACCATCGGAAATATTTGGAGGCATGACATCGGTAGCAACCTCGGCTGTTCCTGTTCTTGCAAAAATGGCTTTAATTTCAGGGAAAGCTTTGAGTAACTGCTTTTCTACATTCTCTTGAATCTTAAGCGACTCTTCTATGTCTGTGCTCGGTGCACGCATGAGTTGTAATGCAAAATCACCCTCACTGAGTTGAGGTGCGAACTCACTCCCCACTCTTGTTGCAATAGCACTTGTCAAAATTAAGATACTGACAGCCGCTGTGACAACAACATATCGAAAGGCATATGCTTTATCGAGTAAGCCTGCATAACCTTTTTTCAGCGTCATCATCCAGCGGCTTTCTTTTTCCTTCACTTCACCCGTAACAAACAGAGCTACTGCTGCTGGCACAAAGGTCACAGATAAAATAATTGCTCCTAATAATGCTAGGACAACAGTCATTGCCATAGGGTGAAACATTTTTGCTTCTACGCCTGCTAAAGCAAAAATTGGTAGGTACACGACCATAATGATGATCTGACCAAAGATTAATGGGCGTCGTGCCTGTTTAGCTGCGAGAAAAACCTCTGTGAAACGCTCTGAACGTGTTAATAAACGACCTTTTAAATGCTGCGCTTCAGCTAAACGCCGAATACAGTTTTCAACAATAACAACTGCCCCATCTACAATGATCCCGAAGTCCAAAGCTCCTAGACTCATCAGGTTGGCACTGATTTTCTGTTCTGCCATACCTGTTAAGGTAAAAAACATTGCCAACGGGATAATACAAGCAGTGATTAAAGCAGCACGAAAGTTTCCTAAAAAAATGAAAAGAATAACGATGACTAAAATCGCCCCTTCAATCAAATTTTTAGCTACTGTTTTAATTGCTTTATCTACGAGGCTACTCCGATCATAGACTGTTTCAATCACCACGCCCTGAGGGAGTGATCTTTGAATTTCCTGAACTTTGTCGTCAATCGCCTTGGCAATAGTTTTACTGTTTTCACCCATCATCATCATGGCGATACCTAAAACAGTTTCCTGTCCATTATAGGTAGCACCACCTGTACGCAAATCATGACCAATCGCTACTGACGCTACATCGGCAACCCGTATAGGTAAACCGTTTTTCGTGGCGACCGTAACATTCTGGATATCTTGTATTGACGTCAGCATGCCGGGAACACGAACTGTGAGTTGCTGGCCATTTTCTTCAATAAATCCAGCACCACGGTTTTCATTATTATTTTGAAGCGCATCTTGTAAATCAGTGAGTGGAATTTGCAACTGTTGTAACCGTGTCAGATCTGGAGAGACCACGTAGGTTTTGTTATATCCACCAATGCTATTAACTTCTGCCACCCCTTGTACGCGTTGTAACTGGGGCCGAATAATCCAGTCTTGAATTTCACGCAGGTCCATCGCGCTATAGGCTGAACCATCTGCTTTTTTGGCATTTGGCTCGGCTTTTACCACCCATTGATAAATCTCACCGAGTCCAGTCGAAATTGGAGACATTTGCGGATCAATGCTATCTGGTAAAGCACTCTTAGCTTCTTGTAAACGTTGGTTAATCAGCTGTCTTGCCCAGTAAATGTCAGTACCATCTTTAAAGATAATCGTGACCTGAGAAAGACCATATCTGGAAATTGAACGAGTCTGTTCCAGATTTGGAATACCAGACATGGCATTTTCAATCGGATAAGTAATCCTTTGCTCAACTTCTGGCGCAGTAAAGCCATTGGCCTGACTATTGATTTGTACCTGTACATTGGTGATGTCCGGCACGGCATCAATTGAAAGTTTTTGGTAGCTATAAATTCCAACACCAATCCAAGCAATGACAAACATCATGACCCAAATGGCGTTGTTAATTGAAAACTGAATGATCCGATCAAACAAACCTTCAGCCTCTGGCAAATCAGGTTTATTAATGTCCATGCTCAGCCTCCCCTTTTTCAAGTTCGGACTTGAGCAAGAAACTACCTTGAGTCACATATTGCTGCTTTTCGGTAATTCCGGATTTAACCTCGACCCACTGTGCATCTGAAGAATAATTGCCTAACTCAACGGCAACAGGAGCAAAATGAATTTTATCTTTCTCCTGTTTTGCAACAAAGACGACATTCTTTCCATCAATCTGTTGTATCGCTGTCTTATTAACCCGTAATACAGTCGCTGCATTATTTTGTTTCAGTAGCACATTGACCATTAAGTTAGGGCGTAATTCTTTTGAAGGTGTGAGTACCTTGGCACGAACCTGTAGACGACCAGTTTGAGTATCCGCTTCTGAAGTTAAACTTTGTACCTGTGCTTTAAAAATGTTGTTAGTTTGCAGTGATTTAAATTCAATTTCCTGATTAGGCTGAATATTGGTATTTGCACTTGGTAGCACAAATTCGACCCATAACTGATCTAGGCGATCAATAACAAATAATTGTTTTTCAGGACCAATTTGCTCACCAATGACAATATCTTTATTACTGATTACCCCGCTTAAAGGCGCAGTCAAAACATATCGACCTTTACTTGAGCGATTCGCTCCCAAGGCACTTAAACGACTATTTGCAGCTTGTACCTGAATTTGCGCCTGACGATATGCATTGTAAGCACGCTGGTAATCTTGACGTGCTGAAACCCCTTGTTCCCACAATTGTTTTTCACGCTGATAATCTTGCTGCGCTAATGTCAACCCTTCTTGTGCCATGCTTAAGTTAGCTTGTTGATCGACTAAATCTGGCACAAATAAAGTTGCAAGCGCCTGACCCTTTTCAACTTGTTGTCCCAGTGCAACATTTACGCTGTCTACCCGTGCAGAAAAAGTTGAAGAGACATGTGCTTGCTGGTCTGTATTGACGACAAGTTTGGCAGGATACGAAAGATTTTGCTCAACTTCTCCACGCCCTACTTGTTCTAACTTCACACCATATTCAACCAGTTGCTTAGAAGTCAGGTTTAAGCTTCCTTCCTCTTTTTCAGACTCACCATGGCCAGCTTCACCTTCTGCATGCCCTTCTTCACTTTTCTCAGTATTGGACTGTTTTTTTCCAGAGAAAAATAACCAAGCACTTAAAGCAAGGCAGACTATCAGCAATAAAAGAGCAATAAGCCATTGGTTTTTCATTTTTTTAACTGACATTACTCTGCCCCTCCAACTGTCGGCAAGTTATAGGTGTCTTGCCATAAATTTTGATTAATTTGATTTAATGCATCTCCAGACATCACCATATTTGGATCAATCCCGAGAGCTAAACTTTCTGCCTCAATTGCTTTTTGCCAAGCAGATTTAAGGAGTTGAACTTTTTTCAAGCGTTGTTCTTGTAATTGAAGGGTAGATTGCTGAACATCGGTAATTGCAAATTTACCGACTTTAAAGCCAAGCAACATTTTCTCTTGTACCGTCTCTGATAAAGGGATTTGCTGCTCATTCATTAAATTATATTGTTGCTTTAAACCCGCTAACTCGTACTGTAGAGTACGAATAGAATTCTGGCTTTGCTTTTTATAAAAGCTTTGCTGCTGGTCAATTAAATCGAGTTTGCTTTGTGCAACTTTTAGGGCATATTGCTGGCGATTAAAAATGTTTAAAGGAACTGCTATACCTACTCGAATCTGATTTTCGGTACTGCTCGTTTCTGCGGTTTTACTACGAACCACGCCCATATTTACAGTAGGCGTAGGCCGATTTTTTGCCTTTAAATAATTAATTTCAGAATTTTGTTGTATTGCTTGAAGCCGCAGGGACTGTTCTAACAAATTCTGTTTTAGATATTGATCGATATCACCTTCATTTTTTAAAGGCCATGCACTTTTTATATCTGGACGTAATGTGAAGTTATCTTCTGTCTCACCCCATAAGTTAGCCAATTTTCTTTTAGCACTACTCAGTGATAATTCAACTTCCTGATATAAACGCTGATTTTCAACATGCGTCATGAGAGTTCGATCTAAATCAACCTGAGCAATACTGCCTGCCTGAAAGCGTAAGCGGGTAGCATCAAGAAGATTTTTACTCGTTCTTAACTGGGCTTTAGCAACTTCATGTTCAAGCTCTAAAATAGATACTTGTGACCATAAATATTTTACCGCCAGCTTCAGTTGAGCCTGATATAAAACCTGATTTAACTCAACTTGATTTTGCTGAACACTTGCTAGTTTTTTTGCTGCGGAACGTACACCAAAAATATCTAGTTTTTGCGAGATCCCAAGTTCTAATTCCTGATCTTTTCCAGATTTAAAACCCGTTTGCTGTACAGAAACCGTCGGATTTTCCCATAGCTGACTCTGTTTGATATTGCTCTCGGCGATATCTTGTTGAGTTTGCCAAATTCCTGTTTGAGTCTGAAACTGCTTAACCTGATCGAGCACCTGTTCAAACGTTAAAACATTCTGTACTTGCTGCAGTTGAGTATTCTGCGTGAGGTTTTGATTTGAACTAGCAGCAGTTGTTACAGCGCTAGTTGAAAGCGCAACTGCAACAACTAATGATTTAAGTACCCAAGACGTACTCAGACTAACGAAACTTTTTTCGTATAAAAAAATAGACATAAAATAACCCTATGAAATAAATAATATTTCTGGTGGGCTAATTTTCGGCTACCCCACCTATAGCAGGGTTAAAACAGGAGGCGGGTCTTGTTTAGAGATATGAGGGGACTTATAAGAATTGGACCAATAATATTGTTGTTTTGGCTCAGATGACTGTATTAACGGTGAAACAAGTTTTTCTTGTGCTTCTACAATCACAACATGAAAACATGAAGGCAAATGGTCATGATGATCGGACAAGTTTAAGGGAGCTTTATGAGTCCCCGCGATATCTGTCTTTTCCGTATGGCTATGCTGTGAAGCTTCATAACTCAACGCTGCATGATGACCAAAATGATGTAATGCCTTTTCCTGATTTTCATGGGCGCAAAATGCCGCTGCCACATTCCATAAACTTTGGAATATAAGCAAACAGAATAAGACGGACATGAAAAGTGCAGAACGTGGCAACAGCACACCATTAAACTAAGAAGTTGAACAAAGCCACTATAGCAGGCAGTGGGCATGTAATAAAATTACATCTAATAAGTAGCAGTATAGAAGCGATTCTAATCTCGCTTGAGTAAAGATAAGAATAAATCATTAAGAATCTCTATCTTTACTCATAGGAAACTAATTATTAAGTAATTAGTTTCCTACAAAAGAAATTATTTACGCTTACAAGTTAAATGAGGGTTCTTACTTTCTTCAGCTTTAGCTTTTGTTTCTTGCTGAGACTTAATATTCTTTTCGAGGAATATTAACCCTCCATCAGCATGAGCCAAACTTGTTGAAAGAAGTAAAACCATCAAAGCCGATTTTGTATTTAGTTTAATAGACATAATAATCACCAGATCTAAATATTCCGAATTTATTTAAGGACTTAGCCCAGAAATAAAATTAATTTTTCGCATGCTTTAGTTAATCAATTCAGGACAAATCTTCTGAGTCTCTAAGAAGCATGCGGATATACTTTCATTACATTTTTAGAACCAACTAAACAATGAAGGGAGAACACCGTGCAGTCGCAACTCATCAAAAAGTTGGACTAAGGCCGCAACCCAGATAAACCACACCACCTGCGTCAAAAAAATACGGAAATGCTTCGGTGAAACCTGATAGAACTCAGGCTCTTTAAAATTTTTGAAACTTGGTAAAAAGCGTGGAATTGTCTTTATATAATCTGAATATGCAGTTCCATATTTTTCACTCAGGAATGCTTCTTCTTGGCGTATAACAAAATGGTAGTAACAGAGAAAATAAAGCGTGAATACTATTGGAAAGATAAACGTCTCTGTAATCAACATGATCCCGACTCCACCCAGATAACTAAACAGATAGAGTGGATTTCTACATAAAGAATAGGGACCGTCTGTCACCAACTTGGCATTTTTAAATCCGGAAATGTAAAGGCTGCACCATATTCTTCCCATTACTCCGATGCCCACAAAAAACCATCCAAAGAACCATAAAATATGTTCTATAAATGCCGCCTGGAAATGCCATTTACTAAAACTTAAAGCAAGAATAATAGCTAAAATCAGCCCAATCACTCGGGAGCTCACAGTTCTAACACGGGGGGTAAATAAAATATTCATTTCCATAAACCTCCATCACTGTGAATCATCAGAGATGAGATAACCGATTCATTAAAATGATATTTTTGTTTTCCGGAAAGATTTGACAGAACCTTATATCCCGCCTTGTCATTAACATAAAGACGTGAATGTTTAAGCGAGTAATCTACATAGAAGATTGCTGCGCTTTGTTTGCACATATAATTAAGCATAAAATAACCCTTTGAAATAAATAAATTTCTGGTGGGTTATTTTTCGGCTACCCCACCTATAGCAGGGTTAAGACAGGAGGGGGATTTAAAGAGCCAAGATACGGAGACTGATAAGAATTAGACCAGTAATAGATTTGTGAAAGCTCATGTATACACACAAAAGGTTCTTGAGCTTGTTGTGCATTTTCAGTCATCACTACATGAAAACATGAAGGTAAATGATCGTGATGATCTTGCCAGCTTAATGGAGCATTCTCAGAATTTTCTACAATACCAACATGTTCAGTCTGCATATGGTCTGAAGATTGATATACATTTAAATCTGCATGATGACCGAAATGTTGTAATGCCTTTTCCTGATTTTTATGCACGCAAAATGCCGCTGCCACATTCCATAAGCTTTGGAATATAAGCAAACTAAACAAGACGGACATAAAAACTGTAGAACGTGGCAACGGTACACCATGACAGTAAATTGCACAAAGTCACTATAGCAAGCGATACCAATGTAATAAAATTACAAAATGATTTTTGGTTAATTTATCGCTGTTTTAAAAAAGTTTTTTCTTTAGAAAAATTAATTTCCTGTTTGAGTTCCTGCAATGTATAAACTATTTTCTACCCTACTCGTTGTCGTCTGTTTAACTTTGAGTGCTTGTGCCACGACATTACTTTCAGAAGCTTTACCTAACGAAACCACAAAAACCGAGAAGATCATTTTAGCAAAAGATCAAATCATTGCTTTAGGACAAGCTGTTCAAAACCAGCAAGAACAAGGGATCATCTTTGTAGGCAAAGACTATAATTATTTAATGACCGAGGGAAGCGCTGAGCTATCAAAACTTCTTCATGCAATCCCAGCAGATCAGCGAAGTCTGACCAATCCGTCCCCACTGGTACTGACCATGGATGATCCCAATCATTTTCATGGAGAACTTCAATTCCTATATAAAACTCCTCTATTCTCTCTTTCTGAACAACAAAAAGAAAATTTAAAAAACCTAGGATTTAAAAATCATTTTGTTGTGATAGAAAATCAAAAAGATGTTTTATATCCTTACGCTTTTCTTAGCTTTAAAGGACAAATATATAAAGCTCCAGACATACAAAAAATTCAACAAACCCTTCCCATTCCTTATCCTATCGCCTTACAGCAAAAATATGAAATAACAAAGAAACATCCGTTTAAACGTGTAACTCGTATGGCACTTTATCCGTTAGCGATGGCATTTGATGTGGTCACGGTGGCCCCTTCTCTGATATGGGTAGACTTACGAGGTGACTTTACAAAATAGAAGTTCCTAGGCAAAACTAATTAACTAGCTCTTAAGCTGGTTTTGTTTAAAGAAATTTCTTTTGTTTGATATTTATAAATTTTCTCAAAAGTCTTTTGCGTTAAATAATAGCTATTTTTTAATTTTAAAAGCTCTAATTTCCCTTAAGAATGCCACTATTCTCATAGTAGTTTCACTTAGCGTAAAAACACGTGTAACTTTTATGTAAGCCAAAACTTCATTATTTTTCATCCAAATGCGCTATATCACATTTACAAAAAAAAACATAATATTTCAATATAAGGGACTAGCTTAAAAGTGTGAGTCAATTCAATTAAATTGAGGAACAAGGGAGACTATCATGAATATGAAATCAATCAAGTATAGGCTTAATCACTTGTTTGCTTTTGAAAACTTACCTTCTGATATGCATTCACAAGCAGTTGATGAAATTGAACAGGGTTTACGCTTTGAGGAACTAGCCGAGCAAGACCATGAACGTATGCAAAACTGGTTAGATGTAACTCCTAACGACCGAAATGCTATGTGGTGCTACCTACGAGCAGCTTTACGTGGTAGCTCTGACGCTTCTTTTAAGCTTGGTATCGGTTATCTAAATGGTCAATTTGGATTAGATAAAAATTATCGTGAAGCTGAAAAATGGCTACAAAAAGCAGCAAGTCAGGGACATCCCGATGCTGAACGCTGCTTACAAGAAGCGTTTAGCAAGCTCGCATTTTCTTAAAATAAAAAACCAGCCCTTAGGCTGGTTTTTTAAATTAACAGAGATTAGCCGCTAATTTTTTTGTATTTAGTACGTTTTTGAACAGCGTCTTCACCTAAACGTGACTGACGGTATGCTTCATATTCTGCATAGTTACCTGTGTAGAATTCTGGCTGTTCATTTTCGAATGACAAGATGTGTGTCGCGATACGGTCAAGGAACCAACGGTCATGCGATACCACCATTACCGTACCCGGGAATACAAGAATTGCATCCTCAAGCGCACGTAAAGTTTCAATATCCAAATCGTTTGATGGCTCATCCAGTAAGATAACGTTTGCACCTTGCTGTAAAATTTTCGCAAGTTGTAAACGGTTACGCTCACCACCAGACAATTCGCCTACGCGTTTTTGCTGATCTTGACCTTTGAAGTTAAAGCGGCCGATATAAGCACGTGAAGCAATTTCATAATCGCCCACTTTCAAGATATCTAAACCACCAGACACTTCTTCCCAAACAGTTTTGTTATTGTCTAGAGTGTCGCGAATCTGACCCACGTAAGCCACTTTAACTGACTCACCTAAAGTCACAGTACCTGTATCAGGTTGCTGTTCGCCAGTCATCATACGGAATAAAGTCGTTTTACCCGCGCCGTTTGGACCAACGATACCCACAATTGCTGTTGGAGGTACAGTAAACGATAAGTTTTCGTACAATACACGGCCGTCAAATGATTTGCTGATACCTTCCACTTCCACAACTTTATTACCCAAACGAGGGCCAGGTGGAATGTAGATTTCAGACGTTTCATTACGTTGCTGGAATTCTTTAGAGTTAAGCTCTTCAAAACGCTCCATACGTGCTTTGTTTTTCTTTTGCTGACCTTTCGCATTTGAACGAACCCATTCAAGTTCTTTTTTCAATGCTTTAGCAAAAGATTCTTCTTGTTTCTGCTCTTGTTCTAAACGAGCATTTTTTTGCTCTAACCAAGAAGAATAGTTACCTTGGTAAGGAATACCATGCCCACGGTCAAGCTCCAAGATCCACTCGGCAACGTTATCCAAGAAATAACGGTCATGCGTAATCGCAACAATTGTGCCAGGAAAATCTTTCAAGAAGCGCTCTAACCAAGATACCGATTCTGCATCTAAATGGTTCGTCGGTTCGTCAAGAAGCAACATGTCTGGCTTTGAAAGCAATAAACGGCAAAGTGCTACACGACGGCGTTCACCACCTGAAAGCTTAGTTACGTCTGCATCCCAAGCTGGAAGGTTCAAGGCATCTGCCGCGATTTCAAGCTGGTTGTTTAGGTTGTGCGCATCCCAAGCATGGATAATTGATTCTAATTTTTCCTGCTCTTTTGCAAGTGCATCAAAATCAGCATCCGGGTCTGCATATTCTGCAAATACCTGATCAAGACGTTCTAAAGCATCTAAAGCTTCACGTACGCCATCTTCAACGTTACCACGAACGTCTTTAGTCGGATCAAGAGGTGGCTCTTGCTCTAAATAGCCGATTTTAATTCCAGGTTGTGCACGAGCTTCACCAGAGAAATCTTTATCTACGCCAGCCATAATACGAAGCAAGGTAGATTTACCTGCACCGTTCAAACCGAGCACACCAATTTTGGCGCCCGGGAAAAATGATAAAGAGATGTCTTTTAAGATTTCGCGCTTTGGCGGAACCATCTTAGACACTCGGTTCATCGTATAAATATATTGGGCCACGCAGGACTCCTCAATTGAAAAACCAATACATCGCATAAGCGATAAATAATCGCGCGTATTATACGCTGAAAACCTCGATGACTTGAAGTTATGATTTCCATCGTACAGATTTATCAAACAATTTTCTTTTTCAATAAGTTGCAAAATGTTTATGGATAAGATTTGTACAGCGTTTCAGCGTATATTTTTCTATCTATATTCCTAAAATTAGAAAACAAACCAGAATTTGTGCAATTTTCTATTTAACTTTTAAGCTAGACTCGCTCAATATTTAACTCACGAAGATGAAGTAATCATGACTTATAAAGATGAAACCTTAGCAATTCATGCTGGCTACTCACCCGAAGCAACAACAAAAGCCGTTGCGGTCCCTATTTATCAAACAACTTCGTATGCATTTGATAATACACAACACGGTGCTGACCTTTTCGATTTAAAAGTTCAGGGCAATATTTATACCCGGATTATGAACCCGACCACTGCTGTGCTTGAGCAACGCCTTGCTGCACTCGAAGGCGGAATTGGTGCTTTAGCCTTGGCTTCTGGAATGGCAGCGATTACCTATGCTATCCAAACGATTACAGAAGCGGGAGACAACATTGCCTCCGTCTCAACTTTATATGGCGGAACTTATAATTTATTTGCCCACACCTTACCAAAACAAGGCATTGAAGTTCGCTTTTTTGATTATCAACAGCCAGAAAGCTTACGCAATTTAATTGATGATAAAACTAAACTTGTTTTTGTTGAATCAATTGGGAATCCACTCGGAAATATTATCGATTTAGAAGCAATTTCAAAAATTGCACATGAATATGGTGTACCTGTCATTGTCGATAATACCGTTGCCACCCCTGCTTTATTAAAACCGTTTCAATATGGCGCCGATATCGTTATTCATTCTCTTACCAAATATATTGGTGGACATGGTAATAGCATTGGTGGCGCGATTATCGATAGCGGCAAATTCCCTTGGGGTAAATATCCAGAGCGTTTTAAAGTTTTGAACACGCCAGACCCAAGTTATCACGGCGTTAATTATGTTGAGGCATTAGGCGAGGCTGCCTATATAGCACGAGCTCGCGTTGTACCATTGCGTAATACAGGTGCTGCAATTAGCCCGCTCAGTGTCTTCTTGATTTTACAAGGCCTCGAAACTCTAAATCTCCGCATGGAGCGTCATACTGAAAATGCGCAAAAAATTGCAGAGTATTTACAGACCCATCCAAAAGTAAAATGGGTGAATTACGCAGGTTTAAAAGATCATCCGCAGCACCAGCTTGCTCAAAAATATGTAAAAGGTAAACCTTCTGCAATTTTATCTTTCGGTGTACAAGATGGGCGTGAAGGAGGTACTCGATTCATTGATGCACTTCAGCTATTTACTCGTCTTGTAAACATTGGTGATGCGAAAAGTTTGGCTTGCCACCCTGCAACTACGACTCACCGTCAGCTCAATGAACAAGAGCTTAAATCTGCTGGTGTAAGTGAAGATATGGTTCGTCTTTCTATTGGAATTGAGCATATTGATGACTTAATTGCCGATTTAGACCAAGCACTTTCAGCTGTATAAATTTTAAACCATTCAACAAGCCTCTGGAAATAGAGGCTTTTTTCATTTTCTTGTTCATTTTATGACTAAAACAATTAATGGATTAAGATACTATTTTAGAGTTTTTACTCTAAATAAATTGTTAAATTTCATATATTTACAGACTAGACAATTTTTAAACATCTATTAAGATAAAGACAATATTTATGAGTTCATCTGGATGAATCTACGGTTGTAAAAAATAAAAATTACATACCGGAATAAATAGTCCCTGCCCCTACTTAGGTAAAATGCTGTGAATAAAAAATTAGAAGCTCTGTTCCAGGAAAAGGTACAAGATAAAGTCATTTTAGTGACAGGCGCCTCGAGTGGAATCGGATTAACGATTTCAAACAAACTTGCTGATGCTGGAGCCCATGTTTTACTGGTTGCCCGTACTCAAGAAACTTTGGAAGAAGTAAAAGCAGATATCGAAAAACGTGGCGGTAAGGCATCAATTTTCCCATGTGATCTCAACGATATGGAAATGATTGACCAAGTTTCTAAAGAAATTTTAGCAACTGTGGATCACATTGATATTTTAATTAATAACGCAGGTCGCTCTATTCGCCGTGCTGTACATGAGTCTTATGATCGTTTTCATGACTTTGAACGCACGATGCAATTAAATTATTTTGGCGCGGTTCGCCTAGTTCTCAATATCTTGCCGCATATGATTCAGCGTAAAGATGGACAAATCATTAACATTAGCTCGATTGGTGTTTTAGCAAACGCTACTCGCTTCTCTGCATATGTCGCGTCTAAAGCAGCGCTTGATGCATTTAGCCGCTGTCTATCTGCCGAAGTTCATGCACACAAAATCGCAATTACTTCAATTTATATGCCATTGGTTCGTACCCCAATGATTGCACCAACTAAAATTTATAAATATGTTCCAACCCTTTCACCTGAGCAGGCTGCTGACTTAATTGCTTATGCAATTGTGAAACGCCCGAAACGTATGGCAACCAACTTAGGTCGCTTAGCTTCAATGACTTATTCTGTAGCACCAGGCATCAATAATATGTTTATGTCGATTGGTTTCCGTTTATTCCCAAGTTCAGATGCAGCGAAGGGACAAAAAACTGAGAAATTAAACTGGGCACAAAAAGCTTATGCACGTATTTTCCCTGGTGAACACTGGTAATTTTGAGTTAATCGCATAACAAATAAAAAAGCGCCTTAACTAAGGCGCTTTTTTTAACTAAAGGACTGATCAATCAAGAAACTGAACGTGCCCTGTTTTTACATCGTAAATTGCACCCACAACTACGATCTCACCTCGATCAACCATATCTTTAAGCACGCTGCTATTATTAATAATGTACTGGATGTTGTAATGAACATTCATTGCTGTGACTTGACTAATAAAAGCATTACCTAATTCACGTGGCTGCATAATGTCATATACGCTATCAACCGAGTGCATTAATGGTCCAAGTACATATTGAATGTGTGGCATTTCCTTCACATCAGATACTTGCTTTTGCTCTAAACGCAATTGACATGCACTCGTCACCGCACCGCAATCGGTATGTCCTAAAACAACGATGACTTTAGAACCTTTGGCCTGACATGCAAACTCAAGTGAACCCAATACTTTTTGCCCAGCAATATTACCTGCAATTCGTAAGCTGAACAGATCACCAATACCCACATCAAAAATCATTTCGGTGGGTGCACGTGAGTCCATACACCCAAGGACTGCTGCAATCGGATGTTGGCCTTCATCTGCAGTCACACGAATTTGTCGGTAAATATCTCGTTGAAGACGTTCATTTTTTACAAAACGTTCGTTCCCCTCTTTAAGTAGGTTAACGACCTGTTGTGGACTCAACTTTTGTTGCAAATCATGTGTACTAATATCAATATCAAGTACCGCATCATCAACATCTTGATAGTGCTGCTTAAACCCGACCAGTTTAAGATTTACTTGGCGTTTAATAGCCGTTTCACTTTGATAATCTTGAATAACTTGATAGATATCAGGATCGATCGAATCACATTGAGTTGCATCAATAATGAGTTGTTGATGTTTATGTACATGTTCTAATGCCGAAATAAGCGCAGAACGATTAAGAAAGGTGACTTGAGAAGGAAGCTCAATACGAGTCACTACGCCATGCAAACGCTTCTCTCTATAAACACGAATACCTTTATTAAAATTGCCATAGAGAATAAAAGCACTACTGGTGAACAGACCAATTAAAATTCCCATTAAAAGATCGGTCAGTAAAATTGCAACTAAGGTAATAATAAAAGGTAAAAACTGTTTCCAACCTTTTTGATAAAGCTGTTTAAATAGTTTTGGATGAGTAAGCTTAAAGCCTGTGACAATAAGGATCGCGGCCAATGCAGACAAAGGAATCATGTTCATTAATGGCACAAAGAACAAAACCGCCAACAGCAACAATACCCCATGAATAATGGTAGAGCATTTACTACGCGCGCCTGTATTTGCATTCACCGAACTACGTACAATCACTGAGGTGACGGGCATTCCACCAATTAAGCCCGAAACGATATTCCCTGTGCCTTGTGCCCAGAGTTCACGGTTCGGCGGAGAGGAACGTTTTTGAGGATCGATTTTATCTGCTGCCTCTAAATTCAATAACGTTTCTAAAGATGCAACGACAGCCAGAGTGATTGCCCCTGTGTAAATCATAGGCTCAGCTAAATAGCTAAAATCAGGGAAAATTAATACTTCTTCGGGTGCTTGTAAGATATTCGGTAACTGAATGAGGTTATCAATTTGCACTGCCCATGCAGAACCCATACTCACCAAAATAAAATTTAAAACTGCTGCGAGCACAACCGCAATCAAAGCCGAAGGTAAAGCTAGTTTTTTAAGCGGACTGCTATCCCACGCTAAAATTAAAAATAAACTGAGTAAGCCAATAAGAGCAGCGCCTCCATCAAAACGTTGAAGGAATGCATCTGGTGTTGAAGTCCAAACTTGTTTCCATGAAAAATCAGAAAGTCCAAACAGATAAGGCAATTGCGTGGCAATCAGAATCACGCCAATAGCGGCTAGTAATCCCAAAATGACATTATTTGGAATAAAGTTCGCAAAAAAACCTAACTTAAATAATCCAAATAGAATTTGTAGGGCACCGGCAAAAATAATACATAATAAAAAGGCGGCATAATTGCCGCCTAATTGTTCTAACTGTACAAGGATGACAGCAGTCAGCCCTGCCGCTGGGCCTGCAACGCTAATGTGAGAACCACTTAGTAAACCCACAATAATGCCGCCTACAATACCTGCAATAATACCAGAGATGATGGGAGCACCTGAGGCTAAAGCAATACCCAAACACAGCGGTAATGCCACGAGGAATACGACAACTCCGGACAAGAGGTCTTTTAAATGAAATCTATTTTTCAGGTTTAAAACCGACATAAAACAACCATTTATAATATAAAGAAATAAGCAAAGTTGTACTATTACAGCCTGAAAGTGAGTAAATGCTTCAAGGCTGGGTTGATGATGTCGAACAACTGAATATCATTAAAGTTTAGTTATGCTATAACGTTGTGTATTTAATTGTGTATTTAACAACGTTTTGTTGATCTTAAGATTCACCTCATCTTTACAACTGTTTTTTTCTTATTTTGCCTTTATATAATTATTTAAAACATAATATTTAATCCATAAAAAAGCCTCCAATTGGAGGCTTTTTATCAATTAAAAATGCTTATTTAGAACCTTTAATTCCCGCTTGTAATAACAATGCACCTAAACCACCAATCTTTTGTTCTTGTGGTTTCTCTTGCTTGCTACGCTGAGGACGTTCAGCTTGGTCTTTACGCGGTTGAGGACGTTTACCTTGAGGCTTACGCTCAAAACGCTGTTCTGTATTTTGTTCACGGCGTGGTGGACGCTGTGCTTTTACAGGTGCAGAACCTTCAGCACGCATACTTAAGTTCACGCGGTTACGTTCAACATCAACCTGCATAACACGCACTTGTACGATCTGACCTGGTTTTACAACTTTATGCGGATCAGAAACGAACTCATTCGCTAACTCAGAAATATGAACTAAACCATCTTGATGTACACCAATATCAACGAAAGCACCAAAGTTTGTGACATTAGTGATCACACCCTCAAGTTGCATACCTTCAGTTAATTGGCCCACTTCAGTAATATCTTCGCGGAATTTAGCAGTACGGAACTCTGGACGCGGGTCACGACCCGGTTTTTCAAGTTCAGCTAATACGTCTTGTACTGTTGGCAAACCAAATTTGTCATCAACAAATTCATCAGCTTTTACTTGGCGAATGATTTCGGTATTACCAATGATGTCTTTAACAGTTGTCGCTTTTGCTGCAACAATTTTCTCAACAAGACCATAACTCTCAGGATGAACAGCAGAAGCATCTAAAGGTTCAGAACCATTTTGAATACGTAAGAAACCAGCCGCTTGTTCAAAAGTACGTTCGCCTAAACGTGGTACGCTTTTCAAAGCTTGACGGTTATCAAAACGACCATGCTCTTTGCGGTATTCAACAATTTGCTGAGCAATCGCTTTGTTTAAACCCGCAATGTAAGCCAAGATTGCTGGCGAAGCAGTATTTACATCAACACCAACAGCGTTCACACAGTCTTCAACTACCGCGTCAAGAGTTTTTGCTAAACCAGTTTGATTCACGTCGTGTTGATATTGACCTACACCAATTGATTTCGGATCAATCTTAACAAGTTCAGCAAGTGGATCTTGTAAACGGCGAGCAATCGACACTGCACCACGAATTGAAACATCAAGCTCTGGAAGTTCTGCAGCAGCAAGCTCACTTGCAGAGTAAACAGATGCACCCGCTTCACTTACAGTCACGCGTGTTAATTTGAGGTCTGTATTAGCAGCCATCATTTCAGCCACTACAGCTTCTGTTTCACGGCTAGCTGTACCATTACCAATAGCAATAAGCTCTACATTATATTCACGGCATAGACGCGCAAGTTCAGCAATAGAACCTTCTTTATCTTCTTTAGGCGCGAATGGATAAATCGTGCTATGAGCAAGTACATCACCTGCATCGCTTACTACTGCAAGTTTCACACCAGTACGAATACCAGGGTCAACACCTAAAGTAGTTCGACCACCTGCTGGCGCTGATAATAATAAATGACGAAGATTTTCAGCGAATACCTGCATTGCTTCTGCTTCGGCAGTAAGTCGTTTCTCTGTTAGCAATGAATGCTCGATTTGAGGACGAACTTTACCCAACCAGAATAATTTTGCAGTTTGTTTTAAGAAATCTTGACGTGCTTGAGGTTGAATTTGCTCAAGGTTGTATTCAGTTTCAATACGCGCTAATGGTGCATCATCTTCACCATCAACTTTTAAACCTAATACGTTTTCTTGACGCCCACGTAACATCGCCAATAGACGGTGTGAAGGTAATTTGTTTAAACCTTCAGAAAATTCAAAGTAATCACGGAATTTTTTACCGACTTCTTTCTTTTCTTCAGAAGCAACAGTACTTTTTAAAACCGCAGTTTTTGCAAAAGTTGCTTTTAATTCTGTAGTAAGCGCAATATTTTGTGCCCAGTCATCAATCAGAATATGCTGGATCGCATCTAACTGACTTTCAACATCTGGATAGTCTTCATGACTAAAACCAGCCAATGCTTCTGTCGGGTCAACTTGTTCTGCAATAATTTTTTCAGCAATCGGTCCTAAACCTGCTTCTTTTGCTTTAAAAGACTTACTTGTACGCTTAGGACGATACGGTGCATAAATTTCTTCTAAAGCATTTTTTGTTTCGGCTGCATTCACCCGCGCCAACAAGTCATCATTCAATTTATTCTGTTCTTGCAATGACTGAATGACCTTTTCACGGCGCTCATATAAATCACGTAAATACGCTAAACGAGTATCTAATTGGCGTAACTGCGTATCATCTAAACCTTGTGTTACTTCTTTACGGTAACGGGCAATGAATGGAACACTGGCACCTTCGTCAATTAAGCGGATGGCAGCTTCTACTTGGTTTGGACGTACGGCAAGCTCACTTGCCAACTGCTGAACTAAGTCAGTCATCGTGTTTGATCCCACAAGGATAAAGTTTAAAAGCACTGATTATAAAGACCAAGCCCATAAAATCCACACTTGTTTGCGTATTCAAAACGTTTTTTTGTATTGACTCTGAATATTTATACTTTTTACGACTACTAGAGCACGCAAAAACAGTGATTTAAGTATGAAAAAGTTAAGACTGAACCCTACCTTTTAATCTTTAAAAAATATAAACGTATGACTTATGTCATGAACATGACAAAAAATTAATATAATTTATGAGAAAATGATCATATTGATACATAGCCCAAAAGATAAAAATATTGAGGTTGAGCACTGCTTTATTCCTCTAATTCCTTAACTACTCAGTTTTTTTATCTTATTCAGCAATCAAAGGCCCATTATGTTTGTTTCAAAAAATTGATTTTAAACAATTAGTTATCACTATAGAGTTATTGTAAATTTATTGAAAATTTAACCATTTGTTGTTTTAGGTCGGTCTTTGCTAAATTATGGGCTTAAGATGTTGTTTTTTGGTTTCAAACCACCTTGAAAATTGTAATTTTGAGCAAATTGATACATAGTCTAAACAAGAATATCAGCATTATACTGAGGGCTTGTTGGCAATAAGCCTATCCGACCCAATAATATATAAATTATGACTTTAAAAGGGAGTACATCATGAGTTTAGTTGTACCTGCTGAACATCCTGAAACCGTACACAACGAAACGGATCGTGTCGAACGTATTTTAGTGGTCGATGACGATGTGCGTTTACGTACCCTCTTGCAACGTTTTTTGGAAGATAAAGGCTTTGTTGTAAAAACTGCCCACGATGCTTCTCAAATGGACCGTTTATTACAACGTGAGTTATTTTCACTTATCGTACTCGACTTTATGTTACCGGTTGAAGATGGGTTAAGTATTTGCCGTCGTTTACGCCAATCAAATATTGATACGCCAATCATCATGTTAACAGCACGTGGTAGCGATTCAGACCGTATTGCCGGTCTTGAAGCTGGTGCAGATGACTACTTGCCAAAACCATTTAACCCAAATGAGCTTTTAGCACGTATCCGCGCAGTATTACGTCGCCAAGTTCGTGAAGTTCCGGGTGCACCAAGCCAACAAGTTGAAGTAGTAAGCTTTGGTCCATGGTCTTTAGACTTGTCTACCCGCACACTGACACGCGAAGGGCAAATCGTTACCTTAACAACTGGCGAATTTGCTGTATTAAAAGCATTGGTACAACACCCACGTGAACCATTAACACGCGATAAATTGATGAACTTAGCGCGTGGCCGTGAATGGGGTGCAATGGAACGTTCAATTGACGTTCAAGTTTCTCGTTTACGTCGTTTAATTGAAGATAACCCTGCACGTGCACGTTACATCCAAACTGTATGGGGTGTCGGCTATGTATTCGTTCCAGATGGTGCTGAATAAGCTTGAGATAAGATAGAGTGAGTTTAGAACCAATCGCCCCACAGAACTTTACCGATTACGTGACCTATTCAGAGCGTAAACGGACTCGATGGGAACGTTTTCTCGATAAAATAAAGCCACGTTCTGCTGCCATGCGTACCACTATTCTGGTACTGCTGGTGGTGTTCTTTAGCTTATTTATGTCGTTATGGTTCTTTTGGCGCACTCTTTATTTACCTGAAATTCAACAGCACGCCCGTTATCTTGCGGTCGAGCTTGAGCTCGTCAATAATCCTGATATACGAATTTTTCATCGTGAAAATGAAGTAGATATTGATGCGTGGTTGCGTAATCGAGTCGGTATTGAATACGTTACCAACCCCAAAGAATATCCAAGTGTCCGAGAAAAGGTCATTGCCGAGTTTTTTACCAATCATGTCGAAAAAAAGCTGGCAAATGAGATTGGGACTAAAGACGTTACCGTTTACTTTCAGTTTAAACCGAGCCCACGCATTTGGATTCAAACTCCTGAAATGCATGGCAACTGGGTTCGCGAGCCTTTAAAAACCTATGCCAACTATAGTCCTGAACTTTTAGTAGGTTGGGTCGTGGGTGTTCCATTACTGTCGGCTATCATTATTTTAATTTTGGTTCGACAGATGAACCGCCCTCTGCGTCGTTTGCAGAATGCTGCCAATGAATACAGTAAATCCGGAACAGCGCCGTATCTTGATACCAACCACGGTCCATTAGAAATTCGTCAAGTAAACCAAGCCTTTAATCGTATGGTCTATACACTCGATCAGACTGAGCGTGAACGACGTATTATGTTGGCAGGTATTTCACATGATTTACGTACCCCTCTTACACGCATACGTTTAACAGCAGAGATGCTGCCTGATGAGTTTTTGCGTGAAGGTTTGGTTTATGACGTAGATGATATGGATGCAATTCTTAATCAGTTCATTTCATACATGCGCGATGGCTCAGATGAGGAGTTGAAAGACACCAATATCAACATGCTTTTACAAGAACTTGTTGTGCAATTTAAACCTCTCGATATTCAATTCGAGATGCAGGATGTACCTATTATTCCGGCACGTAGTCTTTCTTTAAAAAGACTTATTGCCAACTTGATTAATAATGCAAAACGCTATGGTGCTGAACCGATACAGCTCAGTGCAAAAGTTGAAAATGAATGTATTTTAATTACTGTTGCTGATCATGGTGAAGGCATTCCTGCAGATCAAATTGAAGAGTTAATGCAACCTTTTGTTCGCGGAGACTCAGCAAGAACCATTCAAGGTAGCGGTCTTGGGCTGGCTATTGTTAAACGTATTGTCGATATTCATCATGGTGAGATTCAAATTCATAATCGTGAACAAGGTGGTTTAGAAGTTATTATTTCTTTGCCAATCCCAAAACCAAGTACCGAAGAAAATACCACGACCAATCCTTTGGAAAAAATAAAACAAACATTAAGTGAGCGCTTTTAATTTGATCAATCAGCAATTAAAAGCCTTGTTTTAATCATAAATAAAAGCAATAAAAATCAATTAAATAAAAACCATAAATATAATTTATACCGCCATTTATTTACAAAATTAGACCTTAGCCTAACACCTATGCACTTTTCAATTTTTCATAGCTAAAATCCCGTATGTTTTGACAATATTGAGGATGTCCAATGTCTTTAAGTCGTATTCGCCTAGCTTCTCTTCATGACAAGGTCATCAGTGCTGAACAAGCTGCGCAATTCATCGAAAATGGAATGACCGTTGGTATGAGTGGTTTTACTCGTGCCGGTGAAGCTAAAGCTGTTCCACAAGCACTTGTAGAGCATGCAAAGAAAAATCCGTTAAAAATCACGTTAATTACGGGTGCTAGCTTAGGTAATGACTTAGACAAACAACTCACGGAAGCAGGTGTTTTATCTCGTCGTATGCCATTTCAGGTAGACAACACTTTACGTCGTGCGATTAACAACGGCGAAGTTATGTTTATTGATCAACATTTATCAGAAACTGTTGAGCAAATGCGTAACCAGCAACTTAAACGTCCAGACGTTGCGGTTATTGAAGCAATTGCGATTACTGAAGATGGCGGTATTATTCCAACAACTTCTGTAGGTAACTCTGCAAGCTTTGCTATTTTTGCCGAAAAAGTTATTGTTGAAATCAACACATCTTTAAGCGAAAGCTTTGAAGGTTTGCATGACATCTATATTCCGACTTATCGTCCAACACGTACTCCAATTCCATTGACAAAAGTGGATGAGCGTATTGGTACAACGGCAATCCAAATCGATCCTGCAAAAATTGTAGGTATTGTATTTAACGATACACATGACTCACCATCAACAGTAACTCCTCCAGATGATGAGACTCAAGGCATTGCAAACCACTTAATTGCTTTCTTTAATAAAGAAGTTGCAGAAGGTCGTTTACCGAAAAACCTTGGTCCATTACAAGCAGGGATTGGCTCTATTGCCAACGCAGTACTAACAGGTTTAAAAGATTCTGATTTTGAAGACCTCATCATGTACTCAGAAGTACTACAAGACTGTACTTTTGAACTCATTGATGCAGGCAAAATGAAATTTGCTTCTGGTAGCTCAATTACCCTTTCTGCAAAATGTGGCGAAAAAGTTTTTGGTAATATCGAAGCTTACAAAGACAAATTAGTGCTTCGTCCACAAGAAATTTCTAACCATCCTGAATTGGTTCGTCGTTTAGGAATTATCGGCATTAACACTGCGCTTGAGTTTGATATTTACGGTAACGTGAACTCAACTCACGTGTGTGGTACCAAAATGATGAACGGTATCGGTGGTTCAGGTGACTTCGCTCGTAACGCTCACTTAGCGATCTTTGTGACCAAATCAATTGCTAAAGGCGGCGATATCTCTTCTATCGTGCCAATGGTAAGCCACGTTGACCACAGTGAACACGATGTTGATATTTTAGTGACAGAGCAAGGTTTAGCAGACTTACGCGGTTTAGCGCCTCGTGAACGCGCTCGCGCTATTATCGATAATTGTGTACACCCACTTTATCGTGATGCATTAAATGACTACTTTGACCGTGCATGTGCTAAAGGTGGACATACTCCTCACTTACTTCGTGAAGCATTGTCTTGGCATGCAAACTTCGAAGAAACAGGTCAAATGCTTCAAGCAGCACCAGTTGCAAAATCAGCTTAAATCACTGGTTTAATTCAAGCACTCCTTCGGGGGTGCTTTTTTATTTGTTTAAATTATTAATAAAAAACTGCTCAAGCCCAAATTTTTATTTTATCTTTTCAGCACATCAAAACAAAAAGTAGAAATCCATATGTTTATTATTCGTCAATTTACAAATGCAGATCTGGATGATGTCGTTATTTTATGGGAAAGCTGTGGTCTGACTCGTCCTTGGAATAATCCTGAAACCGATATTTTCAGAAAAGTCTCACAACAGGATGATTTGTTTTTAGTTGCTATTAAAGATGAGCAACTAATTGGCACGCTTATGGGCGGCTACGACAGCCATAGAGGCTGGATTAACTATCTGGCTGTTCACCCCCACCAACAACGCTTAGGAATCGCTACAGCGCTCGTTCAGCAGCTTGAGAAGCGCCTCATTGCTCGCGGCTGCCCAAAACTTCAATTATTAGTCCGTAAAGACAATTTGAATGTGTTGAACTTTTACGAACAGCTTGGCTATGACGAGGTAGAAGCAGTGTGCTTAGGAAAACGACTTATTCGTGATAGTTCTCACGATTAGAGACAAGTTTTCAGTTGAGCCATTTTTAGAAAGTTAAGGCAATATTGGGGATAACCCTCTTTGCTTGTGGATAAAATGAGATTTATACACAGGTAAGGTCGTAATATTTTTATTAAATAAACAGGCATGAAAAAAGCCCCATACATAATGTATGGGGCTTTTTCGAATATGGTGGCGAGACCCAGGATCGAACTGGGGACACACGGATTTTCAATCCGTTGCTCTACCTACTGAGCTATCACGCCGATGGCCTGTATTAAGCCGTATCTCAGAACAATAGTCAACAATTATCCTGAGTTTCTGATTTAAATGAGTATTTTTTATACTTAAAAAAAATCCCTGATGGGATCAGGGATTGAAAACACAAATAATGGTGGCGAGACCCAGGATCGAACTGGGGACACACGGATTTTCAATCCGTTGCTCTACCTACTGAGCTATCACGCCGAAGTGGGCGTATTAAACAATGTTTATAAGAAGACGTCAAGCAACTTCCGTGTTTTTTGTAACAAGTGATTATTTTTAAATCACAACCACAAAATAATAGAAGCTTTTAGTGATGTAGTTTACCAATGTGAGCCAAACAGCGATGAATCGCGCCACAACCTGGTTCAAAAGTTTTAACACCTTTTGACTCTTCTATACGGCAAGCTTCTTCGACTAAGCGCTCAGCCACCCCACGACCACGGTTCGCAGGGTGCACAACAATATATTCAAGAACCTTGCTTTCGCCTTGTCCTGAAGACCAAATTGCACCTATAATTTTGGTGTTAAATTCGGCAGTGTATAGCGTGGTATACTGTTGTAAATCTTGTTCAAGTTGTTCAATCGCATCGTGCCCGTCACCAAACTCCGGACTTGTATCATACAGTCGCTCAAGCTGATCGCGGATCTCTGAATTATCTAGAGAACTATAAGCATGTACGGTAATAGGCATTGATTAACCCTCCTGAGCAAACTATGATGCTGTCACGAATTCGTCACAGCGAAATTGTCGTTAACATCCAATCATTTTTGACGTTTTTTGAGGAACGTGTCCATGACGCAACGTATCAGTGAAGTGGTTAGAAATACCAATGAAACCAAAATTCGAGTTCGTTTAAATCTCGACGGTACTGGTCAAGGCACACTAAACACTGGAGTTCCATTTTTAGACCATATGATTGATCAAATCAAGCGACATGGCTTATTTGATATCGATATTCATTGTGACGGAGACCTCGAGATTGATGACCACCACACCGTAGAAGACTGTGGTATCACACTTGGACAAGCTTTTGCACAAGCTTTAGGCGATAAAAAAGGTTTAAAACGCTATGGTCATTTTTATGCACCATTAGACGAAGCTTTATCTCGCGTTGTTGTAGATTTATCTGGTCGTCCGGGATTATTTATGGATATTCCATTTACTCGTGCACGCATCGGTACCTTTGATGTCGATTTATTTTCTGAGTTTTTCCAAGGTTTCGTAAACCATGCGCTTATGACCTTACACATCGATAACTTAAAAGGTAAAAATAGCCACCATCAAATCGAAAGTGTGTTCAAAGCACTTGCTCGTGCTTTACGTATGGCATGTGAAGTTGATCCACGTGCAGAAAACACGATTGCATCGACAAAAGGTAGCCTCTAATGACACGTATCGCGTTACTTGATTATGGTATGGGCAATCTACACTCAGCAGCTAAAGCACTTGAGCATGTAGGCGCTACAGTCGATGTGACCAATGATCCAAAGTTAATTGCACAAGCCGACAAAATTGTTTTTCCGGGCGTTGGTGCAATGCGTGACTGTATGCAAGGTATGCGTGAAGCAGGTATTGATGAAGTTGTACGTAAAGCTGCTTTTAATAAACCTGTTCTTGCGATTTGCGTAGGCATGCAAGCATTACTACAAAGTTCTGAAGAAAATGGCGGTGTAGACGCATTAGGTATTTTTGACGGTGTCGTAAAACATTTCCCTCAAATGGAAGGTTTAAAAGTACCGCACATGGGCTGGAACCAAGTTCACCAAATGGACCCAAGCCATCCAATGTGGAATAACATCGAACAAGATGCTCGCTTCTACTTTGTACATAGCTACTATGTCGAACCAAAAGATGAAAGCGTTGTGGCTGCGACTTGTGAGTATGGTGTGAATTTCTGCACAGCAATTCATAAAGATAATTTATTCGCGACCCAATTCCACCCAGAGAAAAGTCATACTGCTGGTTTGCAGTTACTTAAAAACTTTGTGGAATGGAATATTTAATCTGATTTAAAACTGAAAAAGATCAGGTCTAGATGGCCTGATCTTTTTTTTATTTACAATAACAACTAATCATTTATAGAATGATGTTTTATTCAACAAAATATTGAATATTTATACTTTTAAATAAAACCAAATGGTCAGGAAAACAAAATGAATTCACCTTTCGAAAATCAACCACTTCAACAAGATTCCCCCTTTAAAGCTAGTGGTCGTTTTGGGCGACTCTCTTATGCTGCTTGGACATTCTTATTTTCACTCGTCATCGGTATCGCCGTTGTCATCATCGCTTTTACTTTTGGGTTTACATCTAGTCAGGAACTAACGGGTCTTTCTACGGCAGGCATGATTGTTATCGCCATTCTTTATATTGTTTGCCTCTATGTAAGTTTTGTATTTACAATCCGCCGCTTGCACGACCGTAATAATACAGGATGGCTATCATTACTGATGCTGATCCCCGCCGTAAACCTGATTTTTATGATCTATCTCTTTGCAGCAAAAGGTACAGAAGGCAATAATGATTACGGCCCACAGCGCCCTACCCCTGGTTGGGAGCGCGTTTTAGGCTGGATTTATATTATCCTAATTCCACTTGCTTTGGTTTTTGCTGTCGTTGCCACAATCATGTCTCCGACCTATGAAGGCTATGTCGAGAAAAGTGAAAGTGTGGTCATTGGTACACCTTCTCAGTCTCAATAATTTTTAAAGACATTCATAAAGCCTAGTTCTCTAGGCTTTATTCATATATAAAGTGAATAGCCCAATTCTTTTGTACGCTGTTAAATATGTCCGAAGCCGTTGCCCTCCTTGATAAAGCCTCCATTCAGCAGCTTCCTACTTTTGAAAATCTTAACCACCATAATATTGTGGTGATTGAAAATATTGAGCAATGCAAAAGTATTGAAGAAGAATTAAAAAACGCTGCAATTTTGGGATTTGATTCTGAGTCTAAACCTACATTTAAAGTGGGTGAAATCTCAACTGGTCCACACTTAATTCAACTTGCTACAACACAAAAAGCCTATTTATTTCATGTCAATTCATCGACATTAAAATTCTTACAGCCCATTTTATCTAACCAGAAGCAAATTAAAGTCGGTTTTGGTCTTAAAAATGATAAGCACATTTTTCATAAAAAAGGCATAGAGCTAGAAAGTTGTATCGACCTTGCTAAAGGTTTTAGTCACTTTGGTTTTAAACAGCAAATGGGCTTACAAAAAGCGGTGGCACTGTTATTTGGACAATATCTCGCAAAGTCGAAAAAAGTCGGAACTTCAAACTGGGCACGAAAGCCACTTACACCACAACAAATAAATTATGCCGCCGCCGATGCTTATGCTGCATTACTCGTATTTGAAGAGCTCAGAAACCAAAAACTATTACCTGCTCACATTTCACAAACTATTCAAACCGCACTTCAAGCGTAAAGTAATAAAAGTCTTTTCTAAGGCTTAGCGATTGATCAATACTTTGCTAAGATGTGCACAATTTCATAAACATGATGAAGCAAGGAGCGGAAGCATGCTAATCATTCCAGCAATTGACCTGAAAGATGGTAAATGTGTGCGTTTAAAACAAGGGCGTATGGAAGACGATACCGTTTTCTCTGACGATCCGGTTGCAACTGCCCAGCATTGGGTAAATGAAGGTGCGCGCCGTTTGCATTTGGTTGATTTGAATGGCGCTTTCGCAGGTACTCCAATTCATAAACCTGTTGTTGAAGCGATTGCTAAAGCTCAGCCAGAATTACCAATTCAAATTGGTGGTGGTATTCGCTCATTAGAAACGATTGAACACTATTTAGAAGCTGGCGTGACTTTTGTCATTATCGGCACTAAAGCTGTTCAAGAACCTGAATTTGTAGAAGAAGCTTGTAAACGTTTTGCAGGCCACATCATTGTTGGTATTGATGCCATGAATGGTATGGTTGCAACTGACGGCTGGGCAAACGTTACTGATGTGAAAGCAACTGATTTAGCGAAACGCTTTGCTGATGCAGGCGTGTCTAGCATTGTTTATACAGACATTGCTCGTGACGGTATGATGCAAGGTGTAAACGTTGAGCAAACTGTAAACTTGGCTCAATACTCAGGCTTACCAGTAATTGCTTCTGGTGGTGTAACCAACCTTGATGACGTTCGTAACTTAAAAGGTCAACCGGGTATTTTAGGTGCGATTACAGGCCGCGCAATTTATGAAGGTACTTTAAACCTTCGTGAAGCTCAGCTTTTGTTAGATGAAAACCGTCTTTAATTTTTAAGATGTAAAAAAGAGCCGCTTTAGGCTCTTTTTTATTTTTGATTATCTTTAGTTTAATAACTTTTCTAAATCGATTACCTCATCCGCAATTTCCATTGCATAGGGCGAATGTGTAATCATGATTACGGATGGAACAACCTGCTGAATATATTCAAGTATATTTTTTGCAGTATCTACATCCAAGGCGGCAGTCGGTTCGTCTAGGATGATGAGCTGCGGGCGAGCTAAAAGACCTCGAAGAATGCAAATTCTTTGCTTTTCTCCTCCTGAAAAATTCTTATAAATTTCAGTTAAATCATCATCGAGCGTTAGTTGATGCTTTTTCAAAATATGTAATAGATTAAATTGATCAAGCATCTGAAGTAAGTAAGAATCCTCATATATGTGCGAGGAGTTATAAACTAAATTATCTCTAAGAGAATAAGGGAAAATAACTGGTTGCTGTGCAACGTAAGTAACCTCATCAAAAATATGTTTAGAGAAATTTTGGCTAATATCAATATTCTTATAGCAAAGCTGCCCTGATTGAATCTGATAGACACCCATTAAATAATTCATTAGAGAAGTCTTTCCCAAGCCAGTTGGCCCAATCACGACATACGTTTTATTGGCTAATATTGTTAAATTAAAATGATCTACGGCTCTTTTCCCAAGTAAAAATTTAGCATTTATAAATTGAAAGAGAACGTTGGAGTCTTGAACGATAGAATGCGTATAATTTTCTTTATTGAGATTAAAGTATTTTCGATATTTTGCTAAGGCGACAAAGTTACCATTTAAACGCATCAAGCTTTGAGAAACCGCTAAAAATGGATTGGTGAGTTGAATAATATAAGTACTTATCAATACGAAAGCACCCGGTGTAAGCTGCTTTTCAGTTGAAAGAAAGACTGTAAATAACATAAAAAAGAGTAAAAACAAAAAGATCAGGAACAATTGAGAAATCATCAATAGCCCTATTTTTTTATTCCTATCTTTAGCTGTTTTGATGAATGAGTCTAATGTGATATTAAATTTTGACAATTGAAACGGTACTGCATTTTTTACTTTAATTTCATATGAATTTGAGATCTGATGTATCAAATCGCTATTTACCTGATTATCTTGTTGATACATCGAATCAAATAAAGAACTACTTCTTTTATTTATATGAAAGGAAACTAAAAAAATAACGATAGCTACCAATAAAAAACTGATACTAAAAAGTAAGCTAATAGTTGTAAATAAAACTGCAAAGATCATAACCAATTGAAAAATGATTGGCCCCAAATGAAGCAGCAACGTTAGATTTATCTCACCAAAAGCAGAACTTCCTCTTGCAAGATCACTGATGACTGTTCCAGCTTCAATTTGATCTTGCTCATCTTTTTTAAGATTTAAATAATTTTTTAACCCCGCAAAAATTAATGCTCCTTTGAAATCAACCATCAAATAAGCACTAAAAATATTTTTCGTCCAATTACATAACTCATTCGCTAACCATGCTGCAGCATAAGCGAGTACGATTAGATATAAGAAATTAAATGGAAGTCGAATATCTAGTGGAAAGTTATATGCCTGTGCAGAGTAATCAATAATAATTTTTAATAGGTATGGCAATAATGTCGTAAAGAATGCTGTAAACATTACTAATAAAAACATGAGAAACATACTACCTTTCTGCTTCTTATAATTTTCTTTAGAAACCTGCCATAAAAATTTATAGTTTTGAATATCTTGTGAACTTAATAAGAACTTCATTTCTGTATCTTTTTTCTATTAAAACGAGTTAAAAATAATTTCATTACACACGAAATATCATAACTTGCCTTATTTATTCTTATTCGTATTTTTTGTTTAAATTGAATTCACAGGTTTTTAAGATAGGTCATATACATCATATATGCCTTCAATAAACTGCATAAATTTTAAAAACATATATTTTATTAAAAAGCTTAAATTCCAAATCAATACACCACATTACGAGTAAATTTAAGCACTTGGTTACCACTATTGATATAGGTATAAGTAACAGAACTTTCAAAAATAAAAGATGAACCAGCTGGTATTATTTTTTTGCTGTCAGTAAATTGTATGGTCAACTCACCTTCTAATACGTAAATAATTTCCTGCCATCCGTCTGCATCTGCTTCCGCCACGTAAGACTCTCCCACTGCCAAAGACCATATCCAAAGCTCAACTTGGGAACGAGATGGAACTGAAGCGAGCAAGGTTGCTTTACTTTCTTCATCTTTACCCTGCCAAGCGAGTGCATTTACTACAGCATGTTCTTTATGCTCAGGTGCACTCACAATCGTTTTAAAATCCACACCAAACACTGCTGCAATCGCATCGAGTTTGGCCAAACTAATATTGACCTGCCCAGTTTCCAAAGCAGCAATGGTTCGTCTACTCACACCTGCCTGATCTGCCAAATCTTGTTGACTCAAATCTCGTTCATCTCTTAATAAACGAATATTTGTGCCTACGTGCTGTAAAACGGTATTCGACTGGCTCATAAAATGGATTAGCAAGAAAATTTGAGCAATATATTGCACAAAATACAAGAATAGCGCAATATGTGCAGTATATTGCACAATTTATGTTAATTTGAGTATGTCGCCAATTTCTCTGAGTTCAAGCAAAGCTCCACAGTTAGCCCTGATTCTGATTACGATCATTTGGGGAGGAACATTCCTTACTGTGCAGTATGCGCTGAATTTTGCATCACCTATGTTTTTTGTAGGCTGTCGTTTTGCTGTAGCAGCTCTTACTTTGCTTCTTATTTCATTAAAAAGTATGAAAGGTGTTACTTTAAAAGATTTAGGCGCTGGTAGCGCGATTGGCCTTGTGATTGCGGCAGGCTACGGCACCCAGACCATTGGCCTACAAACCATTCCGAGTAGTGAATCCGCTTTTTTAACGGCGCTATATGTTCCGCTTGTTCCTATTTTAATGTGGCTCATCTTTAGAAAAACTCCACATATTATGACTTGGGTGGGAGCTGCTCTTGCGTTTGCTGGCCTTGTTTTCTTAACGGGAAATGGTTTTGAGCAAATTTCATTAAGTTTTGGGCAGCTGTTAACAATCTTGGGTGCCTTTGCGATTGCTTTAGAAATTATTTTTATTAGCTACTTTGCTGGAAAGGTAAATTTACGCCGCGTCACAATCATTCAACTTGGTGTCGCTTCTCTACTTTCTTTCGCCATCATGCCTGTGGTGGGTGAACATACAATTCCAGCATTTTCATGGCCCCTAGTACTGATTGCTATTACATTAGGTTTAGCGAGTGCACTCATTCAATTTGTTATGAACTGGGCTCAACGTGTGGTTGATCCTTCACGTGCTGCAATTATCTATGCTGGCGAACCTGTTTGGGCAGGCATTATTGGCCGAATTGCAGGTGAGCGTTTGCCAATGATTGCCCTTTTTGGCGGTGCTTTAGTAGTCTTAGGCGTTTTAGTCAGTGAGTTAAAAATTAAGTTACCAATTAAAAAAGCTAAAAGAATTCGAGAATAAAAAAAGAGAGCTTAACGCTCTCTTTTTTATTTATTAAGGTTGATACATCGGACGGTTATCATTTAGCGCAATCAAGCCGCGAATTGCACGATATACAATCCAGATCCACGCAGCACCAATTACGCTCACACAGAATACGGTCGATGAAACGGCAACGCCTGCAAATAGATTAGTATTTTCGCCCGTAAAGAACAGGAAAATAAACGGCAGAAAGGCAATAATATTCCAAGCCAGATACCACCAGAATGTTCTGATTTGCCATGTAAAGTGGCTCGCGAAAATCGAGCCTTGTACATCAGAACGTTTTACGTAGTTAATAATTAAAGCAATAACCGCAAGTAAGCCACCTGTAAAAATGGCAACAATATAAAGTACATATAAAATAAGTGTTAAAGTACGATTTGGATCTTGGTCGATAGAACTATTCATTTTTATACCTCTCAAGTTTATTAAAACGATTTACTTTTATGAGCCCCGCAATACGTTTAAGGGAGAAATTAGCCACAAAATCAAAAGTAAATGAAAGAATATGGTACAAAAATAAATCTTACGAAAGGGTTGTTTTTGTGTTTTATGTCTCAGTTTTTGTTGTGCCCACCATGCAGCTGGCCAACCTCCTAAAAAGCTAACAATGTGCAATGTTTGTTCAGGTACACGGCGATTACCCAATTGTGCGGCTTCTTTATCTTGAGAATAAAGCCAATAACTTAAGGCATTCATCATTAAAACAAATAACAAGGTGTAGGCGGGCAAGATATGAATAAAGCTCATAATTCCCATTAAAACGAAATAAAATACGATCCCCATTTGCATTGCAGACCATGGACTGGCTTGAAAAGAAGATTCTGCTTTTACGGGCTTTGACGCTTTTCGGGTTTGAGATGCTTTTAAATAGGTGACCTGCTGAGCACGAAAACGGCCTCGTTCATCGAGAATCACCCGATATTCCAGTGCACAGCCAATAATTGGCCGAGGTCCGGGGCGTGCAAAATCTTTGATATGCAAAAAGACTCGCTCTTTTTCAGCATCATCCGGCTGAATAAAGCCATAACCTTTTTCGTCGAACCATTCGACTAAACGCCCCTGATCTCGCATCTTTATTCCCTTTTATGCTTTTACATGACTTAAACGGTCTTGCATCATTGCTCGCATTTCTTGCGGGTCTTTTTGCAAAATGTCATCGCCGGTACGTCCTTCTTCTTTATTTTTTTGAGCAACTTGCAAACGCATTGACCAAAAACGGCACGCTGCCATTGCCAAGAATACATCTAAACATGCAAGCTCATCTGATGTAAGTGTACGAACTTTTTGGTATGCCTTTAAATAAGCAACTACTTTGTCTGAGTTTAAATATGCTGCTGGATATTCAGTACAAAAATCATTGATGGTAATCGCAATATCAAACAGTAATTCATCTTGATTTAACTCATAAAAATCTAGAATACCTTGTAATTGCTCACCTTCAAACAAAGTATTGTCGCGGAATAAATCAGAGTGAATAAAACCTGTTGGTCGGTTTGAATACTTCGCTGTTTTCGCATTAAAAGCTTGATAGACCTGCTCAAGTAACGTTTGATCATCTTGAGTCATGCTTGGTTTCAGCTGCTCTGCAACGCCTGTCCAGTATTGATGATCACGTCGATATTCACGCTCAAGTGGAAAGTCTTGTAAAGCCACATGCAGTTTCGCCTGTGCATCGGCAATCGCTGCAACTTGCGCTACTGTGGTTTGCATGGGATGGTGACCCATTAAACGTGGTGCAATTTGTGCAGGCTTGTCTGCAATCACATGAACCGCTTGTCCGCTGTGTTTTAGTGGCACTGCAACGGGTACATCATGAGTCCCTAATTGCTCAAGTACAGGAATAAGTTCGCCCGCCCCTTGTGCATCTAACTCTTCAAACACGGTGAGTACATATTGTTTGCGGTTTACATCAACCAGAAAATAATTGGTGTTTTGAATACCTCCCTGAATTGGGTTCAGCTCCAACACCTCTAATCCATAAGGTGCAGCAAAGGTGCGAACTTCATCTAAACTCAACGGGGTATAAACCGACATGGAAAACCTGCAAAAAACATCTGTGAAGTTTGATAGAATACCTCTTCCCTCCATGAAGGTGTAGCGCCTGTGTAGGAACTTTCACCAACGGCGATTATTTTTGGAAAAAGCTATGCTTGCTAAACGTATTATTCCTTGCCTAGACGTTGATAACGGACGCGTAGTTAAAGGCGTTCAATTCCTCGATATTCGTGATGCTGGCGACCCTGTTGAAGTGGCACGTCGCTATAACGAACAAGGTGCAGACGAAATTACTTTCTTAGACATTACCGCTACACATCATGGACGCGATACCACTTACCGTACTGTTGAGCGTATGGCCGAGACTGTATTTGTACCATTAACTGTCGGTGGTGGTGTACGTAAGGTTGAAGATATTCGTGCGTTATTAAATGCAGGTGCAGATAAAGTGAGTATTAACTCGGCTGCCGTATTTAATCCAGAATTTGTTCAAGAAGCTTCTCAGCATTTTGGCGCACAATGTATTGTGGTTGCGATTGATGCCAAAAAAACTGGCGACAACAAATGGGAAATCTTTACTCACGGTGGCCGTAAACCAACTGGTATTGATGCCATTGAATGGGCTGTAAAAATGGCTGACTACGGTGCGGGTGAGTTGCTGATTACCAGTATGGACGCCGACGGTACTAAAGCGGGTTATGATATTGCTTTAATGCGTGCCATTAATGACCGCGTTACCATTCCAACCATTGCCTCAGGCGGTGTAGGTAACTTACAACACCTTGCAGATGGTATTTTACAAGGGGGTGCCGATGCAGTATTGGCAGCAAGTATTTTCCACTTTGGCCAATATACGATTCCAGAAGCTAAACAATATTTGGCTGAACAAGGCATCGAAATGCGCTTGTAAGCTTAATCATAATTAAAGGGGCAATATGCCCCTTTATTTTTTATGCCGCACCATCTATTTCTTTCACTTCACTAGGAAGTTCTAGTTTTTCTTTTTTCTCGACCCATTTTGCTGGAAAGATTTTTTCTACAGCTTGAGACAATGGTCTAGCAAGTGCAGTAGGCAACCGAATACCCGAAGGGTTTTGTTCTTTTAAATCTGCTGAAGACACCACACGTGTTCCCATTACATAGTCAAACCAAGGTTTGGTCACACACCAATTGGCGTCTTGATTAGAGTTCATGTGGTGGTCGTAATGCCATGGAATTTTACGCTTTGCCCATTCAGGTTCTAAATGTGCACGGCGATGAATATAATAATAATTTCCTGCACTGTACCAAGCTGCGAGTGCCATGCCTTTTGAAAATGGATAGAAAATTGCGCTTGAAACGGTTGCCACCACAGCAAGCGAAATTAACTCATTTTTAGTACGCCAGTTACCAACGCCCTCAACATAGCAATCATCATGAAATTGTTGTTTGCGGACTTCACGATGGTGTGCCCAATGAGATTCCATACTTTTTGGTACTGGGCTATAACGTGGTTTTCCAGCACGGTGTACACCATGCAAAATATATTTGTGTGCTACCCATTCAAATGCATTCGCAACTGCAATTCCGGCAATAAACCCTTTTAACATCGCTTTACTCCTTTTTCTTTTTATTCAGCATATAAAATTCGTTATGCTAGGTATTGACCAGAATTTATGGTTTCATTGACAAATCACGACAAGAAAGAGGTGGTTAGGGATGCCACAATTAAAAAATTATACAGGCTCAGTGTATGGAGGACTGGGGCATCTTTTAAAGGCTTACTGTGAAGCCAATCAGTTAGCTATTCCTGAACAATTAGAACAAGTTCAAAATCTGGAACGCTTTGACTACGTCGTTTGGCGTGACCTATTAGAAGTGATTTATAAACTAGACCCGAAGCCAGGTTTAGGGCTAGAAATTGCCAAATATGTGCAACCCAAACACTTAGGGATTATTGCTTACCTCGCGCTCTCTTGCGACAACTTAGGTGAAGCCTTAATTCGCTATCATGATTTTCACCGTCTGATTTATGACGGTAGCCCATTAGTGGTTGAGCTACAAGGGAGATATGGTTCTATTCGCTGGGAAGCGACTGAGCTACACCCTACCCAGCTTACCGATGAAATCGCGATTGCGTTGGTGATTCAGTTCTTACGTCTTTTTATGTCTCATGAAGACGTGCATTTACATGAAGTACGTTTCTTAAATGCTGCTCCTAAAAATATCAGAGTCTACGAACAATATTTTCAATGTCCCGTTCGTTTTAGCCAACCACGTACAGAGTTACTCATTCCAATTACAGAAATTCATAAGCCGCTTAGTAGCGCCGACCATACCTTACAGCAACTATTGGTTCAGCAAGCACAAGCGCTTTTAGAGCAATTACCAAATTCGACCCAACTTGATCAGCGTTTACAGCATTCAATTTTGACTGGGCTACAAAAGAATCAATATCAAATTGAACATATTGCCGCTCAATTAGGCCTATCAGTTCGACAACTCCAACGACACTTACAACAACAAGACACCACCTTTCAGGAACGCGTTCAGCAAGTGCGCTTTATGCTCGCAACCGAGTATTTAAAAGATCCGCATTTAAGCTTACAAGAGATCGCACTTTTACTTTGTTATTCAGAACAAAGTGCCTTTCAAAGAGCATTTAAACATTGGACCAATCAAACACCCCAGCAATGGAGGGATCAATTTTTAGACAAAGAATAATCAACCAAAACTTACAAATCTTTTCTTGATTAAAACAACACTGAAAACAAAAATTTCATATAGTCACATGCTTAATTTTTTGTGACATATTTCACACTAATTAAAAAATACATCAATAGATGAGTAATCACAATGAATAAATATTTTGCTGAATTCCTAGGTACGTTTTGGCTAGTCTTTGGTGGTTGTGGTAGCGCAGTTTTAGCCGCAGCTTTCCCTGAACTTGGTATTGGCTTTGCAGGTGTAGCCCTTGCCTTTGGTTTAACCGTACTCACAGGTGCTTATGCTCTAGGGCATATCTCAGGTGGACATTTTAATCCCGCGGTAAGTGTTGGCCTTTGGGTCGGTGGCCGCTTCGATGTTAAAGATTTAATTCCCTATATTGTTGCTCAAGTGGTCGGTGCGACTGCTGCTGCATTTGTTCTCTATATTATTGCTCAAGGCCAAACGGGCTTTAGCGGTGTTGGTGGTTTTGCTACCAACGGTTTTGGTGACTTATCACCAAACAAGTTTGGCTTAGGTTCTGCTTTCATTATTGAAGTGGTTCTTACAGCTTTCTTCTTAATCATTATTTTAGGTGCAACTGATCGCCGTGCGCCTACTGGCTTCGCTCCTATTGCAATTGGTTTGGGCTTAACACTCATTCACTTAATCAGTATTCCGGTGACGAACACTTCAGTAAACCCTGCACGTAGTACAGGTGTTGCGTTCTTTGCTGAAACGGCTGCGTTAAGTCAATTGTGGTTGTTCTGGGTGGCACCGATTCTAGGGGCTGTGATTGGGGCAATTATTTATAAGGTGGTAGCTGGCGATAAAGATTAACTCTTCTTAGACTCAATCTACTATCGCGAAAGGTGACATGGAAGTCACCTGTTGAGCAGGGGTACATGGATGTACCCTCTGATCAACAAAGCCTTTTGTTTACTTTTGGGCTTTCAAAAGTAAAAAATGTCTATACACATTCAATAAAGTCTAACGTGGTATTAAAGACTGTATGGCAGCATGACCATACTAAATATCACGCATAGCATGCATAAATTATAAAAACGGATTATTAATTTCTTGTTCAGCTGGACGTTCAATTTTCTCAGGCAATTCTTCTTTTTCCAAAGCCGCAACGACATCATTTACAAAGCTCTGCAATGCCTTTGCCTGTTCTAACCCGACTTTGTCTTTGGTAATTTGCAAGTTGCCGTAAATGCTGACGCAATCGACATCATTTTCTAATGTTAAATCTTCAATTGATGAAGACTCTGTACCCTTTTCAAATGGTTTAAACATAGGTCTTATCTCGTTGTTATATCTTCACAGTGTAATACGATCAATTTAAAAAAAATCGATCAAAATTAAAAGAGCCGATAAAATTAAAAAAGCGCCCATCAAGATATTAAAATATTTCAAACGGTTGCCCTGATTGATCACTACTGAAAATTTATCACCACAGAACCCCCAAAAGAACAAACACGCGTAGCAAGTGAAAAAATAAATAACGATAAAGATCGGCAACAACTGCGGGTTTTCAATGCTAGTAAACATGGTAATGCCTGACACACAAGCCAACCACGCTTTGGGATTCAGCCATTGTAATAAGAACCCATCTTTAAAATTGGGAATAATCATTTGCTCTACAGGAACACTGGAAATAGAAATATTTGCGGCAGAAAGAATAATTTTAATCCCGATATAACAAACAAATAGCGTTCCACAAACTGCAAGAATTTTTAATACAACAGGAAACTGAGTTAATAAACTCTGAAGACCAAATGCCATAAAAATTAAAAGCAAGGTAAAACCAATTGTGGCGCCTGAAATATAGGGAAGCGATCTTTTTAAACCGTGATTTAAACTGGTCGATAAAATGACAGTGTTTACTGGCCCTGGGGTTATAGACATTGCAAATGAAAAAAGAAACATCGAGGCAAACATTGTTATTGTCCTTATTAAAATAAGATCCGTAGACAGATCTGTCTATGGATTCTATTTTAATCAATTACAGTGTTGCAATAACAATCAAAAAAAGCTGCTTATTTCATTATTTGCAAGAAATAGTTCACTAAGGCTTCTACCAATTGTTTCACAATCGCCTTTCTCGTTTCTTCGTCAATTGTTGGAACTTTTGCTTCCATTGGCTCCGAAGAACCAGTTTTTTGCTTTTTAAATTGGTCTTGTAGCGCTTGAATTTGGTCAGCGTTTAAGTCTTGCTCACACTGACTTTCGCCATCCCAGTGTAAATAGTCTAGCTTTTGATTTGGCTTAACTTGGCTCGCTGTTAAAGGTAGACGATAGACATTACGCTTTTGTTGCTCGGTTAACTGCGGGAACAGGTTGACGCCTAAACGCTCCTCAAGGTAGCAAACACTTACAACCTTCACTTGTAGAGAATTATTGTTAGGTGCGTAATAAGCGCCGATTGCGCCAGTTTTTGGCATATATACCGCTTTATAAACTGCGGTTGGTACAATTACACCCTGCCCAATCGTCTTAAGACGCTTGCCTTCAAAAACAGGACCTGTCACTACATAAACATCTTGTTTTTGTTTAGTGGCAATAGCACGGGTCGCTTCTTCGAGCTTACGCCAGACTTCTTGGTTATTTTTAGGGGCTTGAGGCACCATGTTACTGAGCGAGAAACTATCAGATTGGGATTCTTTATTTGGCATATCACCATTTGGTGCCATATGCCCACGGTCATAGCCTGAACCGCGATAGTCACTTAACAGTGCCCGATGTTTTTGAGCAACACGGGTTTCTTCATGGAAGTTATCTTCACGCTTAATTTTGGTACTCAAACGTTCTGCATTTAAATGCTCTGCCGACCATAACGGCGTTTTAGAAATGCCTGAATACAAAACGTTAAACCCATTAAAACACAGCGGATAACTGTCTTTTTTTAGGCTATCTTTATTTAAAGCAGGTGGAACTTCACGATAGAACTGATTAAGACAAGTCGAGTTAGTCGTTAAAGGTGAAAACCATTGCGAAATCTTTTCACTACCAAAAGCAATCGCAAAACTTCCCGCAGCAATACAAGCAAGAATAATCTTGCCAAAATGCTGACTTATAGAGAATGAGTTTGTACCTTTACTACGTTTTTTACTTGCCATGTTTCTATCAATACCACTGTCCACACGCAGCTTAACAATCCTGCTTTTTTAAGTATATCTCTTATCTTTCAAATGGTTAAAACATGGTCATCTTTTTTGTAACTCCATTACCCATTACGTAACAATCTGTTGGAATTATGAGAGCCTTTGGCTATTGAATTGCGCCAATTGCGTATCTTTCGTTGAAAAACACTGATTGCTTATGACATGGTTAGCTCCACAAATTTGGATAAAAATATAATCGGAGTCCACTTAATGATCCATTCAAAGATTATTGGTATTGGCGTAATCACGGGATTATGTAGTATGGCCGCTTTGGCTGAGCCAGCAGTGCAGCCAGGAGATACTTTAGAAAGTTTGTCTAAAGTAAAAGTAACCACAACCGTAAATGGCCAACCAGGCTCTATTAGCGATTTAGTCAATAGCGGACAAGTACAGCAAGTTTCTGCTGCACCAACAAATGCAGCGCCTACAGGTGCTCCTATTCCAGCAGACGTTCCACCAGCACCTCCAGCAGGCGGTGAAATGGCACCTCCAGCAGCACCAACTGATGCAGTACCACCTGCACCAAACCAAGCGCCTCCAGCGCCACAAGATCCGAACACTCCACCGCCTCCGGCAGATCCAAGTCAGTCGGCAGACCCGATGGCAAAAGACGGTGCTTTACCAGCAGATGCACCTATGCAACAAGCTCAATAATCAGAGCCATAAAAAAACCAAGACTTATGTCTTGGTTTTTTTATTACATCAATTTTTATATTTCGATTTGACTACCTAACTCAACCACACGGTTGGTTGGAATTTGGTAGAAGTCACTCACCGGACTGGTATTACGCTGCATAGAGATAAACAGTTTTTCTCTCCATGGAGACATACCATCGCCCACCGAATGAACAATACGATCACGGGAAATAAAGAAGCTGATGTGCATCAAGTCATATTCAAGACCGAGCTGTTCATAGGCTTGCATCAATGCTTTTGGTACATTCATTTCATCTTTAAAACCGTAGAAGATTTTAATACGGAAGAAATGTTCAGCTAAAGTTTCAGTCGTAATACGCTCTTCTGGCGCAACGAATGGTACATCTTCAATCACTACAGTGACCAAGATATTACGCTGATGCAGTACCTTGTTGTGCTTGATGTTATGCAGCATGGCATGTGGAACAACGTTCGGTGTACCTGTCATAAAGACGGCATCACCCGGCACCCAGTGCACGCTATTACCAATACTTTTCACAAACAAATCTAGAGCCAAAGTGTCATGTTCAAGCTTAGCAAAAGTAAGCTCACGACCACGTTTCCATGTCATTAAAATGGTCACGGCAATCGCACCAATGAGTAATGGCACCCAACCGCCCGACAAGATTTTAAGTGAAGTTGCACCGACCAATACCGACTCTAAAACAAAGAATGGAATAATCAGGAGCAGCACTTTTGGCAGGCTCCACTTCCAAGCCGAGTAGATAAATACGGCAACCAAAATCGTGTCACAGAGCATGGTCAAGGTCACAGCTAAACCATACGCACTTGCCAAGTTCGAACTGCTTTTGAAGATCAAGATTAGGATAATAATTGCGATTAAAAGTAACCAGTTTAAGAAAGGAATATAAATCTGGCCTTCTTCAGACTCAGACGTATGTTTAATACTTAAACGTGGTAAATAACCCAATTGAATCGCTTGGCGTGCAAGAGAAAACACCCCAGAAATTACAGCTTGAGAGGCAATTACCGTTGCCATGGTCGCCATAATAATCATTGGGTAAAGTGCCCATTGCGGAACCAATAAATAGAACGGGTTTTCAATTGCCGCTGGGTCTCTAAGCAATAATGCGCCCTGTCCTGCGTAGTTTAAAACCAAACACGGCAACACTACAAAGAACCAAGCTAAACGAATCGGCACTGGTCCGAAATGGCCCATATCGGCATAAAGTGCTTCACCACCAGTTACCGTTAACACTACAGCACCCATCACAAAGAATGTCATGATTGGATGGTGATAGATAAACTGAATAGCCCAGTGCGGACTGAACATGCCTAACACCACAGGAGTCTGAATGACGCTATGAAGACCTAATAGTCCTAAAGATAAGAACCATACCATCGTGATTGGGCCAAAAAACTTACCGACAAAGGCCGTGCCGTGTTTTTGTACTAAAAACAAAGAGATGATAATGGTAATCGCAATCGGCATGATGAATGGGTCAAACACATCGGTGGCAATAGACAAGCCTTCAACGGCTGACAATACCGAAATGGCTGGGGTAATAATACCGTCACCAAAAAACAGCGATGCGCCGATAAATCCAATGGCAATCATGTAGATTTTTTTGTTGTCGGCAATTTTGGCTTTACGTAAGTTCAATGCGAGTAAGGCCATGATCCCGCCTTCGCCGTTGTTGTCTGCACGCATGACAATGGCGACATACTTGATGCTGATGATCAGCATTAAGCACCAAAAAATAATAGATAAAATTCCTAATACGTTTTCAGGCTGAATACCCAACCCATGTGCTGCATGGAAGGATTCTTTCAAGGCATAGAGCGGGCTTGTTCCGATGTCTCCAAAGACCACTCCAAGAGCTGCCAAAGCCGTGGCAGGCAAGGTCGCTTTTTTGGCCGTATTTTGCATTGTGTAATTAAACCAATATGATTTTTAGCGCAATCTTATCACCTCTATTATTTTTTTTCTGTAATGCTCGTCTTAAATCTTGGCAGGACTCGTTTTTTTAGTTACTATCGCACGCCTTGGTGAGGTGTCCGAGTGGCTGAAGGAGCACGCCTGGAAAGTGTGTATACGTTTGCGCGTATCGAGGGTTCGAATCCCTCTCTCACCGCCAGAATTCAAAAAAGACCTAAATCGTTTAGATTTGGGTCTTTTTTATTGGCTAAATATTTTATTATCCCAATTAAGCCCCACTACCTAACTCAGTAACAAGCCAATTAGATTTCGGATCTTTTTGTACAACAGTTACAAACACAATATAGGTTCCAGCAGGATTACCAGCAAGATCTGCATGTACTGTTTTTATCTTTATGACGAGTAAAATCATTTTATAAAATTGTTGATAATAATCAGGTCTATTTTTTGCCGAGTCGTAACGAACTTTTAACACTTCTATAACTTTTGAATCTTTATAAATTTGGGGTATTTCAGCATTTCGAATATTTAAGTTCTCGCCTAACCAAACATATTTATATGCTGTGGCTACGTCTCCATTAGAAAGTGAATTAAAAAAGGAAATAGCAGCTCGACTTGCTTGTTCTTTTTCAACGTTAGCGTTTTTCTCGTATGATTTAAAGGCTGCAAATAAACATAGTCCAACAATAAGTAGTCCGATAGTTATAAAGATTCTAGACTTTAGCATTTACCTTCCTTTGGAGAATACGTTTCCACTTCACATGCTACCCGTTTCCATACCGCCCCATCCTTTAAATCCGCTTTTTGAAATGCATATAGGCCCATAAAACGGTACATAGCTCGACTACTCAAATTATCTTTAACTCTTGCAAAGACAATTCGTTTCTGTGGACCATTTTTCCACTCTTCTAATTTTTTCAGTGTAATAGATTCATCCGTCGACTTTTCAGTAATCGTTAAGCCATCAGACGATATGGTATTAATCCAATCATTATTTTCATAAAGTCTAGGAAACCAAATCAAAGTATCTTCTTGATACGGATGAATAGCTCCACCTCTCTGATAGTTTTTATAGTTATAGCCAAAACAATTACAAACATCTTTTGTAGTTTTTAACACTACATTGTCGGCTAGACTGATGCTTCCTAAATCAATATAAGTTTGAGGGTTATATTCTGTTTCTATATTCCACTCTTTGAACTTAGATTTTTCTACTAGCTTATTCTTTGCAGTTTTTACTTCTTCTATAATTTTATCAATTTGTTGATGAATACTCTCTAAGTTTTGGGGTTCGCCCTCCTGATTTTTATAAACATTTACCCTAAAAATTTTATGACCAGTAATATTAATAATATCTTCCTCTCTCATAGCATCACTTTCTGTTTGAGAAATACTATAAATTGGCTCATCTACTAGGTTAAATGAATACTCCATTTTATTATTTTTTAAAAAGTGATGCCCCTCATCAACTTCGACATGAATACCAAGTTGAGGAAAATATAAATCAGTTAAAGCAATTTTCTTATTTGATAATCTAACAAACTGTTGAGTGACAAATTTCAAAGTAAAGTCGTTGAGTAAATGAATAATTCGACTAACTACATATGCTTCATAACGTTTATTTTTAGTACGTCCTAATTGCCGAATGACGTAATCTGTTAAATCTGAACTAAACATAATTGAATTTTTAATAATCTATAAGTGAAGCTGTAATTTTACTCCTCTAAATTTTCCTTGTCGCTTAATTGAAAAAATAATAATTATTTAAATCATAATGATACCTTACATTAAAACTATCTATTTGTAAGGAAAGACCCAAACCTCACGCTTAGGTCTCCTCCTCTTAAAACTTACTTAGACAACGCGACTAACTTCTGAACATACTGAACCGCATTATTTTCTATATCTTGGTGCGTCGGAACATCATCATCTTCTGAAGGGTTTGTGTCTAAACCATAAAATGCATGAAGCGGTTGATAATCCGCGCCAACATATAAAGCCGTTAGCTTAAATGGAGTAAAAATCTGCTCTAAAGAAAGCTTGTATTCACCATACTCTGAATAAACTTTTTCTTTCACACCAGCAGACACAGCCAACATAAATTTCTTATTTTTAAGCTTGTCGCCTGTTGAACCGTACGCCCAACCATAAGTCAAAACTTCATCAAGCCATTGTTTCAAAAGCGGTGGACAGTTAAACCAATACACTGGAAATTGAAAAACTAAATTTTCGTGTTCTTCGACCAGTGCTTGCTCTTTAGCAACATCAATCACCCCGTCTGGGTAGGCCTGATAAATTTGATGAACCGTAAACTGGTCTGGGTGTTTTTCTAATTCCTCTACCCATCTTTTATTTACAACGGACTGGTCTATGTGAGGATGAGTAACAATGACTAATGTCTTTTTCATTATGAAAACACTCTTATCGAAAAGTTGATAAATCGATTATAGAAGTGTGCTTTCCTAAATATAAGTACGGTAATTTATGTTATATACTATACTAAAAGATAGTGTAGATTTTAAAAATGACTGAATGCGTTCCATCACATACGCCATTAGAAGAGACAGGTTTTGGCTACACTCTTTCATTGATTAATGGCAAATATAAAATGATTATTATGTATTGGCTGTATGAAAAAAATGTCATGCGTTTTAATGAGATGCAACGCTGCATTGGCAATATTTCGTTTAGAACGCTCAGCAATACACTTAAAGAGTTAGAAAGAGACAAGCTTATTATTCGTAAGGAATATCCTCAAATTCCACCTAAAGTTGAGTACCGTCTTTCAGAAAGAGGACAATCTTTAATTCCTTTGTTAGATATGATGTGCCAATGGGGCGAGCGGAATATGAATTCTTAATTTTATAGACTTGAAGTGATACTAAATATGAGAAATGAATTAAGAGAAATTTTTATTAAGGGATGCGACGAGAAAATTGAAAAGAAGGGAGACAATGTCGGTCTATCTTTTTATGCTTTTTTTAAAAATAAGAATGATAACCCTGAGTTACTGATGGAAGCAGCGCATTGGTGGATTATGGTACACAAGCTAGATCACTTCGAGAAGGCAGTTAAGATTAAACAGTTGGTTTTAAATGAGCGGTAATTAGAGTTATTCGAAAAGGCTTAAATTTAAGCCTTTTCATTATTTTAAACTTAAAAATTAATTACTTAACATAAGGCCAAACATCAGGATCTATATATTCTTCATCGATATGATAACCCTCAGCCTTAGCTTTTCTTTCTTCCTTTTCCCGATATTTTTTATTTTCAATTAATCTTTTTTTAAACGCTTGCTCGAATTCACTAGGTGTCATTTTATCAGAGTCAGGAATTGAGTCTCTTTCATTGTATCGAACACTCTGAAAGCTAAATCTAAGCATATATTGGTCTTCATTACGCTCATTCTTACCTGTTCTTTTTAAACTGATATCTAAAATGACCCCATTAGCATATAGACGATAACCCAATGACTTTGTAGGAATATTATTTATTATATTTTTCCATTCTTCAAAACTAAAAATATAGCTTGGGTCAATGACATCATGACTTTTCGATAGATGTTTAATATTATCTTCTTTAGCGATACGCGGAGCATCTGTAAAGAAATAGTTTTTCCAACCAGCCTGATTAATACGTTTCATTAAAGCTACATAGCTTTGATAAACCTGCTCTGGGGTAGCAAATTCTTCTTTTGTGAGGCCAGCATCAATATCTAAAACTTGGATCCCTTCATTTTTATCATATTGAGTTCCTAAAACAGAGAAAACATGCTCAATCGATAAAGTGTTAGAACCATTCTCTATAGTTATTTTTCCTAAGTTAGGAGGAGAAAATTGAAGTTCTCTAAAGCTAACGCCAGCTGGATGATTATCGACATTGCCATCACTATATTTTGAAAAATCTTGAATACCTTGTTCACCCATATGCAAAGTGTAGGCTTGCTGATTCAAAGTCAAATTTTCATCATGCTTTGCAGTTGGCTGACAAGCGGAAAGTAGTAATCCAAAAATAAAAATTAAGAAATATTGTCTAAATTTTACCGTCATTACCAACTTCTCTATTTTGCTATTTCCCGACTCTGCGATAATTTTAATCTTGGACAATAAAGCTATATGTCTTGTCAATTTCAGCATCACCACCTGCATAGAAATCAGCTCTTATATGAATTCTATATTCTCCTTTGTGCTTAGGGGTTCCTTTGATTTGTATAACATTATATCCATCCAAGTCATCAACAGGTTTAACTGTTACGCCTAGGTCTTCGGGAATATTAGTTTCTAATTCAGCGTATTTATCAATAACTTTCCCACCAGAAATCTTAATAATTTGTTGGTATTCTTGATTAATATGAGCAGCAGGCAAATCCTCGGGAATAATCGTATATTTTTTCCCACAGCCTGTAAGTATAAAAATAATGGAGAAAATAAATATTAATTTATGCTTCATTAGAAACTTTCCTTTTAAGGAGAGAGCAAAATAATTTTATTATCAAAAACTAATAATCTTTGATTACTTATAAAGTGTGATAGATAAACTAGAACAGTATAGTATGCTAGTTTATAAAAATTGAAAGGATAAAAATGTTTATAGAGGCTTTATCTAGCTTTTTTGAAAAATTAGCTTCAACAGAAGAATTAGACGAATGGTACTTATCTACTTTCATTGATGAAAATGTTTATACGCTATCAGCAGCAGAAGCTTTTGAATTTTCTTCACATATTCTAAAGCTTCTTAAAGATGACGCTCAACCAGACTATACATATGAATTACTTATTATTTTATTAGCTCTACAACGACAATCTGACACAACACAAATACCTGAAATTCTAAAAAATAGTCCTAATTTTTTTGATGAAATTATTAAAAATAATCCTGAAAAATATATTCTAAATCTAGTTCATGAGTTGGCTAAAAACTATCGTATTATTAACCTCTATAGTAATTAAATAATCTAATTCATATATAAAATAGGGTTAAAAAACTTCTATTAATTTTCTGTAGAAAGCCCCACTCCCGTCGGGCCTTCCCCCTATCAAACCCGCTTTAAAAAATACTCAAGTAATGTGTCTCTGTCCTTTGCTTGATCTGAACCTAAAAGTCCAAAAATCGCGCCATCAATCATAAATACAAAAATATCAGACTCTTCATATGTGGCTCTTTTTTTAGATTCTCTCAGCACCCAGAAAATTTCATTTTTAAGCCAGCGCCTATATCTGAGTGCAGTTTGATACGCACTTGGATAAAGCTTTTTAATTTCAAAAATCGCTTTAAACAAAAGGTAGTACGCACCTTTTAAGTCGGCATGTAAAAGGTAAATTTGCCTGAGTTGATGAACCAAATCTGGATATTGACGAGCTTCGCTTATCGCCCTCACTTTTTCTTTTAACTGCTCTTTTTGAACCAATAAACACATTTCAATCAGCCTTTCTTTGGAGTGAAAGTAGTTGTAAAAGGTGGCTTTAGTCATTTTGGCCTCACTAACAATTCGGTCCACCCCGACCTTGTTGAAGCCATGTTGTTTAAATAACTCTGCTGCTGTGTATAGCGCTCGCGTTGCTCGAAAGGAAGCTTCTAAATTTTTCATGTATACCGTTTAAAATAATTTTTTGTTGTAAATAAAAGAGATAGAAATGCCGTCACTCTTAAATTGAGCGCTAAATACAGGCATGCAAAAGCCGCACAAAAAGTTGTGCTCGCCTATCTCAGGTTTTATTGTTGCTATGATTTTTTAGTCGTAATGACCTATGGCTTAAAACCTAGATTCGGTTAAACCGTTTTAAAGACCAGTTGGGTATAGAGTCAAAGATTTTGGCAATAGTTGCCGATGAGAGAGATAAAATAGTACGCATATGACGGATTCCTGTACAAATAAGGATTCTGCCAATCTCTGCTAAAAGATGGTGGCAGAACGAAGGGGGGTTAGCAGACTGGGTACAGAACCAGCACACCCGAAGGTGTCCCCCCTCCGCCCTACCATAACGTAACGTCAGGGAGACGAGTGGAATACAAGCAGATTCCATCCTCAGAAGGATTAAATCTGATGCACTGTACCGCGGTCTGCTAAAACCGGCTGGCAATGTGGCCAGCAGCCAAAGGATAATCCGCGTGTTTTTAAGTGTCAATGTGATATTGGCTATTCATTTATAAAGATTATTTTTATTTTTCATTGGCCTAGTGATTTAAGAATATATTTTCTTAAAGTTTAGTTTGTCTGGTCATTTCATTGTTAATTTATCATTCATTTTTAAACCTGTTTAAATGACCTGATTGATCGCGCTATAAATAAAAGCTACAGTAAATAAAGTTTGAATTTTATAACTTTAAATAAATTGATAACGCATGCAGGCAAAAACATGGAAACCATACATGATTTTTATCGCCGCTTTTCTTTAACCAGAGATAGCAATTACTCGGTTCCATCCACTTCGTTTGGACATTTTAACGTGTTCCAACGCGATGCCTGCTCGTTCCTCACGCCTTATAGCCGGCGCGATTATTATAAAATTTCACTGGTTTTAGGCACAGGCGAACTTCACTACGCCAACCGCTGGATACGAGTCGACCGCCCTGCTTTACTGTTTTCAAACCCAATGGTGCCATATGCATGGGAAATTAATTCGCCCGAACAAGCTGGCTGGTTTTGTCTATTTACCGAAGAGTTTGTAAACCAAGAATCAAGACAAAGCTTTTTAAAAGACTCACCGCTGTTTAAAGTCGACGGCGATCCACTATATTTTTTAAATGATCAACAAGTTGAAGAAATTTCATTTATTTTCAAAAAGATGATAAGTGAAATAAATTCAGACTATATGCATAAATACAACGTTTTAAGAAACTATTTGCACCTGATTGTGCATGAAGCCATGAAAATGCAACCGACCCAACAGTTTGAAAAACATAGTAATGCTGCGGTTCGGATTTGCCATTTGTTCTTTGAATTATTAGAGCGTCAGTTCCCCATCGACTCGCCACATTTTCAACTTAAACTCAAAACGGCAAATGATTATGCTTATGGTTTGTCCGTGCATGTAAACCATTTAAACCGCGCTGTAAAAGAGGCCACAGGCAAAACCACCTCTGAACATATTAGTTCGCGCATTACTCAAGAAGCCAAAGCATTGCTACAACATACCAGTTGGAATATTTCTGAAATAGCTTATAGCTTAGGCTTTGAATATTCAGCGTATTTCACCAACTTCTTTAAGAAAAATACGGGTTTTTCGCCTAAAAAGTTCCGTGAAGACTGTGTGGTCTAAAAACAGATTGTTTGAATTTTATAATTATTGGTTTGAATGTTATACGTCAGTTTAAGCCAAAGCATTTTATAGTTTTCCTACTCAAGTGATTTTGCAAAAAAGAGTATGAAAAATGAAATATAGAACTTTAGGACAAACAGGCGAAAAAGTATCAGCACTTGGTTTAGGTTGCATGGGAATGAGCTTTGCCTATGGTGCCTCAGACGACACACAAAGCATTGCCACTCTAGAAAAGGCCTTAGACCTCGGCATTAATTTTTGGGACACTGCCGACATGTACGGCAACGGTGCAAACGAAGTTTTGCTCTCAAAAGTTTTAGAGAAAAACCGCGACAAAGTGTTCTTGGCGACCAAATTTGGCTTCCGTTATAAAGAAGACAACCTTAACCCACAAAACTCTTTAGAGTCTTATATCGACGGTTCTCCTGAGTGGATTAAAGTTGCGGTCGAAAACAGTTTAAGACGTTTAAATACAGACGTGATTGATTTGTATTATGCGCACCGCATTGACCCAAATGTTCCGGTTGAAGACACCATTGGCGCAATGGCGGACTTGGTCAAACAAGGTAAAGTTCGTTATTTAGGACTCAGTGAAGCGTCGGCTGAAACCATTCGTAAAGCACATGCGATTCACCCAATTGCAGCGGTTCAACATGAATACTCCCTACTTACTCGTGAGTTTGACCAAACCCATTTGCAAACCATTCGTGAGTTAGGTATTAGCCTTGTGCCATATTCACCGCTATCGCGTGGTTTAATCACCAATACGCTTGATGTGGGTAGCCTAGATGAAAACGATTTCCGTCGTCAGTTGCCACGCTATCAAGGCGATAACTGGAAAAATAACCAAAGCCTAGCGCAAGCATTTAGCGAGTTTGCCCAAAGCAAAAATGCGACAGCTGCTCAACTAGCTTTGGCTTGGATTTTGGCGCAAGGTGATGACATTATTCCAATTCCGGGTACGCGTAAAATCGAGCGACTTGTTGAAAATGCTGGCGCTGTAGACCTTCATTTAACAGCGGCAGATTTGGCAGAAATCGACGCGATTATCGCGAGATATCCAAACATGGGCGCACGCTATAACGCTCAGCAACTTGCTGCGGTGAACCACTAAAATCTAAGCTATAAGAAAGTCCGACTTAGTGTCGGACTTTTTTATTTAGTCTTTGCTATATGTACCCTGTTGGCGCCCACCTTCCCAGATCGCATCTAACGATTTATCAGAAATCGTTAGGCTTTCAGGAAAAATACTTAAATCCTTTTTAAATTTAGAGTCTGGTTTTAAACCAATACAGTCCCCGTTTTTCCACCATGTGCCTTCAGCATATTGATCTAAAGCACCAACAGCGAGCATCCATTGAAACTTGCCGTTTGGTTGAAGTAAAAGTTCCGAACCAACTTCCATCACGCCATTTAAATAATAGTGCCCACTCCAAGCCTCGTCAGCTTTTTGGAATTTCACTTCTTTACAGGTGCTGGTTGGTTCTGCATAAATGTGAGCAGAAAAAATAACCGTCGAAAGAAGTAGTAAAGGCGCAAATATATTTTTCATTATTGTGTTCCTATCGTTTTTATTTTCCAGACTCAACTTTTAAATACGTTCCATCGGCATAAACGTTATGTCCAAAGCCACAGCCCGACTCGCCTTCGCTTTGTTTAACTTGAATATAATTTCCTAATTTCGCGTTAGATTTAAAATCGAGCTGAATGCGGCAGTCTTCATTTTTATAAACCGTTTGCTTTTTATTAGTCGGCATTTTGGTGTCGAACTCACCCATGTTTGGGCCATAAATTAAGCTTCTAAGTCCCATATATAAACCGGCATAGCTGATTGCATATTGGCCCTGTTTACGACTTACCGTGATGTGATCCCACTCACCAAAACCAGAGTAACGGACATATTCACCTGATAAATCATTTGAGGCTTTAGGCGCAGGTAATTGCTTAAGATTAAACTGACTCGACTTTGATTTTTCATCAAGCATAAACCATGATCTTGCCCAAAGTGGTTGACCTAATTTAGCATAGGCTAAGCCCACATTATTGTTGGCAACTTCAATATCACGGTCAGTAAATTTACCTGTAGTTTCATCTTGATTGGCTTTACAAAATGCAGTCCAAGACGCTTGGTTTTGGAAATTTTCGAGTGCCTTTTTATATTGTTTTTGGTCGTAGAATTTCTTACCTAAGCTCGCATATTGCTTCACTTTATTGCAGCCTTGTTGTAATTCTTGTTCATAAGAAAATTCTGCATGAGTCACCGCCAATGCTGAAAGTGTGAGAACCGCACAACCTGAAATAATCGATTTAATCATTTTTAAAATTCTTTAATAATTAACTAATTATATAATATGAGCAAGCTCTATAAATCACAATTCTCTGAAACAAAACTCTATTAGAAGCGTTTAGATTTTTATAAAGTTTATTAAATTAATTCAGAATAAATCGTGGAGAATATTAAGCGTTAATTGGTTATTTTTGTTGAATATTCATCCAAAAAATATTGTAGACTGCATGCGTAAAACTTAGGAAGAATTATAAGCGTGAATAATTTAATTATTGGAACCCTATTTGCACTTTGTGCAGCGGCTTTAAATGCCTCTATTGGTGTGATTAGCAAATTACTCATGCACAGTGGTTTAAACCCACAAGACATTGCCTTTTTAAAAACCATTATCGCCTTTTTCTTTTTAAGTGTTTTTTTATTCAAAGTCCCTGTTCGCCAAAAGCTTGCTTTTATTAGCAGCACGCCAAGTAAACTCAGCGTTTTTACTCAAATTGCCATATGTGCTTTTCTAGGAATCTTCTCTTTATTCTTTTTCGAGACCATTGCCTACAACCACGGCGCTGCGGCGAATGTTGTGGTGGTACTCATGGCTTCGGCTGCCATCTCTGCCCTATTTTTTGGTCGGTTCATTTTAAAAGAAAGCATCTACATTCATTCGCTTATTGGAACATTATTAGCAGTTGCTGGTATTAGTATTATTTCATGGAAAGGTGAAAATAGCCTTTTAATGCTAATCAATGCTTCTATTGCCGGTACGGGTTATGGCTTATTTTCGGTTTTAGTTAAAAAGTTCAAATTAAACGGCGGGCTCTTTCTTACCAAGTATTTATTGTTATTTGGCAGTGTTTATCTTGCTGTTCCGTTTTTAATTAATTTTCACAGTATTAATTTTAATAGTGACATTGTTTTAGGCTTGATTGGTTTAGCTGTTCTGCCGACCATACTCGGCTTTTTCTGTACCACTAAAGCATTGTCTTATATGAGTGCGGCAAAGGTACAAGTGACCGAACTTTCTGAACCGATTTTTGCAGCACTTATGGCTTGGGTTTTCATTCACGAACAGCCGACTTTATCATTTTTATATGGCGCGATTTTTATTATTTCAGGCATCTTTTTAATGAACAGAGCGTCGAAATCAAACTAGCTGATTTCATTTATTTCGTTGGCGTGGTGACAAGCGACTTGCACCACACTGGCAAAGTTAATCGCCATTTGTGAAGGGGCATGTTTCTTATAAGCAAGCCCTAAACCCACCGTAGGAACAGGCGCTTTCAAAGAGCGATAAGCCACACCCTGTATTTGCAATTGTTTGGTCGACTCGGGAACCAAAGACACCCCCAAATTTGCAGACACTAACGATAAAATCGACACAATTTGCGGAGCATTTTGTCCAATTTTCGGTTCAAAGCCACGCTCATAGCAGGCTTGTTTAATCGCATCAAAAAGCCCTGCACTAATGGATGGTGGCGAGACAATAAAATCAAGCTCTCGTAGCGCAGTTAAATCAATTTCTGGTGATGCATCGTCGAGTTGAAAAGACTCATAAGGCAACGCAGCAATGAGGGGTTCTGCTAATAATTCTTGAATAATTAAACTATCTGGAATGTTGCGGGGTGAGCGAATAATCGCGACATCTAAGCGATCTTCAAGCAACAAATCGATGAGCAGTAGGGTGTTGGCTTCTTCAAGTTTTAAATTCACTTTCGGATATTGTTGCTGAAAATAGCGAACGCATTTAGGAATTAAAGGGTTCAACATTGAAGTGCCTGTAAAGCCTAATCGCAATTGGCCCACTTCGCCATTTGCCACTTGTTTAACTAAGCTCGCTGCATCTTCTACACGCTGCTGTACAGGCTGAACTGCACTTAAAAAGGCAAACCCTGCTTCGGTCAGCTCCACCCCATGTGGCGAACGAATAAATAAATCTGCACCCAGCTCTTCTTCTAAATCTCGTATTTGCATGCTTAAAGGTGGCTGGCTCATGTTTAAGCGTTGCGCAGCTTTGGTAAAATTTTTTTCTTCTGCTACCGCTAAAAAGTAGCGTATATGTCTTAGTTCCATTGCTATATATAAAACATATCATGATCTATTGTTAAATATATTAGAAAAATACCACTCAAATTGCTAATTTTAATTTATCGAATTTTCTCGATGCAGCATGCCTTTAGGCACTGCTCTTTCTTTCTGTCATGGTCATGATATGAGCTCTTCATCTACACCCAGTACCTTAAGCATTGAGGCGACTTCTGTTCTTTCCCGTGAGTGGATTCACAAAGGGACTAAAGCCTATAAACATGCTGGCTTCGCTTTATTCCTCGTAGGTTTTGCAAGTTTCTCACTGATTTATTGTGTACAGCCACTCCTGCCCGCATTTAGCCAAAGCTTCCGGATTAGCCCTGCGAGTAGCTCTTTGGCACTGTCGTTAACGACTGCTTTTTTAGCGATTTCGATTGTGCTATCAAGCGCCTTTTCACAAGCCCTTGGCCGTCGTGGTGTAATCTTTACGTCAATGCTGTGTGCAGCAATTCTTAATATTGTCTCTATGTTCACACCGAACTGGCACAGTTTATTGATGGCGCGCGCTTTAGAAGGTTTACTACTTGGTGGTGTACCCGCAGTGACGATGGCTTGGATTGCCGAAGAAATCGCACCTGAGCACTTAGGTAAAACTATGGGTTTATATATTGCAGGTACGGCTTTTGGTGGCATGATGGGCCGTGTCGGCATGGGTATTTTGGTTGAATATTTTTCGTGGCGCACCGCCTTAGGCTTACTTGGGGCAATCTGTTTTGTTTGCTCAATTGCCTTTTTAAAATTACTTCCCGCATCGCGTAATTTTTTGCAGAAAAAAGGGCTAAATTTAGATTTTCACATGCAAATGTGGCGCGCTCATTTAAGCAATACAAAATTATTACGCCTATTTGCGATTGGTTTCTTGCTGACTAGTGTTTTTGTGACTTTGTTTAACTATGCCACTTTCCGTTTAAGTGGAGCACCTTATTCACTCAGTCAGACACAAATTAGCCTTATTTTCTTGTCGTATAGCTTTGGCATGGTTTCTTCATCGTTGGCAGGTAGCTTAGCGGATCGCTTTGGTAAAAAAACCATGATGATGGGTGGTTTTGCCTTAATGATTGTAGGGAGCCTCATGACCCTACTCAGCTCGCTTTTCGGCATTATTATTGGTATTGCATTTATTACCACAGGTTTCTTTATTACCCACTCACTTACCAGTAGTTCTGTGGGCGCTGAAAGCAAACAAGCTAAAGCCCATGCCAGTTCACTCTACTTACTTTTTTACTATATGGGTTCAAGTATTGTCGGCTCAGCAGGCGGATGGTTCTGGTTGCACGGTGGTTGGAGTGCCATTGTAGGTTTAACCGTGGTCTTGTCTTTAATTGGAATATTTTTAGCGGTTTATACTTCACATGCCAAAGCACATTAATGTAGTAAAACTCTAACTTTTTCAGGCTAGCCCCTATAAGCATTTAAAAATGATATGAAAAAATTTAAATGCTCATTTTTTGGCTTGTAATTTTTTTAAGAAACTGTAAAATTCACTCCACATCGCCGGCATAGCTCAGTTGGTAGAGCAACTGACTTGTAATCAGTAGGTCCACAGTTCGAATCCGTGTGCCGGCACCATCATTAAACCTCATAAATATTTGATTTATGGGGTTTTTTGTTGCCCATAAAGTTGGTTCAGTTCTGGCCCAACGGACTATTTTGTGGTCCATTTGATCGATAGTCTGATGGTCTAAATAGGTCATTGGACCTACTTCCATTCCCAACCCAACATGTTCCCCATACCGTTTTCAGCTCTTTGGCTTTCCATGCGTATTGCGATGTCGATACATCAACTTTTCAGAGTTGCTATCGCTACACAGAGCAGGACGCTTGGAAAACTTAAGGCGTAGGGGAATTTCCAAGGTTATTTGCATTTCCTGTTTCAAACAGGACATCTAGGCTAGGCCCCTGAAAGTTCTGGGGAGTTTTGCTTTATATGAACCTATCCGTAACACTATGCTATGCCCCTTCTGGACAATACCCCAAATCCTCTACAAACACTTAATACATCCCCTTTATATTTTTTTCTCCAAACTTTCCAACTATGATGCGTTTATTCAAAAAAACTTTATTTAGTACCTAACATGAAAGACTATTCAGAATATTTCCGTGAAGCTGTGGCTTCTTTTCTTGCACAAAATCCTGCCCTACAAAAAGAGCTTGCCTGTATTACAGTTGATGAAGCAGAAAGTATAGGCACTACGGTTGAAACACTTCACTCACAAGTCATGAATCAACGATTCGTTGAACATGCAACCCAGTTAGGTATCGACACCAACCATTTAGTACTGCAATTCATTGATGCTTCTGAAAATGAAAAGAATCAGATTCTAAAAAATTATCACCAAAATCTTGCCAATTCTCTCGGTATTGACTGGCAGGACTACATTTCAATCAACCCTCATTTATCCCATCTATGATCAAAGTACTTCCCCTGTAATTGAGTAGTTTAATAGGGGATTTTTTTGCTTTGGTTGATGGATATTTTTTTAGAGTAGCTTTTAGGGAGGGATTTTTAAGGTTCCTTGCATTTCCTGTTTCAGACTGGACATCTAGGGGGAATGCCCGATGGTTATGGGGATTTTCGTAAAATAAATATTGTTTTTATTGGCGATATTATTGATTGTATTAGATTACTTATACCAATTGGAAAGAATAAATAAAATTCTAATTACTTCCAGAAAGATAATAAAAAAACCTATTATGATTAATAGGTTCTTATTAGCCTTAGATATGAATGAATATATTCACTTACTTACTTGAGTGAAATCAGGCGAGTTTTTTCTCTTCAATATAGCTTAAATCAGCTACCTGTTTATCCCAGAACTTATTCCATAAGTCGCAGTATTCAATACACAACGTTGTCAAACTTTCATAGTTATCTTTCGTTATTGCTTGTGCCAATGCAAACCATAAATCATCTTCATGGTCATCATCTGCTGCTTCAGAAGTTTCATCCGTAGATACACCATGAACGTGATAATACCCTCCACCTTCGATATCAATACCGACAGCTTTAGTTGCTTCTCGTAAAGGTGGGCTAAAGAGGATTACCTCTTCTTCTGCGACGGCAAGCAGTGCAACTACATTAATATAGCTATCATAAGATGATTCTAAAAAGGTTCTTACTTTGTCTGCTATTTGCGAGGGTTGAAAATTTCGACGATCCTGCTCACTCAAACCATAATCGTTTAGTAAATCCTCATATAGAGGATAATGTGCATATTCAGGATTACCAAGATAATAACCTTCTGAATCTAATCCTGGTCGGAAACCAAACTCATCAAGTATATTCAAACTCAATAAGACCCGTGGAAACATTTTTGATCCAGATGGGAGAGATGGCTCTAGTTGTTTTGTCTGGAATTGAGCCATTAATAACGCATCAGTAAAAATCTGCACAATGGCATGACGATATTCCAAATGGATTTTTGTTAATGAAGCTTTATCAATCTTTCCATTATTTAACAATTCAATTGCAGGATGTTTACACACTGGCAACGCTGCTATTTTATTACGTAACTGTTGGAGAAACAGGAGATTTTCCTCCCACTGTTCTGCAGGAATACTATTCCTCATCCCCTGTAATGCTTTTTGCCGTGGATTATTAAAATCTTCGAATTTTTTAGACATATTCATTCTCAATAACTAGGTTTTTTCTTATGGCTAAGTTATGAGCCCCCTTTATTTCACCCTTGCATCCAATTGCTAAAAAAGAAGACTATATGCTCATCCTTAACAATCTGATATTAGGTTTATTATTACTACAAATCAATCTATGTTTTCATCTTATTCTTAATAAAAAATTAGTGTGACTATTTTCACAAAAAATTCATATTTATATATAGCTAAATTATTGAATTAAAGAAACATTATTGATACAATACAGAGTGATTTGATATAACTATTCTATCTTAATAGAGTATACTATTTTAAAAAGATTTATTATGGGGCAATCAATGTCAAAAAAAGATACTATTATAACAACAGCATTAAAGCTTTTTAACCAGAAAAGCTACAACTCTATAGGAGTTGATAGAATTATAGCTGAATCCAATGTTGCTAAAATGACTTTTTATAAGTATTTCCCATCAAAAGAAAACCTTATTGAAGCATGTCTATATCAAAGAAATAGTGACATACAACAGGCTATTCTTGAAAAAGTAAACGCTAATGATCTACCTTTAACTCAGTTACAAAGTGTATTTAATTGGTATATTAACTGGATTCATACTGACGATTTCAATGGCTGTCTATTCAAGAAAGCAACAATGGAAATTATTCAAACGTATCCATCTGTAAAAAATCCTATCAATGATTATCGTGCATGGATTTATAATTTAGTTTTTTCAATTGTAATAAAATTAAAAGTGGAAGATGCGGCTGGTTTAACAAGTCTATTTCTTAATATTGTCGATGGTCTTATTATTGATGGCACAGTCAACAAATCTCTAATTAATCCAGAGAAAACATGGTCTTACATCAAAAAACTAATCAACCTTGAAAACCTTATAAAATCGGAAGTTGCTTGATTCGGTTAAAAGATATTTATTAATTATATCAACAAGGCTTAACTATACTATCTTCATCAAGCTCAATTAGAAATTATTGTAAATTAATCTTACCAATAATTTATTTTTTATATAATTAGTCTAGACAAATATAGGAATTTTCTAAGAAATTCTACTAAGAAACTCTTCCTTCTAATAAATTAGGTCAACTCTATTCTCTTGAAAGACATTGCTTGTAAAAAGACCAACACAATAAAATCTAATAAGTTATAAAAGAAGAATTTGAAGCTTATGAATATGATATTTAAAGAGGCATTTTTAAGGTTCCTTACATTTCCTGTTTCGGACTGGACATCTAGGGGGAATGCCTGATGGTTATGGGGAGTTTTGTTAAAATATCCCCCTTTTTTGCGGGGCCAAATTGCTTAGCTTTTATGGAGGAAGAGAACGACTTCTGTATTTGCCTTCAATTTGCATAGATATTATCTACATGGTCTATTTACATAGGAGTGACCATGAAGAAATACTTTCCCGAACTTGATACAGTTTCCGATATCCTTGCATCAATTCCTCACCCTCAAATCCAATCCATTGCACATGCGATTCGTATCTGCAATGACCAAGACACGCATGTCTTCACTAAGCTACATGCTGTAGTTGGGGTTATTATTTAATACATGGAGGTGAAAATGAAAGCATTGAAAGAATGGCTGAAACAGCAACGTGAACTCAATGATCTAACTCAGCAGCAATTAGCTCATAAGCTTGGGAAACCTTTGCAATACATTGAAGATGTGGAGCATGGTGATTATCGCTTGGAGGTCGTTGAGTTTATTTATTATTGCCAAGCCTTGAACATTGACCCTCATCAGGGTATTCGCTTAATTGACCTTGATCCCCAAGAGCAAAACAAGTAACTCCCTTCTTATGGTTACTATGATCTATATCAATCTCTTGATGCTGGAATCGCTTGTTTGATCTGCTCCAACCCCTCTTCTGGGGTAATTTCAAGTATACGGCAATACCATACATATTCTACAACATCTAACCGACGCTCACCTTGTTCAACCTTTTGAACATACGAGTGTGGTTTACCCATGCGTTCGGCTAATGCACGCATAGTGAGATGTTGTTCTTCCCGCATTTGCTTCAACCACTTAGTTAAAGCCTGCATTTCTGGGGTATTGATACTTGCTGTCATGTACCTATTATCGATACAATATATTTTGTACCCAATATAGATACATGTAATGTGTAACTATTCCTGAAATCAGAACTAAGTCTTCACTTTCTAACGAGAAAATATAAGGTGCATAAAGATGGGGTTTTCAAATCTACTTAGCTCTGCACTTACTGCAGTTGCTACATTCTCTGGTAATCCAGATGTTCAACAAGTTGCTAACTCAGCCAATGAGTTGGTGGTTTCTTATCAGGCTCAGCAACAACAGGAAATGGCTCAACGAATCATGAGTTCACCTGATGGCATTATCCCTGTAACTGAAAAAGGGAAAACAGTATGGCGGGCTTTGAAATACAACGCTGCTGGAGAAATTACTGGCTTCGCTGACTTTAATACTAAGGAAGAATATTTAGTATTGAAGCAACAGGAACTTCGTGCTCAACAAGCATTGGAGCAACAAAGGAAAGCTGAACAAGCTACCCAACGTCAGTATACGACTCAAACCAAGCGTGCAGGTGATGTTTCAATTGCTGATATTGATGCATACGGGCAAATGCTTGGCACCATGCAACAGGCTTCTATGGGTGCTCTGATGAACTGTTCTCAATATGTTGAAGCTTCTCCCCAATGGAATGCATGCGCACAGCGTGAAGTACAAAAGGTAGAACAGCGCAGATAGCTCATCACAGACTAACTTTCATTTATCTATAAGGAAGAACACTCATGAAGACCTTCAAAATGGTTCGGCTACTCACTTGTGGCTTATTTAGTTTATTGATGTGCTCTGTTGCAACGGCGAAAACTGAAAAAATCACTTTAAAGCAAAATATCGGTTTCGGTGAAGAAGCTGTGATATTCAACACGACTAAGGGAGAAGTCATCCTCAATATGTATGCTCTTCCTGAAAGAGTGGCTAAACAGATTAAACCATTTAAAAAGGGTCAATGTCTGGAAGTCCAATCTAAACATGGTTTCTTTCAGGACACGGGAGACGGTCAATACATTCAAAGTATTCGACCATGCAAACGGACTCAATCTAAAGCAAAGTAAGCTGAACGACCAGATGAGAGAATCACCTTAATTCAAAAATTCTTTTCGAGAATACCAATGAAAAAATTATTACTTGTTTCACTACTTACTTTTACTAGCTTTGCACATGCAGCACCGAATGTATGGCAATCAAGCTATGCTCAAGGCTTTATTGAATATTCTATTCAAGATACCAAGGGCAATACACTTTGGGTTGTCTGTAATGATGGTGCAGGTGATGATTATGATCATTCTGCACATCTACAAACCAAGAAAAATCGGTATGAGAATACTGACTCTAAATACCCTTTATCTTTCTTATTGGATGGCAAAACCTCTGTTTCCCCTGCGGGTTCAACCAAATGGCGAAATGGAGCAAATGCTTGGTATGATTTTTCTCACGGCATTGCTAAGGCCAAGAAAATTGATGTCTTCGTGAACAATAAGAAGGTAACAACCTTCACTCCTAATCCGCACAGCATTAAAACTGTAGCGAAAGACATAGCATCATGTAAGGCCATGTTCTAAATATATCTCCTCTCAACTTATCAGTCCCGATGATCTTCACAGGTCATCGGGATTTTTTTATTTCTAAGGAATTTCAACATGCAACAACGTGTATTCGACAAAGTGAATCAAACCCTCATCAAGACCTTTATTTGCAACAAGCTTTCTGATCGCTCTAAAGGTCAATTGCATTATCAACTTTGGCAAGACAATGATGATTTATCTCTAGGTATTGCTTTAAGCCACAATGAATCATCAGGTGGATTTAGCTCTGAACTGATCAAGGTGGATGACATCCTTAAAACGATAAAGGTGTTATTACAGTCAGGAAAGCCATTTCATGCAACTGCATTGAAGGGGTTATTTATTGGGAAATCAGTCAACAACTATAGTTTCTTGGGTGCTGCTTTAGTTGATCAACAAGTTATTCGCTTACATCCTCAAACAGCCCGCTTACTGGAGGTGATCGAAGAATACGAATTATGGCCTCTTCGCCTTGAAGAAATAGTGGGTAAAACTGATGTTCAAGAAACGATAGAAACCAAGATTCCTACCAAACGTGGACCGAAACCTAAGAATCAATCTATCGAAGCCGAACTTGAGGAACAAGCGCATGATGAAGTGCATTAAAACCAAAGATGATTTACTGCATCTGTATAATGAAGCGATTAAAGATAGTATCTCTAACCACATGCTGACTTTAGAGCAGCAATATGATGAACCTTATCAAGCCACCCTTCATGGGTGGTTTATTATTTGTGACAATGAATCTGATTTATCAGAACCACTTGCCCATCTGACCTTTAGCCTTAGTGAAAAACTTCACTTAGGTGAGGTGGAGTATGTTGATAAGAAAGAGGAGTGGTACGAGATCTATGTATTGCTCAATGACAATGAGGGTATATTAATCTATGTTCCTAATGACATATTACTCAATTATTCTTTGACTGCGATCTAAAGCTGCTTACAGCACCCTTTCCTACCAAACCTCTTTCTAATTTTTATCTAAGGCTATTTTATGACAAGGCATATCTTATTCGCTTTGGGACAAGTCGTGGCTACTAAAAATGCACTAGAGCTCATGAATCAGCACGATATTCCCCCTTTGGATTTACTCCATCGTCATCAACATGGTGACTGGGGTGATTTAAATAAAGCTGACCAAGAAGCAAACAAACAGGCTCTAATTGAGGATCATCGAATTTTCTCAAGCTACGATTTTGGTAATGAAAAAGTCTGGGTGATTACCGAAGCTGATCGATCTATCACCACAATTTTACTCCCCATAGATTACTGACCTGACCAAAAAACCGTAAATAGACCGTATAGCAAAATGAGCTATACGGTATCTTTTTTCTTTTTGAACACACTCAACAGATGATAGCTTTTTTTGATTTACTGCTCCTCTCTCTACTAGTCTGTGGGTCCGATTTTGATCAAAAAAGAATCATTCGATATAAAAATTCACCCCCAAAAATAGTTGAAAAATACACAAAAAACAGGGTAAAAAGTAGCTGACATTTATCAGGTCATTTTGGTAATTTTCACCTCTTCCTCCTGAATATCCTTTTCGAATCATCCATTCCCCATTTCGGCAAGGACTTATAGGGAGAAAGCTATTTTTACCATTTGGTAAAAAATAAATAATTAATTAATTACAATAACTTATGGTTTTTTAAAATATCTCACCAGCACAACCCGATGACATATACACACCGATCAAAATACACGTAAATATGCTCTTAAAATACATAATTTAGCCGAATCCCTCCCTATTGCATCCAAATAAATCTTCTCATAAGATGCCTCCACATTGAGTTTAAGACCACTATTTAATCACTATATTTATGGAGATTTATCATGGATCAATCAGATCTTTGCACATTAGGTCACGTTACGAATTTTTTTAAATTTGATAAGCAAAATTGTGTAGCCCATTATCGTGATCCGGCCCTAACAATTCCCGTAAATTCGAGCGAATATTCAATCGCAACGTATTATGCAGATTTCCGCGGACGCTCTAAGAGTGAAATAAACAAAATTAGTCCAGACTTTTTGGAACAAGTTTCAAAAAAAGAACTCTGTGTTTTCAAATTAGAGGAAATGCTCAAAGGGATGGCTAGACTTAATCAAAATGATTTCTGTATGTCTATTCCACCTATTTTAGATCCTAAAAACCGAATCCTAAAAAATTGCCCAATCCTTTTTACTAAGAAAGATATCGAAAAAGGGCAATTTGAATTTTTCTGCCATGTTTATAGAGCAAGAGCAGCTATTATCGTTTCATCACTCAAAAAACAGGGAAATTTAGATAATGCACTTATAGGTGTATATTCCATTGAATACGAGGCTAAAATTAAAGGTCTTGTGATAATTCGTCTTCTTGATTTGGAGCACTATAACGGTAACTCTAAGCAGATATTAAACATTAATGAAATGCTTCCCCTAAAGAGCTTTCAAGAATTCAATCCAGAATCAGCGAGTTGGCCTAATTATTTACTCTGAATTATTAAATTAGTAGTCTTGAGCAAATAGCAAAAGACAAAACTCTTTAGAATTGAACTACTCACAAAAGTTTCGTACAGGCAAACTTTTAAGCTAATTGATATACCTCATTATGATGTTATCTCCAGCATAACGTAGTGAATGCTGAGTATTTGGGAATCCCGTCCGGAAGGGATACCAAGACATTGACCGTAATCTAATTCGATTACAGTCAGATATTTTTTTATAGAAGAAACTCTCGTAACTATCCCCCTTCAAATTTATGACCTTTATTACGGGTCAGGGATTCTTACGCCTTTTAAAGCTATAAGGAGTCAGATATGTCAACAAATTCCCCGATGGACATCCCAACAATACGATGCCCTAAAGATAAAAGGGTGTATAGCTATGCGTGTTTAAATACTTTTTTAGGCACATATTCTTTTTTTGATTGTTAAATCAAGAGGATCAAGAATATGGCCAACTCATCTATTAAGGCTTCAAGTAAAGCCCCTACTCTTATTGACTTTGAATCTGGTAAAGAATTTGATATTCGCAAGTATCGTCCAGACCTCAAGGTAACTGGATTACGCTTTGTGATTACGGCACAGCATGTCCGTACTCTAGCTCGCTTAACCTTTCAAGGTAAGAAAATCTCAAAAAGTTTAGGTACATTTTCTCATGCTGATTTTGACCAAAACTTAGAGAAACTACTCTCTCAGATGCAGGGATTTCATCAACGAATCGCTCAAGGCCTAGCACCATTCGATGATGTGGTAAAACCTGCAAATACATTGCGTGAGTTTGCTTTATCGATCTATATGCCAAGTGCTGAGATGCGTAAAAAATCCTATAAGGATGATGAAGCAAAATTACGAATGCATATTTTGCCAGTCATTGGAGATTATCCATTTGAGGATATCAATGCTGGAATGCTCAATAAGCTATTGACCGAGTTACGTTCAAAGGGCTTAACCAATGCCTCAATCAATCGGGTTTGGGCGCTACTCTCGGTCATGTTTAATATGGCAATTAATCATGACTTGATACAGGTTAACCCTGTAAGCAAGGTGCCTAAGTTTAAGGAAAACAATCAGATTGAGCGTTATCTCAATGCTCAAGAGATCAAGCGTTTAATGGATGTGTTGAATTCACCGCATCAGCATGGCATAGACAACTTGATTATTGTCGCTATCGTCAAGTTTTTACTACTTACGGGAGTCCGAAAGCGTGAAGCAATGGACATGAAGTGGACTGATGTTGATCTCACTACAGGTGTATGGCTTCTAGGTGAAAACAAGTCTGGTAAGGCTCGACGTATTACGTTGAATCAGGATGCACTTGCAATACTGCATTCCTTACCACGACAACATGCATTTATTTTTGCGAACCCGATGACAGGTCAACCGTTTAACGACATGCGAAAGACCTTTCAACGCATCATGAAAGCTGCTTCGATTCGGAATATTCGAATCCATGACTTACGGCATAACTTTGCAAGCATTGCTGTGAATAGTGGTCAAAGCCTGTATGTCGTACAACATTTATTGGGTCATGCATCACCACAGACTACCCAACGCTATGCACATTTGCAGTCCAGCACCTTAAAACAAGCCTCAGAGGATGTTGCTGCTGCCATTCGTGCTCAAAGTAGTCATGCAGCCTAACTAGAAACGTATTAACAAAATTAGAACTGGGTGTAAGCAATTACATCCAAGGAGCCTACTCATGTCTAAAATAAGTACTTTGACCCTAAAAAAAGGGCAATATTTAAGTAATTTATCACTGCCTGTTCAAAAAAATAAGTTCACCCTTATTCAAGCGGGTACTGGGGTTGGTAAGACGACAACCATTATGGAGGATTATCCGAAGCAGCACCCCATCATTGTTATGCTTGTGCCATCAGTTCTGAAAGTGAAAGAGCTAGAGACAACTTATGGAGATGTTTCTGGTTCCATTCAATATCGCTTTTATTACGACAAAAAAAGTCCGACTGAAGATGAACTCAGTCAACAGAATGGACTTGTTGTCGTTGCAACTTACGACAAAATGGAAGCAATTGTGAGTAAGTTATCTATTGCTCAACGTAAGAGTACGTTATTGGTGGTTGATGAATGTCATAAGCTCTATGCAGCAGGAAGTTATCGGGATGATGCCATTAACTCTATTATTTTTCGGATTAATCATAAGAAAGGATTCAGAACTGTCCTCTTTCTAACAGCGACTTTCACTGATCATTGTTGGGAAACTCTAAAACTACCTCTGGATTACATCTATAAGGTTGATCTTGAAGAAGTCGGCCTTAAGCGGTCTCTAGAAATGTTATTGATTGATAAAGGCAATCAATTTAGTTTCATTCCTTTTGTTATTGAACGCCTCAAGAAAATGCAGGAACAAGGTACACGGAAGAAAATTATTATACGTCTTAACCACCGTACCAAATGTGAACGTGTTGCAGCACTGTTGGAGAGATTTCACAACGCTCATACTTTAACTATTCATAGCAAGAATAAAGATACGACTGAGGTCCAGAACTTTTTTACGGCTCAAAAAATCCCGAGTGATGTAGACGTTGTATTTTGTACTTCAATTATGGATGAAGCAGTCAACATCAACAATTTAAATGATGAGCTAGATTCTGTTTTTGTGATTGGAACAGATGCTCACCCAGAGGAATTAGTCCAGTTTCTTGGTCGTTTACGTAAAACAGCAGTACCTTGTTTTATGGTGAACCATACAGGTATTGAACTTAACCATATCGTAGATATGCATGCGTTAAAGCAAAAGAAATTAGAGAAGAATGAGCGGTTTATTAATCGTTTAACCGAAATTGCTAATCTTTTGTCAGAACTTATGGACGACTATGATTTGGATATAGAGGAAGTAGGAGAAGAGGTTAAAAGTATCTATAAACGTGTCACATATCTGAATGAGACATTTAACGAATTATCAGGAGCTAAGCTGTTTGCAGTGCATTGTGGCAAAGCTGTTCATAATATCGCCAGTATTGCTGCCAATTATTATCGTATGGATAAGTCCAATTGTTATTCTAACTTTTATCTTTTCAAAGAGCGTGTAACAGAGCTTTTGCCAACATGTACAGTGAAGCACCGTATTATTAACGATTGTACTTTGCCTAGCTATATTAAAGAGTTTTTAGACGAAGAGAAGAAAGCCAGTGATGACGCTTATAAGGCGAGTATTGTTCCAGCATTTGAAATTTTTTTAGAGGCCAAAAAAATCTCTTATGTAGAAATTGATTTGGAGGCTGAATTTGATGACATTAGTCCGATTATAGCTCAAAAAGCTGAAGTAGCAGGTCAAAGTACTGATAATACCAGTCAGGATAAAGAAGTTACTGACAATGTGAGCGAAAAGTCTGACGAGAAAACTCAAGTAGAAGAAAATGCTAAGCAACCTGAAAAAGAAAACAAACCCGCTAAGAGCGGCATAGCAGCGCTAAAACAGCAGGGAATCATCCCAAATAATAAAATGGACGATGACCAGAAGGCTAATGAAAAGCATAAAAAAGAGCCCCCTACATCATTCCAAAAGCTTAAAGAAAAGCTGAAGAAAGAGAAAATGCGGTCATCAACTGTCCCATGTCCTATTGAGAAGGATGCTAATGATCATTCAGACAATGAACGCACTATGCTCATTAAAAATGAAGCTGTTAAGGTACATAATGCAAATGCTGAAACAGAGGATGTTTTTGATGAGGATGATGACCAGAAGGCTAATGAAAAGCATAAAAAAGAGCCCCCTACATCATTCCAAAAGCTTAAAGAAAAGCTGAAGAAAGAGAGAATGCAGTCATCAACTATCCCGTGTCCTATTGAGAAGGGTGCTAACGATCAATCAGACAATAAACGTACTATGGTGATTGAAAATGAAGTAGTGAAGGTAGCAGATACAACTGGTGAACCAGTCGATGTTTTTGATGAGGATGATATCGAGGATTCTCAGGAAACTGAAAGTGCTGTCGAAGTGCATAATGAAGATGAGGACATGACTGATGAAGATATTATCGAAGAACCTTGTCATGAAAACCAAATAACAGAAGATGTTAGCGAGGAATCTGATCAAGGAGAAGAAATAGCTAATGATGCGACCGAGGAACCTTGTACAGAGGACAAAGTAACTGATGGTACTGCTGAAGAATCTAGTCAAAAAGATGAAGGAGCAGAAGAACCTAGTAATGAGAGTAAGGTAGCTGTCAACGTTGACGAAAAACCTAGTCAGGAGAGTGATCAAACAGATAATATTTCTAAAGGCTCTAGTCAAAAAAATGAAGGAACAAATGGTGCTTCAAAGAAAAAAAAGAAGAGTCAGGCTCACAATAGCTCGTTAAGGCTTAAAGATATTGGTACAAGTATTCTTCGTCGACAAGAAGAAGATGAGCAATTCATTGAGCAGCTTGTAGCTCAATATGATGTCCCCTCTCATGCAGTTACTGTAGAAATTCTACTGCAAATTGCACATCTGTCTACAGTGATTGGTAATCTAAACGATATCTACACAATCATTGAGAAAAAACAGTTTAGCACTGTTATGGGTATCGCTAGAGCTTATAAGTCAAATGTCGTCGTACATTATTTCATTAAGCGGTTTTATCGCTATTACCCAGAACGCTACTTAGATAACGGATTTCAATTAACTCCTAACGATGCAGCTGATTGGCTATTAAAGGGATTTAAACAGGTTCAGAAAGAGACTGCCATTCCTTTCAAGAAGGTAATAAAAGATAAACTTGTATCTGGAGTTAAAGTAGACTCTAAGACCAAAGAAGTCAGTATCGACCCAAGTAAAGCTGCAAACTTCTTCGCTAAATATTTTTCTGTGAATGACCGTAATGCTAAAAAACCTGCATCACGCTATTTAGAATTTACGGGAATTGCTTACGAAAATTATCAATTCCTTGCAATCGCTAAGTATCAGCAACCTTATTTAAAACCTCTAGAAGAGTTCCAATTAGGGGAGCGAATCTTTAACCCTGTTACAGGTGTTTTGATCTCAGGGCCTAAATCTCCGTTTAAGATTATCACTCCTTCTGATCAGCCAGACTATTTCGACGAAGTAGAGGATGAAGATGAAATCGAAGGTGAAGGTGAAGGTGAAGGTGAAGGTGAAGGTGAAGGATTAGATCAGGTAGCATAATGCTTGATTCGATCTGTTTAGGAAGTGTCAGGGTCATCTATTTGATGACCCTGACCTTTTTCCTACATCTAAGCATCTTGCTAGTCTACTCCAGTGTTGCTCACTAGCAGCGCTGTTAGTTGTAGCAAAAAAGATGATGTAGGAGTGAGGGGGAAAATTTGAGCCTTTCCTTTTTGCTGAGTTTTTTGTTTATTTTCTTCGGCTTTATCCACTGATGAGGTGGTATTTTGCTTTTTTTACTATTTTTTTCTTTGGCGCACGATCCATACCCTCCCCCAGAGGAGAGAAGAATAATCCTGTTTTCTTCTACTTTAAGCCCTTTTCACAAATTAATGGGCATCTTTGTGAAGTGTTATCCTTAAAGGGACTATTAATGTTCTATATCAAAAATATTATTAGTAAGAGAAAAGCATACATACATTTAATACAATATTAGAGTGGAATCTCTCTATATAAATTAACGTTTAGGATAAGATCGCTTGTGTTTACACACATGCTCCCAAGCACCTAAACGATAGCGTTTATAAGCTCGTACATTGACTAATTTCTTGGTCATGTCTTAACTCCCTATCTAATTACGTTAGTTAAAGGAACTAACACCCATTTAAGCCCTTGCTTTGTTATGGGGAAGATTTAGAGAGATTCCATTGCATAATATACATTAAATATATATATTTTCAACTCATTGTTTTAACAAGATATAAGATTACTTATGCATATAAACAGCCTTAAAATAAACAACTTCAAAGGATTCTCTGAAGAGAGTAATTTTTTAACTTTTAATATTCCAAATGGTGAAAAAGGAAGTGGTCTAAATATTTTTATTGGAGAAAATAACAGCGGGAAATCCACCGTATTAGAGGCTATTGATTTCATTAGAAATAGTACCAAAAAGAACTTGGAAATAATTCATCATAAAAAGATAACTGGAGATTTCGCAGAAGAAGCTACAGTTGAATTAGAATTCACTGGAGCCGTAATTAATATCATCGAAACCTTTGCCCAAGAGAATAAAGCAGAACCATTCAAACAAGTAGTCTATCAATGTACTGAAGGAAAATCTTATTTCAAAATTTCAAGATCAACCTCTGATATTAGAACACTCAAAACATTCAATAAAGATAGCGGTATATTCACTAATACTGGTGGACTTGATGGAACAATAAAAAAGCTCTTTGAAACTAATTTTATCTGGGCTGATACTAATCCTAATGATGAAGCTTCTTTCGGAACATCAACCTTATGCGGAACACTACTAAAGGAAATCGCAGCAGAACACACCAAAACTGAAGAGTTTATTGATTTTTCAAAGAAATTTAATGATGTATTTAACTCTCATTCCTCAGAACTACGAAAGAAGATTTCTAAAATTGAAAACAGATTGAATTCTATTTTTACTAATCAGTTTGGTAGTGCCTCTTTAAATTTCCAATTTGATTTCCCTAAAATTGAATCTTTTTTTAAAGGATCATCCATACACATTAATGATGGAATAGAAGTAAGAATGGATGAGAAGGGTAATGGAATGCAGCGTTCTGTTGCTTTAGCTTTACTTCAAATTTATGCAGAAGAAATTGCATTCGATCAAGATAAACAATCAACCAGACCATTCTATTTATTCATTGATGAACCAGAAATATGTTTGCACCCAATGGGACAAATGAAGTTATGTGAAGCACTTATGGAGTTATCCAAGCATAAACAGATATTCGTCACAACACATTCTCCTTATTTTCTTAACTCACCATCATTAAAGAATGTGGGAATTTTTATATTTAAAAAAGAGGACCATAAAAATATAATCTCAAAAGCTAATATGGATTATTTATTCCCATGGAGCCCTACATGGGGAGAGATTAACTATAAAGCTTATAATTTGCCAACCGTTGATTTACATAATGAGTTATATGGGTATTTACAGGAAAAGTCCCAAAGCTATTCAGAAAATACATTTGAGTCATGGTTAAATAGTCAAGGATGCCCAACGAGTAAAACATGGATTCGAGATAGAAATGGAACAGCTTTACCACCTAAATCTGTAACATTAATGACTTTTATTAGAAATCATATTCACCATCCCGAAAATACTTTCATGCATTCTAATACCTTTGATTCAAGTGATTTAGCGACATCAATACAAGAAATGATCAAAATTATTAAAACTAATGGGTTTTAAAGACTATAGGACTATTCTGATGCCTAACTAATGAAAGAGGTAACATACAGTTTCATTTCATCTAATCACTTCTTCAACATTTGATTTTCTTGGAATTGCCATTCAGTCTTGATTGTATATGTCAGGTCATCTATTTGATGGCCCTGACCTTTTTCCTACATCTAAGCATCTGGCTAGTGTCTAGTCTAGTGATGCTCACTAGCAGCGCTGTTAGCTGTAGCAAAAAAGATGATGTAGGAGTGAGGGGGGAAATCTGAGCCTTTTCTTTTTGCTGAGTTTTTTGTTTGTTTTCTTCGGCTTTATCCGTTGGCAAGGTGGTGTTTTGTTTTTTTATTATTTTTTCTGTGAAGCACCATTACCCCTCCCAAAATGCAAGTGGTATGGGTTATCTGTCAATTTCAATTCTGCCTTTAGTTTTTAAGGTACAAATACATCTTTCATATAACGAATTAGTTACTTTCAGTATGATAGCAGCAAACCAACAATGTCAGAAAGAATACTAGAATTACTATCTCTTTGGTTTTTGATTTATTTTGACTTGTTATTCTGCATAAAACTAAAATAGCTAAAATAATAAGAAAAAATAATGCCAGCTCCTTAGTGAAGCTAACATTATTCCATGCTCTATATTTGCTGAACTTAACATCTCTTTAAACAATTAATTCAGAAGAAGCTTTTTAAGTTCTTTCTCTGTTTTATACAAATGCTCATGAAAATCAGACCATTCAGACATAGTTTCATAATCATAACTACCATCCTCTAAGACAGGTAATTCTATTTCTAAATCAGCCATAGTTTGTAGAGAGGCTCTAAAATCTCTATTTAACCCCATATCATTACCAGCCTGCTTTATCATTTGAGCTAGATATCTAGGTTCAATTCCCTCAACTAAAATTTCCACTTGCCCACAATGATCTGTAATTGAATAAACTTCTCCAGGAGCAACACCCACAGAATCGAAATCACTATCAATACTCCATAAAGCGCCACCATACAGTAAATTCCCTGCATTTGCTTCTTCTACAAATCCAAATGTTTTTCTGACATTAGCACTAAATAAAGGAATACCCGTTTGTTTTTGATAAATATCTTTTTTTAGTACTCGTTTCCCAATTCTAAGTTCAAAAATTTCCTCTTGACCTAATTTTACCTTTTTAAACTTTTTAACAGTTTTTGGTAATGGGTAACTCGCTTGTTCTTTTTGCCATTTAACAATAAGAGATTCTAAACTTTCCATTTTTCGGTCTAAGCTTTTTTTTGCTGTAACAGGATCTTCATCTTCTGTTAATAAACCTAGCTCCTGAGCTACTGATTTATCCCAATAATGACGAATATTTATCGACTTACTTTGATATAAATTGATAGACTGTGTAATAACAGCCCTACGCACGTTGGGATCTATAGGAGCGCCTACAGAATGCAACTTATATGCAGTTATTAAATCTTCTAGATCATTTTCAGCAATAGGTAATCTTCTAGCATCTCTACTTTCACCTATTTCACTTACAGCGAAGAGCAATACATTTTCTTTTTCTAACTTTTTCTTTAGTGCTTCAGGGGATAGCTGCACAGGTCTTTTCTTTAAATGTGCAACTACTACTCTCTTTGGCGTATTAAAGAACGTTCTTTCTGGTAATAAAGCTAGAAGATCTAATTCACAATTTTGATAAACCCAATCACGTAATACTTTATCAGTAGTTCTCATAAAAAACGTCTCAGGTAACAATACCCAAGCATCCCCATTTGGTTTCAATGCCTGCACTATAAATTGAACAAATAATCCTTCGACTCCACTATATTTACGAGCAAAATACTCTTTTCTCACAGGTGAATTATTTATCAACTTTCCAATATCAGCAGATCCTGAAACAACATAAGGCGGATTACTTATTATTAAATCATACTTATCTTTAGATAAATCATCTAAAGCACCCAAGGAGGTATCTGATCTACAGTTAAAGACTTCATTGAGCCACTTTGCAAATGCTGGTACACGACTTGGTTGATCAGCTAATAAATCACCACAATGCACTAAAGCATTTGCTTTCGCTAAAATAGCTGTTTTTGGAACAATTTCTAAAGCTTTCCACTTATGAATAGGCTCCATTTGATCATCTGATAAAACCCATTGTCCTTGTAAATCCCTTGCCATTTGCTCAAGAATAAAGCCACCCACGCCACTAGCTGGATCACAAATTTCTCTTCCATGTGAAAGGCGCCCCACTTGAGCCATATCATATATAGCGCCTACAATTTTCCTCGGAGTAAAAAATTGTCCAAAAGTTGTTGTTGTATCACTTTCCTGTAAAAAAGATTCATACAATTTAGTTTTAAACTCTGGATCTGTATTTTTTAAGGACCCAAATTTAATAAATTTCTTCAACAACTCATGAAAAATATAGTTATGATCTTTATTCGTAGGTTGAAAAACAATACCATTAATAATACTTAATCCATCTTCTCCCTCTGGGAAAAGGTGCTTTATATATGGACGTATATTTTTCATATAATATTGAAAACAATACTCTTTATCTAAGGATAAAAGATAATCAATCGAAACATCAGTTCCTATATGATCCCTCTGCATTAAATTCAGATCGTTCAAGAACTTATATACAAACAACTCTACAAATGTAGCTAAACAGTCCTCTGGTCTATCGGCCTTTAAACGCCAAATTGTTTGCCATACTGATTTAGCTAGAGCATGCGGATTTACATTTGTAGGGCTTTTCACTACTCCTGAATCAGGATCATAGTTATTCACTATATATGTAAACTCCGATACAAAAGTTTTATCATTAAAATCAATTTTTACTGGTAAAGCTTTATTATCATCTCTGGTAATTAATTTGACCTCATCAAATCCACCAGCAATCCAATAAGTTGTTGCACCATCTGTCAAATAACCAATTTTTGTATCCGTAGGATTAAGTTTTGACTCCAAAAGATCCTTTGATAGTTTTTTCCAGTTTCTATTTGTAATTCTTCCTGTCGACTTATCCTCGCCAATAGCTATTGTTCTCAAAAAAGGAGTTCGACTAATAATTATTGCATCACATTTTTGGGTGCGCCATTTTCCAAAATCCTTTTTTGATAAAATTCCATGCTCAGAAAACTGGTTTAACGTAGTTAACTGTGTTTGAAACAGCTCAAAATCACCAATTTTTTTCCCAATATTAAGAGGATAGCGATGTTGAAGTTCTTCGGAAGGCATACTAAATCAATATAAATCAAAATTTCCCCTTATAGTAGAACAATAAGAGAAAATCCTGAACAAAAAATAATTTTTATTTAATGTAAATTATCTATAAATTTCTTGAATGTATATTGACTCTGATAACAATTATTTTCTTAGGTGAATAACTGTGAGAAAAGAGCGACTACTTATGCAAAAAATAGCGTAGGAATAGCAGCCTATTGTGTCTGTTATTCAATGTGATTGCTTGAGACTTTTGACTAACCTTGCAACTATTCATACATCACATTATCTATTTGATCAGCCTTAATTTTTCCTACATCTAAGCATCTTGCTAGTGTCTAGTCTAGTGGTGTTCACTAGCAGCGCTGTTAGCTGCAGGAAAAAAAGATGATGTAGGAGTCAGGGGGAAAATTTGAGGCTTTTGTTGTTTGTTGAGCTTTTTTTTGTTTTCTTCCACTTTATGCATTTCGTAGGTGGTGTTTTGCTTTTTTACTATTCTTCAGTTGAGGGGAGATAAAGTCTCAAGACCCTCCTATGGCAAATGAATAGGTTTAGCATACGGTACTGTCTCATTCATCTTAGAAGTTCCTTACTCCAGCCAAGGTCCACTGCGGTACTCTCTGAAAAGTGTTAGTTTTCTGCAAGTTTCTGTTTACGGTCCATCAATGGTATACCCCAAAAGATATGGTCTTGTAATGGTCTATTGGTCAGTATGCTTGTTACTTTTCTTGTACTTAGCCATCATCATTTTGCAGGAGATTTTGTCCTCCATCCACCTCCTTCCTTAACTTTCAATACCTTAGCAAAAATATAACGGTCTAATTGATTTTATTGAATTTCCCATCAACTCTTAGACTCAACTCATTGTTTTTAATATAAAAAATATAGGCGTTTGTTCGTACTTGTAATCAGTAGGTCCACAGTTCGAATCCGTGTGCCGGCACCATCATTAAACCTCATGAATATTTGATTTATGGGGTTTTTTGTTGTCTGTGGTTTTAGGCATAGTATATTCATACTGTTTTGAATGAAGGTATTTACCTAAAATTTTATTATAAACTCGAGCTTCAAAATATTTTTCTAAAACCAATTTATTGTTTTAACAGAAAAATATACGTTATTAATTTATAAAAAAATATATTTTTAAAATAAGAAATATGAAAAAGATAGCATTATAATGCGCCACCAAATAAGGTCATATAAATAAGACCTATTTTATAAACTTTAATTCATTAAGATACCAATACGGAGAAGTATGAAACTTCGTTTTATTTTACCTGCTTTATTTCTAGCATTCCCTTTAACAACATATGCTCAAGAAACTACATCTCAACCTCAAATTCAAACTACTGCAAATCCACCTATTTGCTTAATTGAGGGTACTCCTTCAGCAGAGCACTATAAATCTATTAAACGTATTAAAGCCGCGAAAGGAACCTTTGGTGGTTTTGAAGAAGTAAAACCTAAATTAGCTACCGTTGCCCGTAAATATGGTGCAGATGTGGTAATTAATTATCACCAAAGCCAAAGATTTGGCTTCTGGCCTTGGCGTATTGTTCGCCCAGTACTCACAGGTACTGCTGTGAAATGGAATACACCTTTTAACTGTGCTGCCTTAGGCGGTAAAGAAATTCGTTAATAAGAAATGAAAAAAGCCCAGCATCCTGTTGGGCTTTTTTCGTATTTCGTTACTAGGTACACTTCCTGTAATACCTCACGTCCTGATGCTTAAACTTATTATTGTTGTTTTACGTTTCGGAACTTCCTGTTCCTGATGAGTTCATCATAGGCAATTCATCACGTCATAAAAAGACGCCAATTTCCCGAATGTATGTACGAAAAAGCGTACATGGTTCTTTTAAATTTAAAACTTGATTTACTATCATTGAAATAAAAATATGAATTTATAAACAAGTTCTGTTCGTCAATTAAATAAGAAAACGATATAATGAGTTTATTACTTTATTTCTAGAATAAATTTAAAAACAACAATGAACGAGATGTTTACTTTGCCATCAAATCTTTTTCAACCTTTAGTGACCATACTTACATGCCTTATTTTCATTGTAAGTAAAATGCCTCAGCTAAAATTTAGAAAAACCATATTATTTTTCGCCATTGTCAGCTTTACTTTAATCTGTACTTTGGCAATATTTGGCTTCTTTAATTAAGCCTTATTTCTTGCTCTTCTCTATCATTTTTTCAAAGTGTTTAAGGTTTGGGTTCAGGGTATCCCATGCATAGGCTTGGCTCACAAACACCTCTGCTCTAGGCTGATAGAGACTCGGGTCATCAAGCGTACCTGCACGTATTGAAATCATTTCAGGTGCAATTTCAGGTAAGCCAAAAAGCTGAGAACCACACGTCGGGCAGAATGCTCTTTTAATAGCTCGACCAGAAGATCCCAAAGTCTCAAAATATTTCAGCTCACCACTTACTTTCAATTCAGACTGGTGAAAAAAAGCGATTGGTGCATATGCTGAACCTGTTGCCTTTTGGCAATCTCGGCAATGGCAATTAAAGCTATAACGTGGCTCTGCTTCACTTTGGTAGCTCACAGCTCCACATAAACACGATCCTTGATATTTGGCTGACATAGCTCATCCTATTTTTTTATTGCTGTGATTTGAATATAACGTACATATCCATTTTGGTAGAGTTGTTGGCATAACTTTGCAGTCATTTGAATTTTAAAATTTGCCAATCCTCGGCTTTGCTTTTGTCCTTGTTGATTTTGAATATATTTCGAAAAACCGAGTAACACTTGCTCAGATAAATCTTCAATTTGAATATCGACAAAACCTTGTTGTTCCAAGGTAGCTCTGAGCATTTTTTCATTTGGCACAGTATCCCAAGCGACATTTGCTGCTTTGAGTAAATAACGATGCTTTTGTTCTTGTAGAGTGGTCATGTTTTGACATGAATCGGCACGCATTAGGTAGTGAAAACCTAATCGTCCTTTTGAATTTAAAACTGGAGCGATGGAATCTAGAAATGAATTTAAATTGCTGTGATAAGCGGCATCAATACACATCACCACATCGAAGTATTGTTTAAATTCAAATTGTTTTAAATTTAAAAATGAACCGCAAAAAATCTGGCTTATTTCGGGAATAAGCTTTTGAATTTTATGAACACATTGGGTTTGCAATTCAACTGCACTGAGGCTTTTAGGCTGATAATGCTGTAACCAGTGCAACAAACTTGCGCCCTGTCCGCAGCCTAAATCTAAGAGATGATCTTTTGAATTTAAATTGACAGCTTGTGCCAAATGGTCAGCCAATTGGCAACAAGCTTCACGGTAGTTTTGAGTATTTTTCCAAAAACCCAAATTTGTCCAAGCAAGCTCTTGATCATCCCCTAAGCTTGATGCATCAATTGCATATTTATGAGGAATGAATCGAGAGAGAGCTGCTCGAACTTTTGTTTTCACAATTTTAGTAGCCGAGTTCTGGGGCAACTTCCACCTTAGGTTTTAAGCCTACAAATGGTAAAGGTGCACCTAAAATTTCAGCAATATGCATGGCAGAAGTCACTGCTGACTCTAAAATTGGCAAGCCATCACACGACCATGAACCACAGTAGAATACTTTACGGCTTGGGTCTAAATGACGTTGTTGCAATTCTTTGTTTAAAGCAACCGTTTGTGAGTCTACAACTGCACGCGTTAAAGTCACTTTTGAAATAACTTTTTTAGGGTCAATATCAACCACTGGACGCCAAGTTTGGAATACAGGATTTTTACCCACGAGTGTTGGCTCAACCGCATTCATCCAAACTGTAAACTGCTGACGCGTAAACTTACGGTCCATCATGTAGCTCAGAACTGACCAGTCCTTACGGCGTGGTGGCATGACGGTCGCATCGGTATGAATGACAAGATCGCCTTGCTCAAAGCGGAATTGCTTAAGCAGGTTCATATCTTCTGCAAACTGTTCAGGATTTAAAAACTCATCGATTTTAGAGGTTGGCGTTGCAACAATCACTCGATCAAATAAGTTCTGTTCACCTTGGCTGTTTTCAACCAGTACTTTTTCGCCTTGTTGCTCAACTTTCTTAATTGCCGATCCGCTATGGATATCGATACCTTTAATCAAGCTATCTACAAATGCTGGTGTGCCACCTTTCATGCGCAACAACATGTCGCCATCAGTTAAGTGACGTAAAAACTCAAGTAAGTTTTTTGCAGGCCAATCGCCAATTGTTTTTGGATTACATGTACAGATTGTGTAGAGCACCGGCATGACCACCCCATGCCAGAATACTTCTTCAATATCGTTCTGATTAATAAATTCAGCGAGGGTAATATCTTGATTTTTAGATTTGAAAAACTGGTGAATCGCAGTTTTTAATTGCAACATCCCTTTCACAAGACGCCAGCCATATTGCTGGATGCCTTTACGGTTATTAATAATCGGGAAATTACCAATACGGCTACGAGAAGTCGTTAACCATGTTTCCGTACGATCTTCGAATAACCAGCTACAAGACATATAAGTACGAACTGGGAAAGTTTTAATGCCTAAATGAGCAGCAAGGCTAAGTGTATTTTTCCATAAGTGAGGATTCATCACACGTAGCGGTGCATCAATAATTCCACCATCGAACTCAATGCTATGGCTATCCATTCCCCGGCCAGGAAGTGCTTCAAATATCGTGATCGTATGCCCTGCATCTTTCAGAATTCTTGCTGCCGCAAGCCCTGCCATTCCACTGCCAATAATTGCGATATTCAAAATGATGTCCCATTTTTCGAGAATTTTTTTGATTATCACTCATACCCTAAAAAAACACCGTATTAAAAACTACCAGATTTTTATTTTTTGCATCAATTTATATAGAAAAAATTTAACAGATCCGCCCAAAAGTTTTTCATAAAATTTTACAAAAGAGGATGAGTGTATAAAAATCTATATTTTTTAAAAATTTAAAAAAAATCTTTTAAATAAAATAAGATAATTTAACTATTTTTATATCATTTGTTTTACAAGAATCTTTTTTTAATATATTATTAACTCATAATAATGAGAAGCAAATCACATAAAACAATGCCGCAACAACAATGAAAACCATCATAAAAACAGAATCTTTACAGCGAAAAAGCCCGCTATTCACACTTGATAGCGGGCTTTTTATTACTTTGTTTTTAGAGGTTATTCAAATGCAATTCGGCAATTTATGCTTCTTGCATGATTGAACCGAATTTTCCACGATTAAAATCATTAATCGCTTCCATAATCTCAGCTTTGGTATTCATTACGAATGGACCATAACCTTCGATTGGTTCATTGAGTGGTTGTCCAGTCAACACTAAGAATTTAGTGTCTTCTTCTGCATTTAAACTAAACTCAACGCCCTCACGAGACAAAATCGCAACGGTTTTACCTTCAAGACGATTTGCATCATTAACAACAACCGCGCCATCTAATATCACAACAAGCGTGGTGTGACCTTCAGGTACATAGAGGGTATGTTTTTGGCCTTTAACCAATTTACCGTCCCATACATTTAATGGACTAAATGTAGTTGCAGCACCTTTTGCATCTGCATATTCACCTGCAATCACACGTAAATGACTACCGTGCTCGTCTAGTGCAATGTCTGGAATATCTTTCGCTTCAATCGCTTGGTATTTTCCAGGCGTCATTTTTGAATGAGCAGGTAAATTTACCCACAATTGCACCATTTCAAACAGACCACCATGCTCTGCAAATTCAGGAGAATGGAATTCTTCATGCAACACGCCTGCGCCCGCAGTCATCCACTGTACATCACCAGTTTTAATGGTTCCGCCGCCGCCGCTTGAATCTTTATGAGTCACCTCACCTTGGTAGGCGATGGTCACTGTTTCAAAGCCACGGTGAGGATGCGAACCTACGCCTTGCTGTTCAGTCGTTGGCGAGAATGTATAAGGCGCTGCATAATCGAGTAGCAAAAATGGGCTTAGGGTTTGGCCTAAACGGTCATAAGAGAATAGGTTATATACAGGGAAACCATCACCCACCCAATGCATGTGGTTATTTTGATATGCACCAAGAAATTTCTTCATATGATCTCTCCTATATATGTAGGATTTTCTTGAACTGGTATTGATTTTACGCCTCAATAATTGCAGTTTATAGATCAGGATTAGCAACACATTATTTCATCTATGAGACAATCATAGAATTTAATGTGCTCTTTTTAAGATCGTCCTATTTTTAAAATTCTTAATCCTATTTTTTAGACTTAATCACGACATAAAACTCAACTAGCATAATTTTAGGCAATAACGACCTACTCAATAATTTTTGATTATTTATTTTGATAACACGAGGACATAAAAAATGGCTCAAGATTACGTGCGTTTAGACAAGGATAATGCTGCGGTTCTTTTAGTTGACCACCAAGCAGGTTTGCTTTCTTTAGTTCGAGATATCGATCCAGATAAATTTAAAAACAACGTACTTGCTGTTGCGAATGCAGCAAAATACTTCAACCTTCCAACGATTTTGACAACCAGTTTTGAAACTGGTCCAAACGGTCCTTTAGTTCCTGAGTTAAAAGAGATTCATCCAGATGCGCCGTTCATCCCTCGTCCAGGCCAAATCAATGCATGGGACAATGAAGACTTCGTAAAAGCGGTTAAAGCGACAGGTAAAAAACAACTAATTATTGCAGGTGTGGTAACTGAGGTTTGTGTGGCATTCCCAGCTTTATCTGCACTCGCAGAAGGCTTTGAAGTATTTGTGATTACTGATGCTTCTGGTACTTTCAACGAATTAACACGTGATGCTGCTTGGGACCGTATGTCAAAAGCAGGTGCTCAGCTTATGACGTGGTTTGGTATGGCATGTGAATTACACCGTGACTGGCGTAACGACATCGAAGGTTTGGGTACATTGTTCTCAAATCACATTCCTGACTACCGTAACCTGATTTCAAGCTACAATCACAACACTAGCCAAAAATAAGTTCAATTGCCAAGATTAGAGTGCTTAAGCGCTCTAATCTTAAATTTAAATGGATTGATCGGACATTGATAAGTTCTTTTGATGATTTTTATTATTTCTATTTAGTCGTAAAACACGGCGGCTTTAGTGCAGCTAGTGAAGCCGAAAATATTAGTAAATCTAAGCTCAGCCGACGCATTATTGACCTTGAAAATAAATGTAATGTCAGCCTGATTCAAAGGACAACACGTCATTTTAAGGTGACCGATTTAGGCCAAGAGTTTTATGAGGAATGCTGCAAGATTATTACTCAAGTTGAATGTGCAGAAAACGTGTTATTAAAGCAAAAAAGTGAGCCTCAAGGATTGGTCAAAGTAAGTTGCCCACCTCTGATGATGCATTTTCAAATTAGAAAAATTTTAAATCAGTTTTTAAAAACCTACCCCAAAGTTGAGATCGCACTCGAGCTAACAAGCCGTCGAGTAGATATTTTGCATGATGATATCGACCTCGCGATTCGTACCAATTTTGAACCCAATGAAGATTCGAATTTAATTGTTCGTGATGTGATTAAAACCGATCATTGTTTGGTGGCTTCGCCTGAATTACTTCAAGGTCGGATCATTGAAAATTATTCAGAATTACAGGACTTTCCAAGTATTAGCTTAGGTACGCAAAAGCAAAATCCTATTTGGCATTTATGCAATATTCGTAACGGCGAATCGGTTGATGTGCCCTATCAACCAAGAATCAAAAGTAATGATTTGGCTGGTGTGTATTATGCCGTGATGGATGGCTTAGGCATTGCCGACCTTCCTTTTTTAACCGTCGAATCTGAAATTCGTAAAGGTACGCTTATCCATATTCTTCCTGACTGGAAGTCGAATATTGGTACGCTGCAATTGGTTTATGTTTCGAGAAAAGGCCAACGTCTTGTGGTTGAAAAACTTATTGAAACGCTGATTGATGAACTCAGGCGTTTGCCTGAAAGTCGTGATGGCTATCTATCGACTTAAAATAAAAAACCGGTCATGAATGGGCATGACCGGTTTTTTGTGAAACATCACATACAGCATAACTGTATGTTTTCGTTCAGAACAAAACGAACTCGCTTTATTCCTTACTCAGATAAGTCTACGCAGAGATATTTCATTTCGACATATTCTTCGATGCCGAATTTTGAACCTTCACGACCTAGACCTGACTGTTTTACGCCACCAAACGGAGCAACTTCATTTGAAATCGCGCCCGTGTTAATGCCGACCATACCGTACTCAAGTGCCTCCCCTACTCGCCATTGACGAGCTGTGCTTTGAGTAAACAAATAAGCAGCTAAACCAAACTCGGTATCGTTCGCCATTGCCACTGCTTCATCTTCAGTTTTAAAGCGGAACAATGGGGCAAGCGGACCAAAAGTTTCTTCTTTAGACACTTTCATGTCTTGCGTTACGCCAGTTAACACAGTCGGTTCAAAGAATGTGCCACCAAGTGCCGAGCGTTGACCACCAATACGAACTGTCGCACCTTTCTCAGTAGCATCAGCAATATGAGACTGCACTTTAGCAATCGCATCTTCATCAATTAAAGGCCCTTGAGTTGAACCTTCTTGACGGCCATCGCCAACTTTAAGCTTAGACACAGCTTCAACCAAACGCTCTGCCAACGCATCGTAAATGCCATCTTGAACATAAATACGGTTAGCACACACACAGGTTTGACCGCTGTTACGATATTTACTTGCCATGATGCCCTGAACGGCTTGTTCAAGGTTGGCATCATCAAATACCACAACTGGTGCATTACCACCGAGTTCAAGTGAAAGTTTTTTAATGGTTGGCGCACATTGCTGCATCAAGATACGACCCACTTGGGTTGAACCTGTGAAGCTTAACTTACGAACAATATCACTTTCACATAGGGTTTTACCCACTTCAACCGCATCACCACTAATGTTAATTAAAACATCAGCTGGTAAACCTGCCTGTAATGCCAATACTTCAAGCGCATAAGCGGTTAACGGCGTTTGCTCTGCTGGTTTAACCAACATTGAACAACCCGCAGCAATCGCTGGACCTGCTTTACGCGTAATCATGGCAGCAGGAAAGTTCCACGGCGTAATTGCAGCAGTAACACCAATCGCTTGTTTAATCACGAGCAAACGTTGGTTTGGCAAGGTCGGTGTTAATACTTCACCATCAACACGGCGTGCTTGCTCGGCAAACCAGCGAATGAATGATGCTGCATAACCAATTTCACCACGTGCTTCTGCCAAGGGCTTACCTTGCTCAGCTGTTAAAATCTGAGCCAGATTTTCTTTGTGCTCAAGCATGAGGTTGTACCATGCCAATAACACATCAGCACGAGCCAAGGCAGTTTGCTTTTTCCAAGCAGTCTGCGCTTTTGCTGAACGATTAATTGCGGCTTCAACCCCTGCACGGCCATAGGTTTTTACCCATGCCAAAGTTTCACCCGTAGCAGCATCATTAACCTTGATATAATCATTTGAAGCAGGTGCTTCTAATGAAATATCAGGATGTTTTAATAAATACTGCAAATTATTTTGAATCATGCAGATTGCTCCATTGCTTTTGCACTACCTGCTTTTAGTGTCGCAAAACCTTGTTTCAAGATATCAAGACCTTGACGGAATTGCTCAGCAGGAATGGTTAATGGATATAAGAAACGAATTACATTACCGTATTTACCACAAGTAAGAAGTAACAACCCGTTTTCCATTGCATAGTTTTGTACAACTTTTGCTTGTTCAGCCGTTTCAAGCTCTACTGCAACCATTGAACCTAATGCACGAATATCAGTTACGATGTCACCTGTTGCTTGTTGAATATCTTTAAGTGCAACAACCAGCTCTGCACCTAATTCATTTGCACGGTCGCATAAGTTTTCTTCTTCAATCGCATCAATCACCGCGTGCGCAGCTGCAACCGCAATCGGGCTACCTGCGTAAGTACCGCCTAGTCCACCTGGGTTTGGTGCATCCATCACTTCTGCACGGCCAACAACACCTGAAATTGGGAAGCCGCCGCCCAAGCTTTTCGCCATAGTGATGAGGTCTGCTTTAGTCTCGTAATAGTTCATTGCAAACAATTTACCAGTACGGGCAAAACCTGATTGTACTTCGTCAGCAACCAATAAAATGCCGTGCTTGTCACAAATTGAACGTAAACGTTTTAAGAACTCAGCTGGCACAACATTGAAACCGCCTTCACCTTGTACTGGCTCAAGCACAATTGCAGCAACATCATGTGGTGCAATATCTTCACTGAAAATATCTTCAACGCTTTCAATTGCCGCGTCTACTGAAATACCTTTAGCAGGCACTGGGTAACGTGCATGGAAAACACCCGCTGGCATTACGCCGAAATCACGTTTGTAAGGAGCCGTTTTACCTGTCATTGCCATCGTCATAAATGAACGACCGTGGAAACCGTTACCGAAAGTGATAATGCCGTGACGACCTGTATAAGAACGAGCAATCTTCACCGCATTTTCAACTGCTTCTGCACCTGTAGTGAAAAAAGCAGACTTTGCAGGACCAGCAATTGGCGCGCGTTCATTAATACGTTCAGCTAAAGCCACATAGCTTTCATATGGTGTTACTTGATAGGCAGTATGCGTAAATTTAGTGAGTTGCTCAGTCACCGCTGCAATGACTTTAGGGTGGCGATGGCCTGTGTTTAAAACAGCAATACCACCAGCAAAGTCGATAAATTGGTTGCCTTCCTTGTCCCAAAGCGTAGCATTTTCAGCTTTTTCCGCATACCACTGGCACATCACGCCTACACCACGTGGAGTTGCTTGCTGTTTACGTGCGTTAAGTGCAGAATGTTGATTATCCATTTGATTCCCTCATATTTTCATCATCAGTTGCAGCTTTGGTTTCTTGCATCCTGTGCTTAATTTTCAGGGTGCTTTACAACGACTGCCTATGCATGTAATTTCGCTCGTCTGATGCCAACTGACGAGAGCCACTTTTTAACTGTAGGAGAGAGCCAATTGCGTAGTTTACTTGGAGATCATTTGCTGCAACGACTCCAACAGGACACTGAAGGGAAACTACATCAACGCCTTTTCCGTTGCCTGCGTGGTGCCATTATTGATGGAGTCATCCAGCCCAAGACTCGTCTACCTGCGTCACGCGACTTAGCCAGTGAAATTCATGTTTCAAGAAATACGGTGCTTAGTGCCTATGAACAACTACAAGCTGAAGGCTATTTAGAAGCACGGACAGGACATGGCACATGGGTTGCCGAAAAATTACCAGAGAGTTTTTTAAATACACAAAACAAGAAAAAAGTAGTTTCAAGCCCGAAAGTTCAAAACTCTTATGCCCTCTCACAGCGTGGCTCGAACTTATTAGGCTATGCCGCAGCATCGCCGCATCAATGGGGAGCTTTTGTGCCGGGAGCACCAGATGTGACTGAGTTTCCGCATCATATTTTTAGTCGTATTCAAGCACGCTTGAGCCGCGAACCCGACATTAATCGCCTGATTTATAGCAATGCTGGTGGCTGTATTGAGCTTCGAAGTGCATTGGCAGATTACTTACGTGTTGCGCGTTCAGTCCAGTGCGATGCAGACCAGATTATTATTACCGAAGGCATCCACCAAGCGATCGACTTAGTCTCGCGTGCGCTCAGTGATATGGGAGATAAAATCTGGATTGAAGATCCTGCTTATTGGGGAATGCGTAATACGTTACGTATAAATGGTCTCGATATTCAACCGATGCCTGTCGATGCTGAAGGTATTATTCCTGAGGAAAATCCAGCAAAGCCGCCTAAACTCATTTTTGTCACACCTTCACACCAATATCCGCTTGGCTCTCATTTAAGCCTAAACCGCCGACGTAAATTGATTGAGATTGCCCGTCAGCACAATAGCTGGATTGTCGAAGATGACTATGACAGTGAGTTCCGTTTCTCGGGTCAGCCTTATCCATCTTTACAAGGTTTAGAAAATGATGCGCCTGTGCTGTACATGGGCACGTTTAGTAAAACTATTTATCCATCATTAAGAATTGGTTATTTAGTCGTACCTAAGCCGTTATTCTCGCCATTACGCATTGTGGCAGCCGAGCTTTATCGTGGTGGGCACTTGCTTGAGCAAAAAGCCCTAGCTGAATTTATTCGTGAAGGCCATTATGAAGCACATATTCGCCGTATGCGCCTACTTTATGGCAAGCGCCGCGACTACTTGGTGAGCTTAATTCAACGTTATCTTGGTCCCGAATTTATTCATGAATATGATGAAGCGGCAGGATTACATCTGGTTTTAAAACTACCAAACTCTTGCGATGATGTCGCCATTGCAGCCACAGCACTTGAACGTGGTGTTAAAGTTCGCCCTCTTTCACAATACTACATGCAGTCGCATGCACATGCCGAACGTGGACTGCTCATGGGCTTTGCCTGTGTAAATGAAAAAGATATGGTGATGGCTTTTGGGGTCTTGCTTCAATGCTTACGTGAAGCAGGCGTACCTACGCTGAATTAACTATTCTCTCGTATCAAAACAAACAAAAAAAGAGCCTCACAGTGAGGCTCTTTTCTATTTAAAAATTTAAACTAACTTTTCTTCATGACTATGAGTTAAATGGGTCGCTCTACGATCTTTACCCCAACCTAGCTTTTCAGACAGCAAACCGAAGAACACAATAATGCCGAACAGCGCTGTGGTGTAAATCACTTCTTTAAAATAGGTGCCTTCAATCAACATGGTAAGAATTGCACCAATAATTGCAAAGATCACCACATAAGTTAGATAAGGGAACATCCACATTTTAAAGTCAATTTTCACGCCTTCAGCCTCTAACTTTTTACGCATACGAAGCTGAGAATAAGCAATAGTCAGGTAAACATACAGTGTTGCTGCACCTGTTGTTAACATGAAAAAGTCATAAACATTCATACTCTCGGTTGCAGTTAAAACTACGGCAATCACAGAGAAGAAGCATGACACAATCACGCCTACCCAAGGACTACTTTTACTGTTTACAGAGCCAAAACTTTTCGGTGCATCACCACGTTTAGCTAAAGAGAACAACATACGTGAACACGTATAAAGAGCTGAGTTAAAGCAACTACATACTGAGGTTAGAACCACGAAGTTTACGATATGGCGCGCGCCAGGAATGCCTAGTGCAGACAACGTTACGCTATAGGTTCCCCAAGTTGAATCTTTCAAAAGTTCATTGTTGTGGGGAATCAAACATACCGCAACGAACATTGAACCAACGTAGAATAAAATAATTCGCCAAACCACCGAGTTTGATGCTTTACGAATTTCTTTCGATGGATTTGCCGACTCTGCTGCCGCTACCGTAACAATTTCAGCACCAATGTAGGCAAACATGACTCCAAGCAAAGCTGTGATAACGGATGAGCCGCCATTTGGCATAAAGCCTTGAGAAGTTAAATTACTAATACCAGAAGCAGCTGGATTACCCCAAGGCCACAAATGCATGATGGCTAAACTACCAATCACAAGGAAAATAACAATCGCGATGACTTTGATGAGGGCGAACCAAAACTCAAATTCACCATAGTTTTTCACGTTTTGTAAATTAACGACAACCAGTGCACCAATCACTACGACCATATAGACCCAGATCGGTATAAACGGGAACCAATTGTTTAGAATTTTACCTGCCACATAAGCTTCCCACCCCATGAGCATGGCCAGTGTACACCAGTACAACCAGCCAATTGAGAAACCTGCCCAACGGCCAATCGCACGGTCAGCATAAGTTGAAAAAGAGCCACTATCAGGGTTTAAAACGGCCATCTCGCCTAACATACGCATGATGAACCAAACGAGTAGACCACCTAAAGCGTAAGTCAAGAAAACTACAGGTCCAGTATTGTAAATAATACTGCCTGAGCCCACGAATAGAGAACCACCAATAACCCCTGCAATCGAGATCATCGTTAAGTGGCGTGATTTGAGTCCATGTTTTAAACTTTGGGAGTGATTGGCTTCAGAACCATTTTGATGAGCTGCCATATCATTTTCCTTAATATATGGAGGATATCGGCTAGTCTCGGAAATCCTCCGAAGCCAAAAAATATCCCCTAAAAATTTAGCCGTTCTGCCCAATTCCTAAAACAGAAAATTCACTGAGCTTATCCGGCGCTTCCGTATGCATACTTCCAATAGCTTTAATTTGTCGTTTCGGCACTCAAGAAACGAGAGCCATTTTTGGAATAAAAGAGAGAGCCAATTGCAAAATTTATACGCAAAATTGGCCCTTTTTGTAGGGGATGCTGGTAAATGGCTTTTAGTTTTTATTTTAATCAGATTGAATTTCTTTAGTTTTGTTCAGAAATTAATAATGCTTTTGTACCAGTTTCTAATGCTCTAAATATATGTTTCTGGTCAGCTGGATAACAAATATAGTCTCCAACTCCAAGCTCAACAGCTTCATCAATTAAGCCCACTAAAGCTTTACCTTCAACCACAATAATATGCTCCACAGAACCAACTGGATGCGGCTCTGAAAGACGGTCTTCGCCCGGCTCAACAATCAGTAAATACACATCTCGACGGGCATGTGGCGGACAAGTCGCTAACAAAATTGCTTTGTAATTGGCAATCTCAGAGCTCACTGTTGGCCCATCACCACAGCGAATCACTTGTACCTGATTACTCGGTTCTTCCATCAACCTTGCAAATGGAATATTTAGTGCAACACAAAGTGCCCATAAGGTTTCAATGCTAGGGTTACCTTGCCCTGCCTCTAATTGTGACAATGTAGATTTAGCAACACCTGCACGACGAGCAACCTCTGCCAACGAAAGCCCTGCTCTTTGACGTTCACGCGTTAAACCTTTGGCAATAATTTCAATTGGCTGAGACATTCACCACATCCGTTCTATAAAAAAAACGATCGTTCGTTTTGACAAAACGATCAGACTTATTCATTATAATGGAAAATCGTTCGTTATATCATGCTATGTCCACATACTCTTTGATTAAAAAACTAAGTAAAGACACTACCCGCTCGATTTTCTTTGTATGTCTAGCGACGAGTGTCGTTGGTATGTCTTTAGGTTCACTCGCTGCAAGTTATGGCTTAGCGCTCTGGATCCCGCTTTGTCTATCCGTGTTTGTGCTCGCAGGAACTGCTGAATTTATTTTTATTGGTTTCTTGGCTGTAGGTGGTAGCCCAATTGCAGCTGCGATTGCAGGACTACTCGTCAATTTAAGACATCTACCTTTTGGTATTGCGGTCAATGAACTAATCCGTGGCAAATATTCTCGATATTTCGGGGCTCATATCATGAACGATGAAAGCGTTTTGTTTGGTATGGCACAGCCCGATTTTGAAACAAAAAAGGCTGCTTACTGGTTATGTGGTATATGCATTATGCTCAGTTGGCCACTGGGTGTAACGACGGGTTATTTCATTGGAAGTGCTATTCCAGACCCAAAAACATTCGGCTTAGATGCCATTTTCCCCGCGATTTTAATTGCACTTACTTTTAATGCTTTAAAGAATAAAACCACTCGAAAAGCTGCATTTGCCGGATCAACTTTAGCGCTGATCACCACGCCCTTTTTGGCCTCAGGGCTTCCAATTCTGATTTCACTTTTTGGCTTGATATTTGGTAGAAAGAAATGAGTCAACAATTACTAATTATTTTAGGTATAGGCTTGCTAGCACTTGGAACGTATGGGATTCGTTTCGCTGGTTTTCATTTGGGTGCCAAGTTCTCTTTTTCTGAAAAATACCAAGTTTTACTCTCAAACGGTGCGACTGTTTTGCTCTGTGCGATTGCAGTGACGACAACATTTTTTGAAGGTCAACATTTTGCGGGATTCGCGCGTATATTTGGTGTTGGCTTAGCACTGTTCTTGGTTTGGAAAAAAGTACCGCTTTTATTGGTGATTTGCTTGGCAGCTGCCGGCACGGCACTTATACGTTTGCTTGGAATTGAGTAATAAAAAAGGCGAGATAAACTCGCCTTTTTTGAAACTTTGATTAGAATGGTAAATCGTCGTCTAAATCAGCTGGTGCAGAAGCTGGTTGTTGCGGAGCTTTAGGCGCAAAACCACCCGCTTGAGGGTTGCTTCCACCATTACCGAAACCACCTTGGCTACCATAACCACCGCTGTTTTGGCCGTAGCCGCCACCTTGGTTGTTATTGTTTTGATAACCATTACCACCTTGTTGAGGTGCGTTAAAACGTGGTTGGTTAAAATCATTACCACCAGCGAAACCTTGTTCACCTTGTTGACGAGCATCTAACATTTGCATCTGGTCGCCACGGATTTCTGTAGTGTAACGCTCTTGGCCATTTTGGTCTGTCCACTGACGTGTACGTAGTGAACCTTCAATATAAACCTTAGAACCTTTACGCAAGAACTGCTGAGCAATTTCCCCTAAACGGTTATGCAAAACAATACGGTGCCATTCTGTTTGTTCTTTACGTTCACCAGTATTTTTATCAGTCCAAGCTTCACTTGTCGCGATTGAAAATTGGGTCAACGAGCCCCCATTTGGAAAAGTTTTTGTTTCAGGATCACGACCCAAAGTACCAACCAAAATAACCTTATTTACACCACGCATTAGCTGTCTTCATCCTATACATTTCTATGTTTTACTTTATAAGAGTTATGCTTAAATGGCTACCTCTTTACCGAACAACTGCGTTAAATCACGTCGCGCAGCATCATCTAGAGACTGTTTATCGACTTTAATATAAGCAACTTGCTGGTCAGGCATCACCACAACTTCTTCGATACCACGAATTGCCAATAGCTGTGTGGTCCACTCATTCACCTGTTGCACTTGCGGCAATGGCAACACAATCGATGACAAATACCGCGGCTGAGCTAAACCAAAACTAATTAGCAACCATATTATAGCAATCCCTGCTAAGACACTCCATCCAATCGCAGTATTATGTAACATCAATAATTGACCACCTAGCGTGCCACCAAAAAAAGCGCCTAAAAACTGACTACTGGCATTTACACCCATAGCCGTTGCTTTTGACTGAATTGGAGCAGACTTCGACAACCAAGAAGGCAATAAAGCCTCCATCACATTAAATGCAATAAAGAAAATACCTAGACCTGCAAGTAATACATATTTGGATTGATAACCAAATATGAGCAGCAGCAAACCTGCAATAATCCCTGTAATTGCTGTTAAGAAAATCCCGCGCATTTTGCGATATTTTTCAGCAATGATGATGCTTGGAAATGCAAAGAACAGGCTAATGACTAACAGCGGCAAATACACCAAACCATGGCTCGCCAAAGGAATATGCGCAAACTCGATGAGCTGTGAAGGCACATAAATAAACATGGCTGTCAGCAATAAATGCAATGCAAAAACCGAAACGTGTAAACGGTTTAAATCACCCATTTGAATGACTTGCTTAAGCTGTGCCATGTAGCCTTGCTGATAATTACGATGATGGCGAGTGACTTTAGGTACAAGCAATAACATCGCAATCGCAATCAAGCCCATAATGGTCGTGACAAAGAATAAGCCCGAAATACCGACGAGGCTTGTGAGCCAAGGCCCAAGGCTAAAAGCCACCACAAAAGACAGGCCAATACTCATGCCCATAGCAGCCATGGCTTTAGTACGCTGCTCTTCGCGCGTCACATCGGCTAAAAGCGCCATGACTACAGCTGAAACTGCACCAGCACCAGCGATAGCACGGCCAATAATTACACCATAAATGGTGTCGGATAAACCTGCAATTGCCCCACCAATCGCAAACAGTAATAGACCAAATACCACAAGCGGTTTACGGCTAAAACGGTCTGCCAATAAGCTAAATGGAATTTGCAAAATCGCCTGGCTTAAGCCGTAGACACCTACAGCCAAACCAATGAGTGCTGGAGTCGCATATTGATATGACTGTCCAACTACAGAAAAGACAGGAATAATCATGAACAAGCCCAACATGCGTAGTGCGAAAATACTACTTAAGGCAAAAGTTGAGCGACGTTCCAAAGCATTCATCATATCAATACACGTTATCAAACTAGGTAAATTATAAGCCGATTCGTTTCTAAAAATACGGAACACCTTATTTAAAATAACGATTTGGGCTTAAAAAAATAAAGAGGCATTTAGCCTCTTCATTCTATCGAACTTTACTGAAAATTAGCTTAAGGCGACTGTTGCTCGCGCTTTGAATATTGAATTGAAGCAATAACCGCCCAAACAATAAACGCTACACCAATTAAACCAGTAACAACTTCTGGTACATGTACGCCTGTACCACTTGCAATCATAATGAATGCTAAAGCACCAATCGCATAATGCGCACCATGTTCTAAGAACACATAAGCATCTAGCGTACCTTTTTCTACAAGATAAACTGTCATTGAACGGACAAAAATAGCACCGATTGCAAGACCTAGCATAATCACAACAACGTCGCTAGTAATTGCAAAAGCACCTATCACACCATCAAAACTGAACGATGCATCTAATACTTCAAGATATAAGAAACCACCTATACCTGCTTTAACTACGCCAGAAGCAGCGCCTGATCCATCTTTCATAATAGCATTGCCATCTTCGTCAATTTCAGGCTCACCACCTAACATATGACTTAATACTTCAACGCCAATATAAACCACAATGCCCCAAATACCAGCCATAGTCACCACAAGACGCTGCGACTCATCAACATTTGCTGCCATAATTAACATCGCAATTAGAGCAATAAAGACAGACATTGCTGGTACGCTTGCTAAACTAGAAAGTTTAGCTTCAAGCCATCTGAACCAATGGGTTTCTTTTTCTTCATCAAAGAAGAAGTTTAAGAATACCAGTAATAGGAATGTTCCACCAAAAGCCGAAATTTCAGCGTGATGTGCCATTAAACGTTCAGAATAGGTTTTCGGATCATTGAGTGCCAATTTAGCTACTTCAATCATTCCCATATCCGCAGTCACGGCAACAATCGCCACCGGGAAAATTAAACGCATACCAAAAACGGCGATTAAAATACCTACCGTTAAAAAGAGCATTTTCCAGAACGGATCCCAGTTACGTAGAACCGATGCATTTACGACAGCATTGTCAAAAGATAAAGAGACCTCCATTACAGCTAAAATGGCCGTAATTGTTAAAGCTTTAAGCATGGTAGACACGCCCGCTTCAGGTCCATGGGTAAAACCCCAATACGCGGATAGTGCTAAACACACCACCGTAAAAAATATCGAAAATCGGAAATGCTTCATGGATCAGACCTATACCAAGAATAAATTTAATCTTTCTTAAAAACCGTCGCTATTATATCGATAATTAACCACAAAACGATGTTGTTTTGTGCCGTTATTCCCGTTACTTTATCTCTCTGTTTAATAAAGAAATTTATAATATTTAATTAACTCATTAATCGCATTAAATATTTTCTTTCGATATATCTATCATTATTATTTTTGTATTTTAAAATTGATTTAAAATCTGGTTCAGCTGTCTTAATTTAAATGGAATGTTTTTATGCTTTTTTCTCAAGAACTTTGGCAACGTAATTTAAATTTATATCAGAAAATTCTAGACCTGCCTTTTAATCAGGAACTTGCTAACGGTACTTTAGATAAAGAAGCTTTTTGTCATTATGTTATTCAAGATGCTCAATATTTAGTGGCCTATGGTCGTGTGCTTGCTGTTGCAGCAGCAAAGGCCTTTGAGGCTGACGATATTATGCAATTTTCAGATGCAGCTAAAATTGCGATTGTGGTGGAGCGTAGTTTGCATGATGACTTCATGAAAAACTTTGGAGTAACCAAAGAAGAATTTAAAAATACACCATTAACTTTGGCAGGCCACCACTACACTTCATTTTTAACAGCAACTGCTTGGTCTGAAAGCTACCCCGTTGTACTTGCTGCGCTTTTACCTTGCTTCTGGATTTATGCCGAAGTTGGCAAAGATATTGTAAATAAATCAATTCCGAATAACCCTTACCAAGCATGGATTGATACCTATGCAGGTGAAGAGTTCCATACAGCTGTTCGTAATGTGATTGCGACGGTAGATAAAGTTGCCGCACGTTGTGATGCCGACACTTTAGAAAAAATGCATGCCGCTTACACCATGGGTGCAAAACTTGAATGGTTATTTTGGGACAGTGCCTACCACCAAAGACAATGGTTAGGTTTAGATCAGATTTAAAACTTCAAAAGAATCGGTCAGTGCACTTAATAGCCTGATCGATTTTCAATAAAATACGAGACAGATATGTATATCGGCGAATTAGCGGCTTTGACTGGTGCCACTCCTAAAGCCATTCGGCATTATGAGAAATTAGGCTTACTGCCAGTCGCAAAAAGAAAAGGCAATTATCGTATTTATGAAGAGATTGATGTTCAATCGGTTAAGATGATTCGCCTTGCACAAGCTGTTGGATTTAGCCTTTCCGAGCTTTATGACCTGTCAGCTTTAAAATATAAAAATAATCGTTTTCCTGTAGAAATTGCACAGCAGCTTATTCAGAAAAAGAACCAACAAATTATTGAGCAGAAAGAAGATTTAAGCCGTTTGCAAAAAGATTTAAAACAACTAGAAGATGAGATTATTCAAACTTATATTACCAATAAGATTTCTGCTTAAAACAGTTTATTAAAATTTGAAAATAGCTTTCAAAATGAGTGCTTGACTCTGCCCTTAGGGACAAGGTTTATGGTAATAGCTTCTTTTATTACGGACCAATAAAATGAGCACTCACCTTTCTTCATTTAAAAATTCAACAGCATTAATTACAGGCGCATCTTCAGGAATAGGCAAAGCCTATGCTCAAGAACTTGCGTCTTTAGGAATTCATCTCATTTTAACGGCACGCTCTGAGCAGAAACTGACTGATTTAGCCGATGAACTTAAAAAAAAATATAACGTGAATGTTGAGGTGATCGTCTTAGATTTAGCTCAACCCAATTCAGCTCAAAACTTATTTGATGAAGTGCAAGCTAGAAAATTATCGGTAGAGATTTTAATTAATAACGCAGGATTTGGTAAATGGACTAAATTTCTAGATCAATCTGTATCTATTTATCAAGAAATGATTACGCTAAATATCAGTAGTGTAACGTCTTTATGTTATTTATTTTTGCCCCACATGCTTGCGAACAAAAAAGGCATCATGATTAATATTTCATCTACAGGTGCGTTTCAACCTCTGCCTTATATTGCTGTGTATGGGGCAACTAAATCTTATGTATTGCAATTTACTGAGGCTCTTGCAGGAGAATACGGCTCTTCAGGAGTTAAATTTCTGGCGGTTTGTCCGGGCAATACCCAAACCAATTTTACTCAGGTCGCAAATGCCGATACGAGTGGTATGAAAAGCTCTACAGTTGAGGACGTTGTGTCTGCAACGGTTAAAGCATTAGATAAGAATAAATCAACGGTTGTGGTGGGATGTAGAAATTATTTAACGTCTCAATTACCCCGAATTCTTTCTCGCCAAAAGATGATTAATTTAGTTGAAGGTATGCTCAAAACCCGTGTTGTTGAGCATTCATAAAAATAGTTCAATTTAAAAGATTAAGGGATTTCTCTTAATCTTTTAATGCTGAAATAACTGCCAGCCATAAATCAAACCTGCCGCAGCCACGACCCAACATAGAGTTGCTAATCCTAGACAAGACCACATCGACATGCGTGTTGCCAGCACATAAACAGCAACTAAATAAATGGCATAGGGAATAAGTGACCATAGACCAAACAGAGCCGTTTTTTGTAATGCCTCCGCCCCTTTTTGCTGATAAACAATCACATGAGCAATTAAAGCAAAGGTAGGAAAAAGTGGGACTAAACCTGCAATATAAAATGCCTTACTTTTCGATAAAATCGAAATAATGAGGACAACCCCAGCCCCCAACATACATTTTAAAAATAACGCCCACATGCGCTGATCCTATCTGGTTATTTCCATTTCAAAACGCTGTATTTTGCGCTTTTTAAAGAAAATTAACAGCGACTAAAGCAATCAATGCTGGAACTGCCTGAATATAAATAATCTTTTTACTGGCAGTCAGACCACCATAGATACCTGCAATGAGTACACAGCCTAAAAAGAAGTTGGCAATTGATGTCGCAAACGGTGCATCAGCCAATAAAGACCAGAATAAACCCGCCGCTAAAAAGCCATTATAAAGACCTTGGTTCTGTGCCATGACTTTAGTGAGTTTTGCTTTTTCGGCATTATTTCCAAAGGCTTTCATGCCATAAGGCTTGTCCCACAAAAACATTTCTAACACTAAAATATAGACATGTAATATTGCGATAAGTGCAATTAAAATTTGTCCGATCATACAATTTTCCTTTTTATTTTAAAGATATGAAAAAAGATCAGTCTCTCGACTGATCTTTTAATGTGTTACGGTTTTAACAACACTTTGCCTTGACGAGCACCTTGCGTTGCTCTTTGAGCGGCAGTTTTAATCTCATCAAAACTAAATACACCTTCTACAGGAAGGATTAATTTTTTCTGAGTTGCTAACGTTAATAACTCAACAATGAGTTCTTTTTTACGTTCGGCAGGCATTTCTTTGTTAACTACATTCGCCCAGAAACCTTTTACTGTCGCTTGTTTAAAAATCAAATCACCCGATGAAATCTGCATGGTTTCGCCAGTCATACTACCGAACGAAACGAGCAAGCTATTTTCACTGAGTAAATTCAGCATTTCACCACTTGCACTTCCTCCAATCGAGTCCACACCAGCAATAAGAGGTTGGTCGCCGTGAATCTGTTTAACTTGCTCTTTCCAGTTAGGCTGATCAGTCGCAACAACATGCTGAATACCTAATGCTTGCATCTCTGCAATCGCATCAGTACGACGAACTAAATTAATTACAGGTAAGCCACGTGCCTGTGCAATCATCGCAACTGTTTTACCGACTGCACCATTTGCCGTGTTTTGAATGAGCCATTGACCTGGTTGAACATTTACAAAGTCGAGTAGCATGAGAGCACTAATTGGCATACCAATCAGTTGTGCTGCTGTTTCATCATCAATTTCATTATTGAGTGGAATAATCCCATGAGCAGGCGCAATAAAGTATTCAGCCCAACTGCCATGCACAGCCGCAACTGCAATACGCTGCCCTACTTGTAGATGAGTGACCCCATCGCCCAACGCATCAACAATACCAACGGCTTCACTACCACCAATTGCAGGTAAGGTCGGCTTGTAGCCATAGCTTCCACGTACTGTCCATACATCATGATTATGAATTGGAGACATGATGGTTTTAATACGCACTTCGCCTGCTTTTGGTTCTGGCTTTGGCATATCCGCCTGCTCTAAAACGTCTACAGGTTCGCCAAAATTACCATGGATAATACTTCGCATGCTTTATTCCTCTATCGGTTTTATGAGTTGTTGGGTCGTTTCTAAAGCTAGATGTAGATGTGCTTTGTCTTGCGACAATTTTGTGAGTAAAGCAGCACCTAACCATAACTGATACATGACTTGCGCAGTTTTTAAAGGCTCAATATGTTTTGGAATTGATCCTTCTTGTTGCCCTTCTTTGAGTAGCAAAGCCAAACGTTGCGTTAGTTTGTGCACGCCATCATTGAGAATTTGACGCATGTCTTCTGACAAGTCAGAAACCTCTGCCGCCAACTTCACAATCAGACAGTTTTCAGCCCAACTACCGTTTACAGGATCATCAATCCATGCCTGCCATAAGGCCATTAAACGAGCATGGGCACTTTGCTCACTGCGTTGCCAAAGTTGTTCCATACGAACTTTATAATCAGCCATATATTGCTCGAGCAATGCACAGCCAAATGCCTCTTTCGAAGCAAAGTAGTGATAGAACGAACCTTTGGGTACGTCACAAGCCTTTAAGATTTCTTGCAAACCAACACCGACAAAACCTTTACGTAGTACCAGCTCAAAGCTCGTATCTAAAATGTGTTGTCGCGTGGTTTCACTTTTATTTAATCGTTTCATGCACACATCATAAACAACTATTAGACCAGTCGTCTAGTAAAGTTATGTTGCTGGTTAAAATTTGCTTAGAGTAGAAATCTGAAGTAAGGAATGTTAAAAATACAATCTGCTTATTTAAACAAATTTTGTCGATTGTCGTTTAACCGTCACAATTTGTCGCTTTAAATCATTTTGTACCACTTGAACAATTTTAAATCGTTATCATATATAGGGTCTGTTGTTTATAACCAGTCACACCTCTCTGCGACTGAGCAATCAGCACCTAAATTTTCATCAATATATAATTGAGATGTTTTATGAGCCAAAGTCATATCCGTATTCGAGGCGCACGTACCCATAATTTAAAAAATGTGTCTCTCGATATTCCACGCGACAAATTTGTGGTAATTACGGGGTTATCAGGTTCAGGAAAATCTTCTCTTGCCTTCGATACCCTGTACGCCGAAGGACAACGCCGTTACGTCGAATCACTTTCAGCGTATGCCCGTCAGTTTTTATCGCAAATGGAAAAGCCTGAAGTCGACTCGATTGAAGGTTTATCACCAGCGATTGCCATTGAGCAAAAATCTACCAGTCATAACCCACGTTCAACGGTTGGTACGATTACCGAAATTTATGACTATTTGCGTTTGCTTTATGCACGTGTCGGTACACCATATTGCCCAGAACATGATTTGCCGATGGTCGCGCAAACTGTTTCTGAAATGGTCGATGCGGTAAAAACGCTTGAAGAAGGCACAGCACTCATGTTGCTTGCCCCAGTGGTTCGTGAACGTAAAGGTGAATACAGTAACTTGTTCGAACAACTACAAGGCCAAGGTTTTGTTCGTGCCCGTGTGGATGGCGAAATCATTGATATTGATACACCACCAGAACTCGACAAAAAGAAAAAACATACCATTGAAGTCGTTGTTGACCGCTTCAAAGTACGTGAAGACTTAGGTAACCGTATTGCAGAATCATTTGAAACCGCACTACGTTTAGGTGGCGATATTGCAGTTTTATCATGGATGAATGACGAACATCCTGATCGTGTTTTTTCTGCAAAGCACTCATGTCCTGAATGTGATCGCGCTGTTGCAGAGCTTGAGCCACGTTTGTTTTCATTTAACAACCCATTTGGTGCCTGCCCTGTTTGTGATGGTTTAGGTACACGCAGTCATTTTAGTTCTGAAAAGCTCATTCCAAATCCTGACCTTGCGATTAGTGAAGGTGCAATCCGTGGTTGGGATCGTCAGCGTCCATATTATTATTCGATGCTGCAAAAAGTTGCCGACCATTTCGGTTTTCAACTTGATACACCTTGGAACCAGCTAGATAAAGACACTCAAAAGAAATTCTTACAAGGTACGGGCAAAGAAAAAGTTGATTTAAGCTATATCGACGAACGTGGCCGTAAACACACTCGCGTGCAACCATTTGAAGGAATTTTGCCGCACCTTGAACGTCGTTACCGTGAAACTGAAAGTAACTATGTACGAGATGATTTAGCTCAATACCTTTCTAATGCAGCATGTGATGCATGTGATGGTTCACGTCTTAATGAAATTTCACGTCATGTTCGTGTGAAAGACAAAACCATTGCTGACATTACTCGTATGTCGATTGGTGATGCTGAAAGTTACTACCAAGGTTTAAATCTTGAAGGAGCTAAAGGCGAAATCGCAGATAAAATCTTTAAAGAGATTCGAGAGCGTTTACATTTCTTGGTGAGTGTGGGACTTAACTATTTAAGTCTAGCTCGCTCTGCCGAAACCCTATCTGGTGGTGAAGCACAGCGTATCCGTTTAGCTTCGCAGATTGGTGCAGGTTTAATGGGCGTAATGTATGTGCTCGATGAACCATCAATTGGTCTACATCAACGCGATAACGATCGTTTATTACAAACTCTGATTCGCTTACGTGATTTAGGCAACACGGTATTAGTCGTTGAACACGATGAAGATGCAATCCGTGCTGCTGACCATATTATTGATATCGGTCCTGGTGCTGGTGTACACGGCGGTGTGATTATTGCTGAAGGCACGTATGATGAATTGGCTAAACATGCTGATTCTCTTACAGGACAGTATCTTTCTGGCAAACTCAAAATTGAAGTGCCAAAAAAACGTACTGAATCACCACGTCCAGATGAAGTTATCAAACTTTCAGGTGCAGCAGGTCATAACTTAAAAAATGTCGATTTAACAATTCCGCTCGGCATTATGACTTGTGTGACTGGCGTTTCAGGTTCAGGTAAGTCAACCCTGATTAACCGTACTTTGCTTCCATTAGCAGCTACACAGCTCAATGGTGCAACGACCTTAACAGCTGAAAAGTTTGACTCGATTGATGGGCTTCAACATCTAGATAAAGTTGTTGATATTGACCAAAGCCCAATTGGACGTACACCACGCTCTAATCCCGCAACGTACACAGGTCTATTTACACCAATCCGTGAGTTATTTGCACAAACACCAGAGGCAAAAGCCCGCGGTTATAGTGCTGGTCGTTTCTCTTTTAACGTAAAAGGCGGACGCTGTGAAGCCTGTGAAGGCGACGGCATGATCAAAGTCGCAATGCACTTCTTACCAGACATGTATGTTCCATGCGATGCGTGTCATGGTAAACGTTATAACCGTGAAACGCTTGAAGTTGGCTATAAAGGCAAAAATATTTCTGATGTTTTAGAAATGACTGTTGAAGATGCTGCTGAGTTCTTTAGTGCCATTCCAGTCATCCACCGCCGCTTAGAAACCTTAACTCAGGTGGGCTTAGGCTATATTCGTTTAGGTCAAGCTGCTACCACTCTCTCTGGTGGTGAGGCACAACGTGTAAAACTCGCACGTGAGTTAGCAAAACGAGATACGGGTAAAACTTTATATATCTTGGATGAACCAACAACAGGTCTACATTTCCATGATATTGCCAAGTTACTCGATATTTTGCATGAGCTACGTAACAAGGGTAATACCATTGTGGTAATTGAACATAACCTTGATGTGATTAAAACAGCCGACTGGGTTGTGGACTTAGGCCCTGAAGGTGGCTCAGGCGGTGGTATGATCATTGCCGAAGGTACACCTGAACAAGTAGCTGAGGTTGAGATTTCCCACACAGGTCGTTTCTTAAAACCGATGTTGAAATAAAGTTTAATTAAACTAGGCTAGAAGGTTAAATGACCTCTAGCCTGATTATTATTCATCCAATTCTTCTTCTAAATTCTCTAAACGACCATAATTAAATTTATGTGCAGGAATAAAAATATAATCTAATGCTGAAGTATTTATAAAAATTGACCTATGATATCCCTCTGTAGGTAAATAGATAATTTCGTCTGCATCTTCTGGATCAATTTCAAGACAGGAAAAAGCCTCATACAACTTGCGATCCTCAAACATCGGTTCTCTTCTTATTTTTCCATTAGTAAATTGCCATTGAATTTCTGTTGCTCTGGCATACAATTTTTTTAGTTGTTTAGCTACATTTCTTTTAACCTTTTCCCTATCTTCCTTCTTTATATGACCTTGTTCCCCCAAGGCCCATAAATCTTCTTACCAATGAGAGGATAAAGGGCTGAACGGGTCTTTAACGGTAAATTATGTCGATAAGCAAAATAAGCCAATGCCAATCCGACCACTGCGTAAATAGCCCACGCATGCAAGCCCCAGTGGAAGAAGGTCACCCTTAATGCTTGCTGTGCTGCCTCAATAGTCTGAGCATCTCCACTTGGTGGATTAACATAATGCATGACAGGTTCGGCAACCCCGAAGAACATGAGACCGATACCCATCCCTGCTGTAAACAGCATGGCAAACCAAGACCCATTATTGTATTCAGGCTGACTATGGTCAGGTCCTAATTTAATTCGACCTATTGATGAACAGGCGATATAAATCAATAAAATGAGAAAGAAGGCTACAGATAAAACATAAAACCAGCTAAATGAATCGATGATCCATTGTTTTAATTGCTGCGTTAGAAGTTCAAAAGAACTCGGGGCGATCACCACAACTGCCAAGAACAAAGCAATGATAATGACCGTACCAAAAAATACGTTAGGATTAACGTTTGCGAACCAACCTGGTTGTTTGGAAGGCATAACTCCTCCATGTTATTTTAATGAAAAGTGACAGGCATAAAGCCAATAAAGACATTCACAGAATGAACAAAGTTAAATCTTTCAATAGAGAAAGCCGATAATACTTTAAATAAACTTAAATAATATTGCAGTTACAAAGGTGTAAAAAATTAAAACACCTTCTCCTTTATTTGTCAGAATCTTTCTTTGTTGGGTGGGCAATGTACTGTAGAGCAATTAAACGTGTGACAATCAAAGCAAGATACATCACGCCACAAAACATTTGTAGCATGGCCAAAACGCGTGCTGGTGGACTAAGTGGCATTAAATCAGATAAGCCTGTTGCTGACTGTAAGCTAAAGCTCAGGAACAATAGATCTAACCAAGTCTGTAAATGATGAACATTGTTTGGGTTTTGGAAGCTAGCCGGAATCAATAGCTGACAAATGTTGTAGAGGAATGCAAAGCCCCAAGCAAGCAAAGTAAAAACCGCGGCGGCTGCAAATAATTCATCTCTTGTTAAATATCGATCAGCAAACATATAACGAAATAAACCGTAAGCAGCCGAAAAGTAAGCTAGCGCTTCACAGCTATGGGCAAAAATCTGGATCGTTAAATTGTTATAGCCTAATAAAATAAAGACTGAGGATATAATCGCTCCACTGACAAAAGTTAATCCCAGAAAAGTAAACATTGGGGTTTGACGAATGACCTTGGCAATAATAAGTAAGGCAAGCACTCCTAAAGCCCACGTTAGGGTCCGGTAAAATACATCATGAAAAGTGAGCATGGCCAAAATGAGTAGGATAAATTGCACAAGCAGCAACCATGCAGAAGGTAGCAGTCGAAAGCTCGCCCAGAAGTCCATAATAGATCGCATTTAATTATTTTCCTTTTTCATTATGTTTTGAATTATAGGAAATCATACTGTACAAAAAATAGGACAAACAAGTTGTTCTTTATTAAAGAGCTTCTTTCACTTTAATGTATGAGATCAACAAAAAAAGCCCCGCAGGGCTTTTAATGAAATAGATATTTAATCCATTTTGATTTTAGTGATCTGAGGCACCAGAAGCACCGATACCTGTCATTGAACGAACGTATTGGGCATCGAATGCAGCACGCTCTTTTTTAGCACGTGCAGAGTTGTCAGTCACCGAGAAGAACCAACAGCAAAGGAATGACAATGGCATAGCAAATAATGCAGGACCATTGAATGGGTTAACTGGTGTATCAGAGATTTTTAAAGTATCTACCCAAACCGCTTTAGACAGAACAATAAGGACTACCGCTGTTACAAGACCAACCACACCACCGATAACTGCACCACGAGTAGTTAAACCTTTCCAGAACATTGAAAGAACAAGAATTGGGAAGTTTGCACAACATGCCACAGAGAACGCTAAGCCCACCATGAATGCTACGTTTTGCTTTTCAAACAAGATACCCAAAATCATGGCAAAGATTGCTAAACCAAGTGTCGCAATTTTTGACATACGAAGTTCTGAAGCTGGAGTCGTTTGACCTTTCTTGAATACGTTAGCGTATAAGTCATGTGAGATTGCAGATGCACCTGAAAGTGTTAAACCAGCAACAACAGCAAGAATCGTTGCGAACGCTACTGCTGAAATGAAGCCCATGAATAAGTCACCGCCTAAAGCATCACTTAAATGCACGGCTGCCATGTTGTTACCACCAACAAGTTCAAGCTTGCCTGATACTGCCATTTTTGCAACATCAAGGAATTGAGGGTTGTTTGATACGAAAAGGATCGCACCGAAACCAATAATGAAAGTTAGAAGATAGAAGTAACCAATGAAACCTGTCGCAACCACAACTGATTTACGCGCTTCTTTTGCATCTTTTACAGTGAAGAAACGCATAAGAATGTGTGGAAGACCCGCTGTACCAAACATGAGTGCCAAGCCAAGAGACAATGCATCAATCGGGTTTGCGGCAAGTTTACCCGGACCCATAATTTTTGCAGCTTCTTCAAAGCTTACGCTGTGAACTTTACTGAATACTTCAATTGATTGAGTGAACATGTTGCTGAAGCTGAAACCAACCGCTTTCATCACCATGAATGCCATGAAAGTCGCACCACTAAGCAACATAACCGCTTTAATGATCTGTACCCATGTCGTTGCCAACATGCCACCAAAAATTACGTATGCCATCATTAATAGACCAACGATGACAACAGCGATGTTATAGTTCAAACCAAATAGTAATTTGATGAGCTGGCCCGCGCCTACCATTTGAGCGATCAAGTAGAATGCCACAACCACAAGCGAGCTTAAGGCAGCTAAAGTACGGACCGGTTTTTCTTCGAGACGGAATGACACTACATCTGAAAGGTTGTATTTACCGAGGTTACGTAAACGCTCTGCAACCAAGAATAAAACGATTGGCCAACCTACCATAAACCCAAGAGAATAAAGTAAGCCATCAAAACCCGAACTAAACACCATCGCGGAAATACCAAGGAAAGATGCTGCTGACATATAGTCACCGGCAATTGCCAATCCGTTTTGAAAACCGCTGATTCCGCCCCCTGCGGTATAGAAATCTTGTGCTGATTGAGTTTGTTTTGCAGCCCACTTAGTAATAAACAAAGTGAAACCAACAAAGATGACAAACATGATGATAGCGTGCCAGTTAGTGGCTTGCTGTTCGGCTTCACCCAAATCTGGACCAGCCATAGCAACAGTTGAATATAGCGATGCTGCTGCCAATAAGGCTTTCGCTTTTAATGAATTCCATTTCATATTAGTGTAATCCTTTCTCATGCGTGATGGCTTCAACTTCCTTCAACGCTTCTTCACTCAACTGGTCAAGGGTATTATTTGCGATATAGGAATACACGCCACACAGTAGGAAAGATAAAACGATAATTCCTAAGCCTAGTGGAATACCCCATGTCGTTACACCACCACTAAATGAACTCATCAAAAATTCTTTGTTGTAGCCAACAAGTAGCATAAAGCCCACATAAAGCACTAACATAATGATTGTGAGCGTCCAGCTTAATGCACTTTTTTTCTTGACCATTTTCTGAAACTTTGGATTGTGTAGAATCTTTTCTACTTGGCTTTGATCCATAACCAAACTCCTTGCCCTGTGCCCAACCTTGGCCACTTTTTTAATAGTAGTTTCTCATTATTCAAATTAGCAAAATTACGTGTAATTCGTAACTTAGACTTTGGTCGTTAAAATTTAATCAATTTATAGCTTTGTTTCTGCTTGCGGTATGATAGGCACAAGGTTTTAATCATGTAGGTCATATGAACAGCTGGCTGATTATTGGGGTACTCACACTTTATATAGCACTCTTATTCATTTGTGCTTTTTTTGGCGAAAAGCATGCCAGTCGCCTAAGTACACGTGGCCGCATGTTTTTGTTCAGCTTAACCTTAGGTGTTTACTGTTCATCTTGGACATTTTATGGTGCAACCGGAGCTGCCGTCCGAGAAGGCGTCATTTTCTTACCTATTTATTTAGGCCCGCTGTTATTTGTTTGGTTTGGTTACGATATCTGGCGACGTTTAGGCCGAGTACGTCAACACCACGCGATTTCCTCAATTGCTGACTTTGTTGCTGCACGTTATGGCAAAAGCGGCGTCTTGGCTTCACTGGTTACGATCTTGGCAGTTATTGCGATTATTCCCTATCTTGCCCTACAGTTACGCGCAATTGCCTTAAGTACATCAGTCATATTGGAGCAAAATGCTCATATTCATACGACCACCAATAGCGTTTTGCTTTTAACTAGTGTCCTTGCGATTTTAGCCATGATCTTCGGTACAAGGCAGATTGCAAACACTGAGCAGCATGGTGGCCTCATGTTAGCGGTGGCATTTGAATCTTTTGTAAAATTATTCGCCCTAATCTGTGTCGCTTTATTTTTTATTTTTGAAGCACCCGCGAACTTAGTACAAGTCTCAGCCGACGTAAACCAAACCTTTCAAGAAGTTCAGTTATTCGGGGTGCCTGAAACTTTCTGGATTCAGACATTATTGGCAGGTCTGGCAATTATCTGTTTACCCCGTCAGTTTCATGTGGCTGTTGTCGAATTACGCGATGAAAAGCATATTCGTGGTGCACGTAAATGGTTTGCGGCTTATCTCATTTTAACGATTTTAGCTATTATCCCGATTGCAAGCTGGGCTTTGCATGCAGCGCCAAAGTTCCTAACTGTGCCTGATGTGGCAGTACTCTCATTACCATTGAGTTATAACCAAGAATGGTTAGCCCTACTGGCCTTTTTAGGTGGGTTCTCTGCCTCAACAGGCATGTTACTGGTGTCATCAGTTGCATTATCTATCATGCTCAGTAATGACTTGATTATGCCCGCACTATGGCGTTTTAAGCTGCTATCACGTCACGATAAACATTTACCTAAAGTTCTTAAATTCAGCCGTCGTATTAGTATTGTCGCGGTGATGTTACTTGGCTTTTTATTCTTCCATTTCTTTAATGATATTAACCAGCTTTCAGTATTTGGTTTATTGGCATTTAGTGCGGTTGCTCAATTCGCTCCTGCACTAATTGGAGGATTGTATTGGCGAGGTGGAAGTCGCCAAGGCGTTTATGCAGGTCTTATTGTTGGCTTTTTAATGTGGAGTTACACATTACTATTTCCAACCATCTTACGTAGTTTACCAGAAGCCTATCAAGAAACAGCCCAAAGTATTTTGCTTTTTGGCCCTTTTAGAATTAACGCCTTACGTCCAGAGTCACTTTTTGGCTTTGAGTCATTTGCACCACTTACACACGGTGTAATCTGGTCACTCGGTTTAAATATTGTTTTATATATTTGGATTTCTAAACTTTACCGCCCAAGTGTGGCAGAACAAATTCAGGCAGAAAGCTTTTTTTATTACGAAACTAAGCCCCTGCCATCACCGCACACTTCTACCGACTTAACTTATTTACCGCACGATGCTGCACGTTTAAAAGTAGGCGATTTGTTCGCCCTTGCTAAAAGAATTACAGGTGAGCAACCCACAACACAAGCGTTCGAGAACTTTTGTGAGCAAAATCATCTCACGCTTAATCCAAATAGTATCGCCAACGGGATGTGGTGGCGATTCACCGAGCAATATCTAGCTGGCATTATTGGGGCTGCTTCTGCACGTACGTTACTTACCACAGCAATGATTAACAATGGTTTGGCATTAGGCCAAGTCGCCAATATTTTAGACCAAGCCTCGCAATGGCAACGTTTTAATCAAAACTTACTGATGACCATGATTGACCACATGACTCAAGGGGTGAGCGTGGTTGATAAAAACATGTGTTTGGTGGCTTGGAATAACCAATATTTAAAACTATTTGGCTACCCTAAAGATTTAGTTTATGTGGGTTGTCCAATTGCCGATCTGATTCGTTATAACGCTGAACGTGGCGAATGCGGCCCCGGTTCAGTCGAAGAACATGTTCGCAAACGTTTGCACTGGATGAAAGTCGGAAGTGCGCATGAATTTGAACGAATCCGTAAAGATGGACGCGTTATTCAAATGCGCGGTAATCCTATTTCAGGTGGAGGCTTTGTAACTACCTTCGCTGACATTACTGCTTTCCGTGCGAATGAGGCAATACTCGAAGCCCGTGTAAAAGACCGAACCCAACAACTTGCCGATGCCTTAACCGAGCAACAGCTCGCGCGCGAACAAGCCGATATGGCTAATATGTCAAAAAGCCGCTTTATTGCTGCGGCAAGTCATGACTTATTACAACCAATGCACGCTGCCCGTCTGTTTAGTACTGTTCTTGAACAAAGCATTGCGACCGAAGAAGACCGTCAAACTCTACAGCAACTTGACCGTGCTTTGTATGGTGCAGAAAGCATGCTCTCTGCTCTACTCGATATTGCGCGTTTGGAAGGCGGCACCATACAACCCAAAAGACAGCCTTATCCTCTGCACGATTTATTAAGCGACCTCGAACTACAGTTTAAATCGATTGCTGCACAGCGAAATATTTTATTAAAAGTTCACGATGTATCATTCTGGATTGACACAGATCCACAGTGGATACGACGCATTATTCAAAACTTTGTAAGTAATGCTTTACGCTATACAGCCAAAGGCCGAGTGATTGTTGGTGTATTACGTTCAGCACAAAAACCTGGACACATTCGAATTGGTGTCTGGGATACAGGTCCCGGAATTGCCGAAGAGCAACGTATTAAACTATTTCAAGAATTCGAACGCTGTGGGCATTTATCACCGTGGGGTGAGCAAGGTTTAGGTTTGGGTCTTGCTATTGTGCAACGCATGACTGGTTTGTTGAATTATCCAGTCCATGTCTATTCACAACTCGATAAAGGCTCCTGCTTTATGATTGAGGTTCCGGTGGTAGAAGCTCCAAAAATGATAACCCCAACCGTACAGGCAGTACCTTTAAAAACCAAAGCCTATCGGATTTTATGTTTAGACAATGATGAAACCATTCTTGAGGGTATGAGTAGCTTATTAGGTCGATGGGGGTATGAGGTTTTTAAAGCCACTGAACCTGAACAAGCACTTGAAATTATTCAAAAAGAAAATATTCAGGTCTGGCTTATCGATCAGCATTTAAACAACAACCAACTCGGTGTCGATTTTATTATGCAAAATCGCCAGCATGATGTTCCAGTTGCTTTAATTACTGCTGACTCTCATCCTGAGTTACCTCAACAATTGAAAGAACTGAATATTGTTTTACTCAAAAAACCACTTAAGCCTGCTTCTCTAAGAGCATGGTTATCGGGACTTAAAATTGCCAGTGAGGTAGATTAAATATTTTCTCTCCCAAACCTTTTAATAAGTTTGGGAGAGATTTTTGGCAAAAATTATTGACCTAATTTAAGCCAATAGGCAGAACTGCTCAAAAAGTCTACTTTTACCCAGTAAATCATTGACCAAAATTTCCAATGAATCTTTTTCTATGGCAAAGCTCACCTTTTTTGTAAGTGAACACTTGTATACTTAGTTACAATTTCATAAATTACTGTTTTTTAAAATTATAATTAGTCAAAAACAACCATATAAGACTTTAGTCGTATTCTACTTGCATTCTTCCTGACACATAAATATTCAAAACCTATTTCTTAAATGTACAGTCATTTTTATAACCCATTTCCATATTAAGCACCCCTGCTCACGAATTAATGCAAAGGACAATTGCCATGAATATTTCTGATAACAGCCCACAAGGCCAACTTTCGTCTCAACAGTTTTATCGCCAATACAGTGCCAATGCTTTACTTCCTGAACTAGATTGGCAAAGTATTTTCCCTCACAGCAAGCTCAATGAAGCAAACATCAAAGCGTTAAATACAATTTATCAATGTGCCGTCCCGCTAGCACTTAATGTATTTCATGATCTAAATTTTGATGTATTTGCACCTGCGGCTTATCATCCCCAAGGTTTAGGTTTATTTGATAAATTGGCACAACAAGAAGAAAATTTCTTAAAAGTTCTTAGTGCTGAAAGTGAAAATCTTGACCATGACACACGCCATCAAATCTGGAGTATGCTACTTCGTGGCGGTGCTGTACTCGTTTTCAAAGCTTGGCTTGGTCATGTCAAACTCGGCGAGAATCAGTTAGATATGACGCAGTTTGATGAATTGTCTGATTTACTCTTTATTAAAACGCACCCAGATCAACTTGCTGAACGTCTACATGTTGATGAAAAAGCAAAACTCGACCACATCTTCTTAATGTATGGCAACGATATTTTCCTTGATAGATTCAACAGCCTAGAAACAGCTGCTCTATTTGTTGATTTAGGTGTTTATGATGCGGCGTTCTTAAGCTTGCGTGATGACCGCGTGGCTGAATATTTAAAAATGAAACGCTATGTGACTCAGGAACAAATTGATGATTTGCAATGCGCGCTTAATCCATTGTACTGCGACAGCTTAACACCAAAGCAAGATTGCCTTGCTTAAGTAGCACCCATAAAAAAGACCTCAATCGAGGTCTTTTTTTCTTTTAAATTTTCTTATCTTCAATATTGAGTGCACTAATTGCCAATACGGCTTGTGTACGGTTTTGCACACCTAATTTTCTAAAGATAGCCGTTACGTGAGCTTTAATCGTTGCTTCTGAAACATCAAGCTCGTATGCGATCTGTTTGTTTAACAAGCCTTCCGCAACCATCATCAAAACACGGAATTGCTGAGGTGTTAACGATTGAATACGTTCAGCTAAAGCAGTTTCATCTGCTGCTCTTGGGTCAAGGTTAAGATTAGATGGCAAGTTAGGTGGCAACCAGATATCACCCTCTAAGACTTGACGAATCGCTTCACCAATATGGCTTGGATGAGCCGACTTAGGAATATAACCCATTGCACCATGTGCAATTGCACGCTGAATAATTGAAGTTTCTTCATGTGCAGAAACAACAATAATCGGAATAGATGGATACTGTGCTCTTACATAAACCAGAGCCGAAAAGCCTGAAGCACCCGGTAAATTTAAATCGAGTAATACTAGATCAGGTTCTGCCCCATTTTCCAAACGCTCATAAAACTCATCAACCGAGGCTGTTTCATGAATTTGTGCCTGTGGCAGGCTATAACGTACTGCTTGAATTAAAGCATGACGAAACAAAGGATGATCATCAACGATTAAAATATTCATAAGCGATTAAAGTAATCTTGAGCATAAGTATGGCCTATTGTAACCCTACTATTTAGATGAAAGATACGTTCATCTTATCCATTTTTATGCAAAATGTTGATAAATGCAGAACTTAGCCAAGATTTTCAGATGTTTTTTAACTTTTAATCAAAATTAATCTGTTTTTTATATAAGCTTCCTTTTTATTATAAAAAATATATCACCTATAATTATATAAAATAAAAACAGCAACTTAATAAAAAAACAAAGTATAAAAATCCACTATTTATCTTTTATATTTAAAACTGATAAGGTTGACCAATTTCGTTATTTTACAGTTTACCGTCGTTGTTGATTAATAAGTCCAATCTCTTGTTTTAGGCTTAGGAACCAAATTATGACTGGTATCACATCACCAAAACCTTTAAATATCGTTGCTGTTTCTGGTGGCTTAAATACCCCATCTAAAACGGAAAGTCTGGTTCAAGCCATTCTTGATGAATTATCAGAAGCAATCGATATTAAAGTTCACTTTATTAAATTAAGCGAAATCGGGCCTCTATTAGGCGGCGCATTTTATCGCAACCAACTTCCACAGCGTGTACAAGATGACCTTGCAGCAGTTGAAGCAGCTGATGCTTTAATTGTAGGTACACCCGTTTACCGTGCTTCTTTTACAGGTCTTTTCAAACATTTCTTCGATTTTGTTGAACAGACTGCTTTAGTCGATGTGCCTGTACTTTTAGCAGCATCGGGCGGTAGTGATCGTCATGCACTTGTACTTGAACATCAACTTCGCCCATTGTTCAGTTTCTTCCAAGCACAAACTTTACCAATTGGCGTATATGCGACAGATCGTGACTTTACTCCGGAATATACGGTGAAAAGCGAGCAACTATCAGACCGGATTACGTTAGCAGTGGCACGCGCATTGCCAATTTTAGAATGGGCGCCAGCGAAAGGTAAACGCGCTGAAGTGGTTAAATCTAAATCACAGCAAGCAAATCAAGAGCTTGGTATTAACAAGCAAATTGAACAAGAAGAAGTATTACCTTCAGCGGCTGTACCAGACCTTGATGCGGCAGAATCTCGTTTGCATCACAAGTCTGGCAAATCATTAACACATGTTGCCTAAGCGCAATGTAGCTAAATAAAAAGAACGAATGGGGAGAGCGAACCATGACGCAATTACAACAACCAATTAAATTTGCTTATTGGGTACCAAACGTAAGCGGTGGCCTTGTAGTGAGTAACATCGAACAGCGTACAGACTGGAGTTATGACTACAATGTTCGACTTGCACAGGCTGCCGAAAACAATGGTTTTGAATATGCGCTCACCCAAATTCGTTTTACGGCGGGGTACGGGGCAGAAAACCAACATGAATCGGTAAGTTTCAGTCATGCATTACTAGCAAAAACTGAAAAACTGAAAGTCATTGCGGCGATTCTCCCCGGCCCTTGGAAACCGGCACTTGCCGCTAAACAACTTGCAACGATTGATTATTTAACTCAAGGCCGTATTGCGATTAACGTAGTGAGTGGTTGGTTTAGAGGAGAGTTTGATGCCATTGGTGAAGAGTGGCCTGAGCATGATGAACGTTATGTTCGCTCTGAAGAATTTATTCGCACTCTAAAAGGAATCTGGACCACCGATAACTTTAGTTTCGATGGTAAATACTATCAGTTCCAAAACTACACACTTAAACCAAAACCTCTGCAAAAGCCTTATATAGAAGTTTTCCAAGGTGGTAGTTCACGTGCTGCACGTGACATGGCGTCTCGTGTTTCTGACTGGTACTTTACCAACGGCAATACGGTCGAAGAAATTCAAAAACAAGTAGAAGACATTCGTACTAAAGCAAAAGTAAATAATCACTATGTCAAAATTGGGGTAAATGCTTTCATTATTGCTAGAGATACTGAAGAAGAAGCAAAAGCGGTACTTCAAGAAATTATTGATAAAGCCAACACTGAAGCCGTAAATGCATTTGGAGATGCTACACGTGAAGCAGGTGCTGCTTCACCAGAGCAACAAGGTAACTGGGCAAAATCAAGTTTTGAAGACTTAGTGCAATACAACGATGGCTTTAAAACCAATTTAATTGGTACGCCGCAGCAAATTGCAGAGCGTATTGTGGCACTCAAAAATGTAGGTGTTGATTTGATTCTTTCCGGATTTTTACACTTTATTGAAGAGGTGGAATATTTCGGAGAAAAAGTTCTGCCGCTCGTTCGTCAGTTAGAACTTCAACAGGAAAAGGAGGTAGAAATTCAAGCTAAATCAGCCTAAACACCCCACAGTTAAAACAGTGCAAGATAATAAAAACAATAAATTAAAAATAAAGAATTTATTGGCTCCAAGACTCGGCTTGGAGCCTTTATTTTTTAAGATTTCTCGACTTCTCGAATCACAGTTTCAACTGAGTAACGGCACCATTTTGAAAGTTTTTCGATAAATTCATTTAAGGCAGCGGGTTCAAAATGGCTGACAATCATATAGCAAGCATTGCCCATGACTTTAAAGCATTCATCGATTTGTTCATATTGCTTAACCAAATTTTCAATTTCTTCAAATGCGCGTTGTTCATTTAAATGCAAGTGAATAAATTGTTTATGCGAATATTGAACAGCAATGGTGTAGTTTTTGATAACACCAGCATCCATTAACTGAGCAATTCGAGCGCCCACCGCCTGCCCTGTTCGATAGACACGCTGCCCAATTTCTTTATTTGTCAGACGGGAATCTTGTTTAAGCAATGCAATAATTTTTAGATCAATCGGGTCTAATTCAATATTCATTTTTCATGGCGAAAGAAAACTGGCGATAATGCTTTCATCTGACTATAGCCGATTTTTCAAGCAGAGAATAATCTTGTTTTATCTCATATCAACAAGAGTGACCTCATGAAACAAGCACTACTAGTTATCGATGTACAAAATGATTATTTTAAAAATGGCAAAATGGAATTAGTTGGACCAGAGCAAGCGCTCGATAAAATAAAGCAGCTTGAACAATATTTTAAAGCGAAAAACTTACCGATTATTTATGTACAACATATTAATCCACCACAAGCGAGTTTCTTCCAAGAAAATACAGATGGGGTTTTACTTCATCCTGAACTTAGTGCTGGCAGTAATTCATTAATCGTGACAAAGCATTATCCAAACAGTTTTTTAGAAACCAATTTAGATGAGCTTTTAAAAGAACATAAAATTGAGCAACTCGTGATTACAGGCATGATGACGCATATGTGTATTGATTCAGGTACACGTGCAGCTAAAGAACTTGGCTATCAACCCATCTTAATTGCAGATGCAACCGCAACTCGCGATTTAAGTCATGACGGAAAAACTGTAAAAGCTGAAGACGTACAAACTGCTTTTTTAACTGCGCTGAGTACGTTTGCAAATGTACAAAATACTGCGGATTTTCTAGCGAAATCTTAAATAAGGCTCAATAAAAAAAGCCCCATTGGGGCTTTTTTTAAAATTAATTTTGCTTATCAGGATAAACCGTTGCAATTAACTGATCTACCACAGCAGGCTCAGCCAAAGTTGAAGTGTCACCTAAACTATCTAATTCATTCGCTGCAATTTTTCTTAAAATACGGCGCATGATTTTACCCGAACGCGTTTTAGGTAATGCTGGTGCCCAGTGTAATGCATCTGGTGAAGCTACAGGTCCAAGCACTTTACGTACCCAGTTGATTAACTCTTTACGCAGCTCTTCCGACTCTGGAACGCCCGCTTGCAAGGTCACAAAAGTACAAATACCCTGCCCTTTAATGTCATGCGGCATGCCCACCACTGCTGCTTCTGCTACTGATTCATGTGAAACAAGAGCACTTTCAATTTCAGCAGTACCTAAACGGTGGCCTGAAACGTTTAAGACATCATCAACACGCCCTGTGATCCAGTAATAACCATCTTCATCACGGCGAGCACCATCACCCGTAAAATAAGTATTTTTAAAGGTCGAGAAATACGCCTCAATAAAGCGGTCTGGATCACCCCAAATAGTACGCATCTGGCCCGGCCATGAATCTTTAATCACAAGATTACCTTCAGCCGCACCCTCTAGCTCATTTCCTTCACCATCTACGATCGCTGGCTGAACACCAAATAATGGGCGCGTTGCCGAACCCGGTTTTAACGCTGTTGCCCCCGGTAATGGCGCAATCAAAATACCACCTGTTTCAGTTTGCCACCATGTATCGACTATTGGACAGCGGCCTTCACCCACGACATTGTAGTACCAGTTCCAAGCCTCAGGGTTAATTGGTTCACCAACCGAACCAAGTAAACGCAAACTGCTACGGTTACTTTCGCGTACATACGAATCGCCTTCTCGCATCATGGCGCGAATCGCAGTTGGTGCTGTATATAAGATAGAAACTTTATGTTTATCGACCACATGACCAAGACGAGCCCATGTTGGATATTGAGGCACACCTTCAAACATTAAAGTCGTCGTACCATTTGCCAGCGGCCCATAAATTAGATAACTATGCCCTGTAATCCAGCCAATATCAGCTGTACACCAGTACACATCGTCTTGTTTTAAATCAAAAACCTCTTTAAAGGTACTGGTTACATAAACTAAATAACCGCCTGTCGTATGCAACACACCTTTCGGTTTACCTGTTGAGCCTGAGGTATAGAGAATAAATAAAGGGTCTTCTGCCTTCATTGGTTCTGGAGGACAGTCTGCATCCACTTCCATAATAATGAGGTGATACCACAAATCACGGCCCGGCTTCATTTCAATTGGGTTTGCATTACGGTAAACCACAATCACATTTTCAACACACTCAGTACCCGGCAACGCTAAAGCCAAATCAACATTTTCTTTAAGTGGTAATAGTTTTCCGGCACGTAGACTTGAGTCTGCGGTAATCACCAGTTTCGCTTGGCTGTCTTCAATACGACTTGCCAAAGAATCTGGCGAGAACCCACCAAACACTACACAGTGAACAGCACCAATACGTGCACAGGCTAACATGGCAATTGCAGCCTCAGTCACCATCGGCATATACAGCACAACGCGGTCACCCTTACCAATGCCATATTTCTTTAAAACGTTAGCAAAACGGCAGACTTCATCGTGTAATTCTTTATAAGAGACAATTTTATGACGAGAAGGATGGTCACCCTCCCAAATAATTGCAGGTTTATGCGGATGTTCTTTAAGATGCCTGTCTAGGCAGTTTGCTGATACATTCAACTCACCATCAGCAAACCATTCAATTTTGAAATTGTCTTTGTCAAAACTGGTATTTTTAACTTGGGTAAATGGCTTTATCCAATCGACAATTTTAGCTTGCTCTGCCCAGAATTCATCCGGGTTCTCGATAGAGTGTTGATAACGTTTAAAGTAGTCTGCTTCAACAGTACGAGCTGTCTTTTTAAATTCCTCTGGTACTGGATAGATCTCATTCATACGCAACTTCCTTGATCTTGTGCATCCCATCTCGAGACTGTGGCTATTATTTTACTGGATCTTATTTGTATGCCTTTTCAGTATGATGACTCTTTCAAAGCCTAGACAATGCGACTTTGGTCATATATTAACCACTTACTCAAGCATACGAAATTATGAACATTTTTATAAAATTAAGTTGATTTAAAACATTTGTCTATAGCTTTTACTTTTATAATTTTTTCAATATTTGATGGTTTTGATCATCAACAAAGATTATTTTGTCTCTCATATGCAACCTAGGAATAAAATAATATGTTTGCCCAAACGACTTCCTCACGTCCACCACAACTCCCTTTAAAAGATAGCCCTTTTTCAATTCATGGCCGTTTTAACCGTATGAGTTATTTAGGTGGGTATGGACTGATTTATTTAGTCACAATTGTGGGCTATTTTATTTTGTCCTCACTTCTTGGAAGTTTTCAACTTTCAAGTAATTTATTTAATTTTGAGTTTTATAGCTCTCTTTCTGGCCTCAGTGCTTTGGTGGTATGGGCTTTTTGGCTGTTCCTGATTTATTTAAATGTTGTTCTCGTAGTACGACGTTTGCACGATCTAAATAAAAGTGGCTGGATGGGGTTGCTGTTATTCATTCCTATTATTCAATTCTTTTTTATGATTTATTTACTGCTTGCCTCAGGTACAGCAGGTCCAAATCAATATGGTCCAGCTCGATCATCAACGTTCATCGAAAAGTTAATGGCTTGGTTTATCTTATTCGCTATTTTAATTAGCCTTATTTCTACCGCAGGCTTTTTTTACTATTTCTCTGGTACCGATACTATAGAAACGCCGACACAAATCTTACAAAAAGGAACGGAATACTTTTAATTAAAAAACACTTTATTATTTAGATGAACTCATTATAGTAGGCGCACATTTTATCTCCTACTATAATGAAAGCCAATCATCGCTTTCATCATTTTTTAAATAGAGACTTGTCGTGGCTGATGAACAAAACTCCTTAACGGATGTTGCAAAAAATACAGGTGAACTTTTGCAAGAAGCAGGTACTAAAACCACTCAAACGGTTCTAGCGCATACCGAAAAGTATCATGATGCCTATACCACTATTGATAAAATCGTGGATAGCTTCTGGGAACGTGTACCTTATATTTGTATCGCGATTATCGTTTTTATTATTTTTTGGCTACTGACCAAATTATTTAAATTCTTTGTTCGTAAAACTTTAGAAAACCGCTCTTACACGCGTCAAAACCTAGTTTTGGTTCTAAATCGTGTAGGAAGTACGACCATTTTATTTTTTGGTTTCTTAATTGCATTAGTCATCATGGTTCCAGGGTTTACACCAGGACAACTCATGAGTGCACTTGGAATCGGTTCGGTTGCAATTGGTTTCGCATTTAAAGATATTTTCCAAAACTTGCTTTCGGGTATTTTGATTTTATTAAGTGAGCCATTCCGTATTGGTGACTCCATCGTAGTCAATTCACTTGAAGGAACTGTTGAAGATATTCAGATTCGTGCAACATTCTTACGCTCACCCGATGGTCGCCGTATCGTTATTCCAAATGCAACTGTTTATACAAGTGCATTAACTGTAAATACTGCCTATCAACAACGACGTTGTGAGTTTGTAGTCGGAATTGGTTATGATGACGACGAACAAAAAGCCAAACAGATTATTTTAGATATTCTTAATAATGACCGAAATGTACTGAGTCAGCCAGCCTTCTCGGTTAACGTTACAGCTTTAGCAGATTTCTCGGTTAACCTGACTGTCCGTTGGTGGGTGGATACCACTGAAACTGACATTTCGTCATCTACGAGCACTATTCAAGCTCAAGTCAAACAAGCGTTCAATGCAAATGGCATTAATATTCCTTACCCTATTCAGGAATTAAAAATGGCTGCAAATCAGCCACCGTTAAACCCTGAACTATCAAGTAAAGAGACGACCTAAAATATAAGAAATAGACGTTTCAGTTCTTAAAATACGGTTGCCTAAGCTCACAGCTTGGCAGCCGTTTTTTGTGAGCAAATCAACTTCATACGGAATAAAGCCGCCTTCGGGTCCAACGACTACACTACAAGCATGTGGAATATTAACTGGCATGCTCTGCCCGGCATAAGGATGAGCCACATAAGCGGGACTTTCTTTTGAAATTAAGCTTGGTAGGATATCCTCAACAAAAGGTTTAAAGCGTTTATATAATTGAATTTCAGGAGCAATGGTGTCGCCTGCTTGCTCGAGACCTAAAGTCACATAGTTATCAAGTTGTTGTAAAAATGGAGTTTGCCAATAGCTTTTATCTACGCGGTAACTATGAATCAAACTAATTCTTTCAACCCCTAAAGTCACACTGTCCATAATTAAACGGCGTAAAACTTTGGGCCTTGGCAAAGCTACGATTAAATGTACTGGAAGCTTTGCAGGTACTGCTTCATCACGAATAGGCCGTATACAAACTTCTTGCTCATTCATCGAAACGATTTCAGTGGTATAACGTGCACCATTACGAATACCAACTTTTAGATTTTGGCCAACCGTAATATCAAGGTGTTCACGCAAATGCTGTAATTGGCGCTTTGAACGGATTGACCACAACTCTGACTGAACATCTTCAGATTCTAGTAAAACGATATTCATGGTTTTTCGGCCAAATACCGGTTAATTACTCCAATATGTTTCTGTAATGAACCTTGGTTACGCTGCAAAACTTTATGCGCCTGCTCAACCACCTGCTTTGCTTCTTCCGGCTCGGCTAAACAAGCCATCCAGATTGCTACAACTTGCTCGGCGTCTTGGGCAATCAGTACACCATTTTCATCAATAAATTCATCAACAATGGTTTGGAAATTAAAATAACGCGGTCCAATTACGGTCGGCACATTCAGAACCATAGGTTCTAAAATATTATGTCCCCCGCCTGGTTCGTTAAGTGATCCACCAACAAAACAGACCTGACTTAAGGCATACCATAGCCAAAGCTCACCCATGCTATCAGCCAGATAAACTTGTGTACTCGTATGAATACTTTGATTCAAACTTCTACGATGAGTAATTAAATCTAGGTCTTGGCAGATTTCAAAAACTTCATCGAAACGTTCAGGATGCCGAGGTACAACAATACAAACTAAATTTGGATCTGACTTTAGATAAGGTTCGAGCGCTTGCAAAATTTGTTGTTCTTCAGGTGCATGTGTACTGGCAATTGTTAAGATTTTGCGTTGCCCCAAATACCATAGCTGGTGTAACTTTTCAGCTTGATTTATAAATACTTCTGGTGCGTGAATATCAAATTTAATATTTCCAACCACCTGACTTTTTTGTTGATCTAAGCCAAGTTCGATATAACGTTGCCGAGTAGCATTATCTTGTGCCAGCACCCAGTCAATTTGTTTCAGCATTTCCGCTGTTAGACCTGAAACGCGGCGATAACCTTTCGCTGATTTTTCTGATAACCGCGCATTTAATAATAAACAAGGTACATGCTGTAGCTTGGCTTGATCAATTAGATTTGGCCAAAGCTCAGTTTCAACCAATGCTAAAAGCTTTGGCTGGTACAACTCAAAGAATTGCTTTAAGAGGTGCTTTTGATCAACCGGCAAATAAACTGCTTGAAATAAATCTAAATAAGGTGATTTTAAAAATAACGATTTAGCACGCGCCTGCCCAGTCTTCGTTGTATTGGTAACTAATACGGCTTGACCAAGTTTAAGATAATGTTCAATTAAGGGCTGCGCTGCATTGGTTTCTCCGACCGAAACAGCATGAAACCAAATTGCTCTCAAATTTTTCGGAGATTCAAACGGCCCAAATCTTTCCAGACATTCCTGATTATATAATTCCTGGCTTTCTGCACGTTTTTTTATCCGCCATTGGTAAAAAGGTTTTAATAAATGGAGTGCGGTGTTATACCAAAAAGGGGTCGCCAAGCGGTTTGCCTCAAATAGTCAAAATTTAAAACTGGGGAAAATATAACATAGATAGAAAAAATGGCAGAGTTTCGATACCTAAACTCTACCATTACAAGAAAAGCGATTTACTGACTTAAGAAATGAAATAGGTCAGTAAATCGAAATCTCAAAGATATTATGACGCTTCCAGCGTTGGATAGTCTGTATAACCTTCAGCACCTTTAGCGTATAAAGTCGTTGGTTGAAGTTCATTTAATGGCAAGTCTTGTTCTAAGCGCTGTAAAAGATCTGGGTTAGCAATATATGCTTTACCAAAAGATACGGCATCTGCCTGACCTTCACGCAAGATACGTTTTGCTGATTCTGGTGTTAGGTTCTCATTGGCAATCCATACACCATTAAATTTTTCGCGAAGTTTAGGACTAATGCTGTCAGCAGCTTCATATTCACGAGAGAAAATGAAAGCAACATTACGTTGGTTAAGTTGTTCAACTACATGACCAAAAGTTGCTAATGGGTTTTCATCACCCATATCGTGTGAATCACCACGCGGTGCAATATGAACACCTACTCGGCCAGCGCCCCACACTTCAATAAATGCATCAACGACTTCTAATAATAAACGTGCACGGTTCTCAACAGGACCACCGTATTCATCATCACGTTGGTTGGTATTACTTTGAAGGAACTGGTCAATTAAATAACCATTTGCTGCGTGTAATTCAACACCATCAAAACCTGCTGCTTTAGCCAGTTCTGCTGAATGTTTGTATTGAGCAATAACTTCTTGAATCTCTTCAATTGAAAGTGCACGCGGTGTTACATACGGACGTTTAGGACGCAATAAACTCACTTCACCCGCAGGTTGGATTGCACTTGGTGCAACAGGAATATCACCATCTAAAAGTTCAGGATGCGAAATACGACCTACATGCCAAAGTTGAGCTACAATTTTTGAACCTTGAGCATGAACTGCCTCAATAATTTTATTCCAAGCTTGTGCCTGCTCTTGTGACCATAACCCTGGGGTGTCTGCGTAACCCACAGTTTTTGAACCAATTACTGTTGCTTCGGTCAAGATTAGGCCAGCATTTGCACGTTGTTGATAGTATTCAACCATTAAATCATTAGGCACTCGGCTTTCACCACTACGCGCACGCGTTAATGGAGCCATTACCAATCGATTTTTGATTTCAAAATCACCAACCGTTAAAGGAGTATTGAGTTCAGCCATAATCGCCTCGACTTACACTTTTAATAATTTAAAGTGTTTGTTTTAAATGTTCGATATATTGCTGAATCAAAGCTTCGTTACGTGAAAAATAAGACCATTGACCATATTTTTGGACCTGAATAAGCCCCGCCTGTTGTAACACAGACAAATGATTAGACATCGTAGACTGAGCTACTTTACCCAAACGTTCAATATGACCTGCGCAAACACCCTTCTCAAAACTACCACCACACTCTTCCACCGGTAAATAATGCGCAGGTTCTTTCAACCATTGCAAAATCTGCCGACGGAGCGGATTGGAAAGGGCTTTGCTAATTGCATCAATATCCATAGGCTCAACACGTCTTTTAAACGAACAAAGCTTTGTTCAGCATTTCGAAAATATAATATCGCATTTTTTCGATATTCATATCTATTTTTTTCGATATTCATATCGTATTTTTTCGATTAATATTCGAAAACTGAACTGCTTTGCCGTTTTAATCGCTAAAAATCCAAGAGTTCTACATATTCATAGATGAACTGTATTTAAACTAAAAGTTCAGCAGACTCTTATAAACCTTGCTTTAAACTCGCTTCGATAAAACGATCAAGGTCACCATCAAGAACAGCACCTGTATTAGAGTTTTCAACACCGGTACGTAAATCTTTAATACGAGAATCATCTAATACATATGAACGAATTTGGCTTCCCCAACCAATATCAGACTTCGAGTCTTCTAGAGCTTGAGCTGCTTCATTACGTTTTTGCATTTCTAATTCATATAAACGCGCACGTAACTGTTTCCATGCGTGGTCACGGTTAGCATGTTGCGAACGCTGGTTCTGACATGCCACCACAATACCTGTTGGGATGTGAGTCAAACGTACAGCCGAGTCGGTTTTGTTAATATGCTGACCACCTGCACCAGACGCACGGTAAGTATCGGTACGAACATCAGAAGGGTTAATATCAATTTCAATATTGTCATCAACTTCTGGTGAAATAAATACCGCAGAGAATGAAGTGTGACGACGGTTGCCACTGTCAAATGGTGATTTACGAACTAAACGGTGTACACCTGACTCTGTGCGTAACCAACCATAGGCATATTCACCTTCAACACGAATCGTTGCTGATTTAATACCAGCTACGTCACCGTCAGACACTTCCATAAGTTCTGCTTTAAAACCATGACGTTCAATCCAGCGCATATACATGCGTAAAAGCATAGACGCCCAATCTTGTGCTTCAGTACCACCTGAACCTGATTGAATCTCGACATAGCAAGGATTCGGGTCCATCGGGTTACTAAACATACGACGGAATTCAAGTTTAGCCAGTTCATCTTCGGCAGCACCAAGCTCAGACTGAACATCTTCAAGCAGGCTTTCATCGTCCGCTTCTACAGCCAAATCTAACATCGCTTTTGCATCTTCAAGCTGTGTAGATAAGCCATCCAATACATTAATAACGTTTTCTAGTTCGCCCTTTTCTTTCGCCATCGCCTGAGCACGGCTTTGATCATTCCAGATCGCAGGGTCTTCTAACTCACGTAAAACTTCTTCTAAACGTTCTTTTTTCAGATCGTAGTCAAAGATACCCCCGTAGTGTTTGGCTACGATCAGTTAAGTCTTTCAATTGGTTTAGATAAGGATTAATTTCCACGCGAGTGTTCCCATAAGAGCAGATAAACAGTCAATTATTTTAGCATAGCTTGCCATACTCAAACAAAAGCCCTCAAACATATTGATTTTCAATATCTCATTAATGAAAAATAAATATAATATTATTGATTTACCCATTAAAAATGCATTAAAATTAACAACTTAAATCTTAATAACTTTATAACATATATTACTCTAGAGCTTTATCCATGAAAAAATCAAAATTTTTGTTTGCACTTGTCACAACTGTATGTGCTTTCAACGCAAATGCCTATCAAACTGAAGTTGGTACAATGTACGAATTTACAGATATGGATGGTGGAGAAAATAATAGCTTCGGGATTAACGGTAAATATTATTTTAATCCTGTGGAAGCAAAAACTTTCCCTTTAGCTGAAGCTGCTTTTTTAAATAAATCTTCAAATATTGGAATAGGATATGCATATAGCAAACTAGAAGATGATGAAGACTTTGGAAAACTCGAATTTAGTTCTGTAGGCATTACAGGTGAATACTTTATTCCGAATACCCCACTCTATTTATCAGGCGCATTTAACCGCACAAAAACCGAAGTCTCTGCAAATGATTTTGGTTCGGTTGATGATAGTGGCAACGGCTATGCTGTAGAGGTCGGTTTCCTACCAACCGATGGCTTGTTATTGGCTGCTGGTGTAACGGATTTATCTGAAAGCTTTGATCCAATACAAGCCGCTAAATATGGCTTCACTACTACGGTTTCAAATGCCGTAGCCGTAACTGGTGAAGATGATGATACTGCCGTAACTTTACGCGCCAAGTATGTTACTCAAATTTCAGGTTTTTATACTAATTTTGAAGGACAAACCTATATTGGTGATGAAACCACTTATCGTTTAGGTGCAGATCTCTATCTTGATCCTACTTTAAGTATTGGAGCATCTTTTGCAGATTCAACAGCAGAAGATTCAGATACAATCTTTAGTGTTCGCGCACAGAAATTCTTTACACCTCAAGTAGCAGTAGGCTTAACTTATACAACTGTTGATGATGCTGACTCTTTTGGTATTAATGGAACATTCCGTTTCTAAGCCATAAGTATCTATTATTAAAAAATATGAATGCTCAAGGGAATTTTCCTTGGGCATTTTTCATTTTATCTTAAGATTAATTAGTAACATCCTCATACAAAATTGGGTACTTTTACAGCATTTTTTATGATCTACACAAAATCTCCTCAATTTTAATAAAATAAAACATTATGTTTTTATATTTTAAAATCAATATCTTAAATTAAATTACTTTACATAAATATCACACGGTTACAGTACGGTTACTTGCGCAAGATTGACGACAAAGCTTTTTCGTCTAGACTAAAAGTTGTAACAAAACATTTATAAAATCGCTTTTTAGAGGGGAGAGATTCCATGAAAAAACTAGCAATTGCATCAGCTCTTTTATCTGCACTCGCAGTGAGTGGCGCAGCAAACGCTTACCAAGCTGAAGTTGGTGGTTCTTACAATTATCTTGATCCAGACAACGGTAGCAGCGTAAGTAAATTCGGTGTTGACGGGACTTATTACTTTAATCCTGTTCAAACTCGTAACGCTCCACTTGCTGAAGCAGCTTTCTTAAGCCGTGCAAGTAACGTTAACGCCCTTATCAACTATGGCGATAACAGCGGTACAAAAGATACTCAATATGGCGTAGGTGTTGAATATTACGTTCCTAACTCAGATTTCTACCTTAGTGGTGATGTAGGTCGAAATGAGCGTGAAGTCGACAATACCAATATTGACAGCAAAGTAACTACTTATGCAGCTGAAGTAGGTTATTTACCAGCTCCAGGTTTATTACTTGCTCTAGGTGTTAAAGGCTACGACGAAAAAGACGGCAAAGACGGCGCTGATCCAACAGTTCGTGCTAAATACGTAACTCAAGTAGGTCAACATGACGTAAACCTTGAAGCGTTCGGTGCGTTCGGTGACCTAGACGAATATAAAGTTCGTGGTGACTACTACATCGACAAAACTTTAAGTGTTGGTGCTGATTACTACAACAACGACTTAACTGATAAAGATGAATTTGGTATCAATGCTAAAAAATTCTTAAATCAGCAAGTAAGTGTTGAAGGCCGTGTTGGATTTGGTGATAACGACAACACTTATGGTGTTCGTGCAGCATACCGCTTCTAATCAAGCCTAAAGTCATAAAAAATCCGCTCAATTGAGCGGATTTTTTTATTGGTTTAAATGTACGATGCGTAATTGTAAATTCACATTGCCATTAAATGCATTACGATCTATTTCATAGACTAAATGTACATAATCCCGCATTGGGTCAAATTCAAAACGGCCTGCTGCATTAAAAGCAATTGCATCAAAACTGTATTGGTCGAGTGCTAATTTAAGCTTCAAATGCGTTTCTTTAAGCCAGCGATAATCAATAACTTTAAAATGCCCCTCAAACTGAGGAAAAGGGAATTTTTGTCCCCAAGGCCCCAACTGTTCTATCCAATCTAATGTATTTAGTTGCAAAGCCGAAGCAGGGAGTTCTCCATCCGTCCATAGCGTTGCTTGAAACAAAGATTCTTCCATTGCTGCAATGCAATTGGTAAATGCAGTTTTAAAAGCTTCGAAGTTTTCTTTACGTATGGTTAAACCTGCTGCTGCTGCATGCCCACCAAAATGGCTCACCAATTCTGGATGTTGTTCAGCAACCTGTTCAATCGTATCTCGAATATGCACCCCATCAATTGAACGTGCAGACCCTTTTATATGAATACCATCTTCATCAGGTGCAAACACAATAGTGGGACGATGAAACTGCTCTTTTAAACGCCCCGCTACAATCCCAATCACGCCTTGATGCCAGTTTTCTTCAAAGAGTACAAGAGCTGGAGGAACGTCTTCCTTTGAGAGCTGCAGGCTATTTAAAGCAGACAAGGCTTGTTGCTTCATCTCCCCTTCGATTTGACGGCGCTCTATATTTAATTGATTTAACTGTCTCGCGATTGGATAGGCAGATTCCATAGTGTCAGCTAATAAACATTCAATGCCTATACGCATGCTCTCCATGCGTCCAGCAGCGTTAATACGCGGACCTAAAACAAAACCTAAATCTTGTGCACGCAAAGATGAAGCTTCACGGCCAGCAATATCTAGCAACGCCAATATTCCGACTCGGCATTGATGTTGTTGAATACGTTTTACACCTGCATCAACCAAAATGCGATTGTTATAATCTAGGACAGCAACATCGGCATACGTTCCCAAAGCAACCAAGTCTAGATATTGAGTGACTTTACTCGTACTTTTACCTTGCTTACTACGTAAACTTGCTAAATTGGCCAGCACATAAAATGCAACGCCAACACCTGCAAGCGCCTTACTTGGGAACTCACAACCTAACTGATTTGGGTTTACAACTGCTTCTGCAAGCGGTGTTTCTTTAGTGGTTAAATGGTGATCTGTAATAACCACTTGCATGTCCAGTGCATGTGCAGCATCAACACCAGCATGGCTGGAAATCCCATTATCGACAGTAATTAATAAATCGGGTTGATAAGTTTGATGTGCAAGCTCTGCAATTGCTGGAGTAAGTCCATAACCGTATTTAAATCGGTCTGGAACCAAATAGTCGACTTGTGCTCCCATATCGCGAAGCACCAATACCATTAACGCTGTACTGGTTGCTCCATCGGCATCGTAATCACCGACAATAACAATTTTTTTCTGCTCATCAATAGCTTGATCTATTAATGCCACAGCAGTTTCTAATCCCTTGAGCTGTGGAGCTAATAAATTCTTAAGCTTTAATTCTAATTCCTGTTCAGATTGTACCCCACGCCTTGCCAAAATTTCGGCAATAAACGGAGGCACGCCCTGAAACTGTTCAGGGCGTGTCAATAAAGGTCTTTGTTTGATTTGTATTTTTGTCATTTAAGGCATCAGTCGGTGCAACGTCCATTGACCGTCGATTTTTTCATAACTCAAGCGGTCATGTAAACGATTTGGTCGTCCTTGCCAGAATTCATAGTAATCTGGCTGCAGACGATAACCTCCCCAGAACTCTGGCTTATCAAGCACTTCACGACTTGTAACTTGCTGTTGTAAGTCTTGAAAACGTTGCTGTAACAGCTCTCGGCTTTCAATCTTACCACTTTGCGGCGTACTGATATGCGCTGCAATCTGGCTATCACGTGGTCGTTTACGATAGTAATCTGTAGACTCTTGCTCAGCAATTTTGACTACATGACCACCAACTCGCACCTGACGCTCTAGACTTGGCCAGTAAAATAATAATTCGGCATATGGGTTTTCTGCCAAATCGATACCTTTTTGACTGTCATAGTTAGTATAAAAATCATACCCAGCCTCTGTAGCCCCACGTAACAAAACTGTTCGAACATGAGGTCTGCCATTCGCACTTGCTGTCGCTAATGACATTGCATAGGGTTCATGCAAATTGGCTGCTAGAGCATGGTTAAACCAACCAAGAAACTGCTGATGAGGATTAGATTCAACCTGCCCCTCATGCAATTCTCCTTGCTCGTAGCTTAAGCGTAATTCACTTAAATCTTTAATGACATCACTCATGTCATGCACCTTATGCGACTTGTGCTTGTGAACGAACTGAATCTGCTAAATGCTGAGCTAAAGCATTCACTTCTTGCTCATCATCACCTTCGACCATAACTCGGATCACAGGCTCTGTACCTGACTTACGAATCAAGATTCGTCCACGTCCTTTGAGCTGTGCTTCTGCTTTATCAAACTCGGCAACCAATGCAGGGATAGAATACGGATCAAGCATTTGTTCTAAACGTACATTCACAAGAATTTGTGGGAATAGTTTAAAGTCTTGAACCAGTTCATGAAGAGCCTTATTTTGCTCGACCATCACGGTTAAAACTTGAAGTGCTGCAATAATCGCATCACCTGTCGTACTCTTGTCTAAAGTTAGAATATGGCCAGATGGTTCCCCACCAGTAACCCAACCATTTTCTTCTAGGGCTTGTAATACATAACGGTCACCAACCTTAGCACGAACAAAACCAACATTCGCTTTTTCAAGTGCGACTTCGAGTGCCATGTTACTCATGACAGTACCCACTACGCCTGCTGGCTTATTTTGAGCCTGAGTCGCTAAAATATATAAGATATGGTCGCCATCAATTAAGTTACCAAACTTATCCACCATCACGACACGGTCAGCATCACCATCAAAGGCGATCCCTAAATCTGCTTCGTGCTCAACTACAGCTTTTTGTAGTTTTTCAGGATGTGTTGAACCACAACCTTCATTAATATTTAAACCATCTGGCTCATTATATAAAGCAACAACTTTTGCCCCTAACTCACGGAAAACCGAAGGACCAACGCTATACGCCGCACCATGAGCACAGTCCAACACAATCTTTAAATTATTTAAGTCAAAGTGGTAAGGGAAAGTAGATTTACAAAATTCGATATAGCGACCATTCGCATCATTTACACGAACACTTTTACCTAAGTTTGCCGTGTCCTCAATAAACAAATCTTTTTCTAATTCGAGGTTAATTTCTTCTTGTAGAGCATCTGGTAATTTTTTACCTTCGCTTGAGAAAAATTTAATACCATTATCAAAATATGGGTTATGTGATGCAGAAATCACGATACCTGCATGCGCATGTAAAGCACGAGTAAGGTGCGCAATTGCTGGGGTCGGTAATGGGCCAAGCAAATGAACATATACGCCAGCAGCGTTTAACCCCGCCTGCAAAGCAGACTCTAAAATATAACCAGATAAACGAGTGTCTTTTCCTAATACAACAAGTGGCTTATTTTTTGGACTCGTTCGTTTTAATACCTTCCCTGCAGCAAAACCGAGTTTTAAAGCAAACTCTGGAGTAATAGGCATTTGCCCAAATTTTCCACGAATACCATCCGTTCCAAAATAACTCATAGCTTATCTCATTTTTACGCCACTTCAGCCGTGGCTTACTTCATATATGGCAATTCCGCCATATCTCTTTTCGTCAGATTTACTTTACACCAAAAACAAAAAGCCGTCAGTGTAATGACGGCTTTCTTCATTGTTTTGGTTACGAAAATCTAACCAACACGATAGTTTGGAGCTTCTTTAGTAATCGTTACATCATGAACATGTGACTCAGACATGCCTGCTGAAGTAATTTTCACAAATTTCGCATTTTGGCGAAGATCTTCAATCACAGCTGAACCTGTATAACCCATCGATGAACGTAAACCACCCATCATTTGATGAACGATGTTACCCATTGGGCCTTTATATGGAACACGGCCTTCGATTCCTTCTGGTACTAACTTCTCAGCACCCGCTTTTGAATCTTGGAAATAACGGTCAGCAGAACCAGTTGCTCCCGCCATTGCACCTAATGAACCCATACCACGATATGCTTTGTAGTAACGACCTTGGAAAAACTCAACTTCGCCCGGCGCTTCTTCAGTACCCGCAAGTAATGAACCAACCATGATCGTACTTGCACCCGCACCGATCGCTTTTGCCATATCGCCAGAGAAGCGGATACCGCCATCTGCAATTAAAGGAATTTGATCTTTTAGTGCACTAGCAACGCTGTCAATCGCAGAAATTTGTGGCATACCGATACCAGCCACAATACGTGTTGTACAGATAGAACCAGGGCCAATACCTACTTTTACAGCATCTGCACCTGCATCTAATAATGCTAATGCAGCATCACCAGTTGCAATGTTGCCACCAATTACTTGTACTTGAGGGAAGTTTTGTTTCACCCAACGTACACGTTCAATTACACCAGCAGAGTGGCCATGCGCTGTATCAACAACAATTACGTCAACACCAGCTTCAACCAATGCTTCCACACGACTTGGTGTATCAGCACCAGTACCTACCGCAGCACCAACACGTAAACGACCAAGATCATCTTTACAACTGTTTGGATAGCTCTCAGCTTTGCGGAAGTCAGTTACTGTAATTAAGCCTTTAAGTTCGTTGCTCTCACCAACGACCAAGACTTTTTCAATACGGTGTTTTTGCAATAATGCTTGAATATTTTCTTTAGACTCGCCTTCACGTACAGTCACTAAACGATCTTGGCCTGTCATGATGTTGCTAACAGGTTGCTCTAAATTGGTTTCAAAACGCGTATCACGGCCTGTCACAATACCAACAACCTTGCCGTCTTTAACAACAGGTACACCACTAATGTTATTAGCGCTGGTAATTGCGATGAGTTCACGTACTGTAGTTTCAGGCGTTACAGTGATAGGATCTTTCACCATACCCGCTTCGAATTTTTTCACACGGCGTACTTCTGCAGCTTGAGCAGCAATATCCATGTTTTTGTGCAAAATCCCGATACCACCATTTTGTGACATAGCAATCGCCATACGTGACTCAGTCACTGTATCCATTGCAGCTGAAACTAATGGGATATTTAAATGAATGCCGCGAGTTAAACGTGTCTTTAAAGAGACATCTTTTGGGAGAACAGTAGAGTAGGCAGGAAGTAATAAGACATCATCGAAGGTTAGCGCTTCTTGAACGATGGTCAGCATAACAATCTCACTGGTAAATTCCGTGAGCTATTATAAACAAATTTCAATGCAATTTTCATATTATCTTTGCCTTTTTCAGCAATAGATATAGAGCTTCTCCAAATAATTCCCACTTATTATAGTTTTAACGTTATTTTTTAATCGAGGTTTTTGCAACCCAGAATTTTATCTGGGTTGATCATTAGTCATAATATTTAGGTAGGACAGCTAAAAATTTGCTCAGTCATTAAATCTACGCCGCATGGCAAGGTCTCAATCCAGTCTAAAAACTGATTGACCATTTCTTTACCCATAAATGGACTACCGTGCTGAGGCACAATCATTTCAATATCCATTTGGCGCACCATATTGACCCACAAACGGATAACTTTGTTGGAACACATATAGCGTTGGTGAAAAGCCTTCATTTTCATGACATGCGTATCGAAATCTTTTAAAGGCTGATTAGCATCTTCAACAATCGAGGCACCCATATCGCCAGAAAACAGAATCTTAGCAACTGGATCATAAAACTGAAAATTACCCACCGAATGTAAGAAGTGAGCGGGAACTACCACAAGCTTGGATTCTCCTAGAGTAATCACTTGGCCGCGGTCAGGTAATTCAATAAGACGATCTTCCCAATTCCCTTTCATACGCTCACTCATAAATGAGGAATTTAGGTGCGGTAAAAAACGTGCCCATAATTTTGATGCAACGACTTTAGCATCGGTATAAACCAGCCAGCGTGGCATTGAAGTAATAATGTCCGGATCTTGATGCGAGGCCATCACATAGTCTAGATTTTTCAAACGTGTATATTTATTTAATTCCATCGTTAATGGAACATAGGTCAAATCGCCACCCGGATCGATTACAGCAGCGCGCTCATGGTCAATAATTAAAAATTGATTGGCTTGGATGCCTTCCCCTTTAACCAAGGTGGTAAAACTAATACATTTATGTACGCCATTATCAAATAATATCTGCGATGTTGTTTTTTCAAACCCCATACAATTCCCCAAAAAAACTTTAAATATTAGATATTTTTATATCCATACTAAAATAAAGGGATTCAGTAACTCTTGCAATAAACTACTTTATTTTTCTAATAATATTTTAAAATTGATTTTGCTTTTCTTATTTTATAAATGAATCATAATGTTATTTAAAATTAACCCACAATAAATTAAAATAATTCTCATTATCAAATTTACTTTTTGTGCTGCTTAGGCCTCCCATGAATCAACCCTTCCGTTTTTCAACATCAAAAACATTGTTAGCAGTTGCTATTTTTACTTCGATGACAGCAAGTCACGCTGAAGAAATAACAGAACAACAAAATTCGACCAGTGTTCTCCCCACGATTTCTGTTAAAGCACAAAAAGACAGCACTTCATCTTATGTCGCAACGAAAGCAAACTCTGCCTTAAAATCAGACGCACCCTTATTTAAAACTGCTCAATCGGTTTCTGTGGTGATTCGTGAACAGCTCGACCAGAAACAAGCTAGAACTCTAGCAGATGCACTTGAAGGTGTTGCTGGTGTTGGAGCTGGGAAACTTGGTCGTCGCGGTTGGGATGATTTCATTATCCGTGGGCAAACTTCTTCTGATCAAATTTTTATAGATGGTTTACGCCAAGCTCAGCAAAACACCTTTGTTGCCGCAGAAATATCAGGCATGGATCAGGTACAGATTTTAAAGGGCCCAGCTTCAGTTAATTTTGGATTAGTACAACCAGGCGGTATGGTCAATTTAGTGACTAAACGCCCTCAAGCCGAAAGCTTTGCTCGGGCTACTATGACTTATGGCAGCTATAACCTTAAAGAAGGAACGTTCGATTTAAACTATAGTCCTAATAATAGTGAAAAAGGTGCTTTCCGTTTAAATGGCCGTATCTCGGATCAAGATGACCCAACAGATTATGTATATTTTAAAAATTACTACATCTCCCCCTCTTATAACTTTGACTTAGGGGATAACACTGATCTTTCTGTCATCGCTAGCTATCAGCACCGCGAATATATTCGACAGCAAGGTTTGCCTGTAATTGGCACATTAAAAGACAATCCAAATGGAAGTTTACCTAAAGACTTATTTATTGGTGAACCAAGTTACGGAGCTTATGATGCTGATGTATTTCGTACAGGTTATAACTTTAGGCATGCTTTCAATAATGGTTGGGAGTTTAAGCAAAACTTTGCAATTCAAAAAACAGAAATGATTGGCCCTGCTGTATTTTATAATGGTTGGACCGATAAGAATTATACAACACTTAAACGTCAAGCTCGCTATCAGGATGTCAGCAACCTAAGTTTCTCAATCGATAATAGTGCTAAAAAGACCTTTCAGATTGCAGATATGGCACATCAAATAACGATCGGACTTGATGGCCTACAAGATAAGAATGATTATCTGAATAATCGCTGTACTGCCACAAATTTAAATCTATATTCACCGGAATATGGGACTACCGTTACTTGTCCAGAGAAAGTCACAAATCATGATATTAACCGTTTAAAGTATATGGGGTTATATTTACGTGACCGTATTCAGATCAATGATCAAGTGATTTTAAATCTCGCAGGTCGTCAAGATTGGGCTCAAACACAAACCGTAGATTTAGTTAAAAATACCAATACAAAAAAATCAGAAGAGGCTTTTACGGGTAATGCCTCATTGTTATATACAATTAATGATGTAGTTGCACCTTATGTCAGCTATGCCACCTCGTTCTTCCCAACTAGCGGCTCAGACTCTGCCGGAAATACTTTTGATCCTGAAAAAGGTAAACAAGTTGAGGTTGGGATGAAACTACAAAGTCCTGATCAGCGGATACAAGGTAGCATTGCCTGGTATGACCTAAAACGTCAAAATGTTTTAGTCAATGATCCAACTACTAGTAATACTACTTTCAAAATACAGCGCGGTGAGCAGTTAACTCGCGGTATTGAGACTGAGTTAAATGCAGATGTATTAGATGGCTTACAACTTACGGCAACTTATACTTACACCGCAGATGCAAAAATTAGTAAAGATGCAAACGCGAGCAATGTAGGAAAAGCACTCGACAATATTCCTGAGCATGCTTACAGCCTGTCGGCTCGTTATAAATTTGACCCTGCCTCAAAACTTGGTTGGTATGTTGGCGGTGGATTCCGAGGTGAAACTTATAAAACTATGGATAAGCTAGATGTCCATATTCCAGGCTATACCGTATTTGATACAGAAGCTGGCTATGATGCAGGACATTGGGGTGCTCAACTTGCGATCCGTAATCTATTCGATAAAGATTACTATGCAGGCGCCTTAAATGAAAATATGGTGACTTTAGGTAATCCACGTCAAATTAACTTTACCGTGAAATTTAACTACTAAAATGACCTATAAAAAAACGCACTCGATTCGAGTGCGTTTTTTGGCAGCTTAAAATGCGTTAGAAGAAGTAATGCTGTACTAAAGTAGAGATACCTACAATTAAGAAAATCGCAGCACCAATTTTATGAATGAGAGAGATAGATAAACGTTCAGCTAATTTATTACCAATAAATACAGCAGGTGCATTAGCAATCATCATTCCTAAGGTTGTACCTAACATCACCCAAAAGATGCTGTCGTAACGTGCAGCTAAAGCGACTGTTGCTATTTGGGTTTTATCGCCAATTTCAGCCAAGAAAAATAGAATAAAGGTTGCGCCAAAAACACCAAACTTTTGCCATCTATTAATACTATCTGTTTCATCATTGAGCTTATCTGGAATAAGCATCCAGAACGCCATACCAATGAAACCAGCTGCAAGAACCCAGACTAAGATTTCGGGGCTCAACACGGTCGTAATCCACTGTCCAAGTACAGCAGAAATACCATGATTAATTAGAGTAGCTAAAAGAATCGCAATAAGAATAGGGATTGGCTTACGGAAACGTGCAGACAGTAAAAGGGCCAATAATTGGGTTTTATCGCCCATTTCAGCAAGGGCAACAATCGAGGTAGAAATCAGAAATTCTTGCATGTCGTTTCTCTGGCTAGCATAAATGCCCATGACCTACCCCTCCTGCTAGCCAAATATCTGCAGAGTGGTAAATCAAAGGTCTTGCCAACTCGGAAACGATAAGACGTTTAAGCTATGATGACCATGTTCTGTTGAACAATTATGTTGATCATCACCTATTCATTTAGAAATGAATAGCGGCTACTCCCCAATGAAGTATGCGTTTATTATATTCGAGTAGTTCTATTTTTCAAACATTCAGGCAAAAAATTTTATCCACACCCAAATCAACAATCGTCCTAGACCCAATAGTAAAGCTAAACAAATACTTAAGTTAATAAATCCAAAATGATTAATGCCAATTACGTGCTGAGACTGAAATTCAAATGGCAAAATAAGCATTGCTACAAATACTTCCAAGCCCATTGCAACGTAAGTCATCCATTCCCAAGGAAAGTGTAAAACACTGACCCACAACCCCATTAATAAAAATACAATTAATAGAATCGGCACCATGATTTTTAAAAATCCTACCATTTATTCTTTCTCCTTTACCGACTAACGAGAAATTTCTCCTCTCTCGACACTTCATTTTTCGTCTTTAGATTAACTTAAAACCAATTAAATTAAATATCAAAATAAAACCCCGCCGAAGCGAGGTTTTAATGATCCATTTAAAAATATTAGATTAATAAAGTACGAATATCTTTAAGAAGTTTCGTAAGTTTATTTGTAAAGCGAGCTGCATCTGCACCATTAATTACACGGTGGTCATAAGACAATGACAACGGCAACATTAAACGCGGATCAAAGTCTTTACCATTCCATACTGGCTGCATTGTTGCAGGTGAAATACCTAAAATTGCAACTTGTGGCCAGTTCACAAGAGGTGTAAATGCTGTACCACCAATTGCGCCTAAACTTGAAATGGTGAAATTCGCACCTTGTAAATCTTTCGGTGTTAATTTCTTATCACGCGCTTTTTGACCTAACACACCCAATTCAACTGCAATTTGCTTAATTGATTTTTGGTCTGGGTTACGAAGTACTGGCACAGTTAAACCATCAGGTGTTGCTACCGCAATTCCCATATGGATTTCATTGCGCAAGAGCACTGATTTACCGTCATCAGATAGATGACCTGCGAATTCACGCTCTTCTTTCAACAAATACGCAACCGCTTTGATAATGAATGCCATAATTGTCAGGCTGATACCTTCTTTTTTGAAGTTGCCTTTCAGTTCATTACGCCAATCTTCTAACTCAGTAATATCAGCCAAATCAAACTGGGTGACTTGCGGAATAAAGTTGTTCAACGACAATTGCGGAATTGATACTTGCTGCAAACGCGTCAGTACTTTTTCTTCCACACCACCAAACGCAGTAAAGTCAGGAAGCTTTGGCAAACCCGAAACCGCTGGTGCAGCCGAAGCGACTGGTGCCGCTTGCGGTGCAGTTAAACGAGTCTTCACATAAGCAAAGATATCTTCTTTAACAACACGGCCATGTTCACCAGAAGTTTTAACTTGAGATAAAACTACACCAAGTTCACGAGCAAGCTTACGCACAGCAGGGCCTGCATAAACTTTAGCGTTTTCGGCTTCTTGTTCTTTGGTTAATTTATCATTACCAGATGTTGACGGTACAGGCTCAGACTGAGTCGCAGCAGGAGCTGCTGCTTTAGGCGCTGCTACCTGCGGAGTTGGAGCTGATTCTGCTTTCGTCGCTGGTGCAGCAGCAGGTGCTTGGCCTTCAGCTTCAATTGTTGCCAGCAATACACCTTGTGAAACTTGTTGGCCTGCTTGCAAGTGAATTGCTTTCACAACACCAGCAACAGTACTTGGAACTTCCACAGTTGCTTTATCTGACTCAACAACAACAAGGCTTTGGTCTACATCAACTTTGTCACCAACCTGAACCAAGATTTCAGCAACAACTGCTTTATCTACACCCAAATCAGGAACGTTAATATCAACCGGTCCAGATTGAGCAGCAGTCGATGCTACAGTTTCTTGCTGAGCTGGTGCAGGTGCTGCCGCTGGAGCTTCTGTTGTAGAAGCAGGAGCTTCTGCTTGCGCACTTGATGTAGACGTTGTTTTCACTTTAATGAGCACAACACCTTCTTTAACTGTATCGCCTTCTTTAACTTGAATGCTTTCTACAGTACCTGCAACACTGCTTGGTACTTCTACAGTTGCTTTGTCAGACTCAACCACAACGATGCTTTGTTCAACATCGATCTGTTCGCCAACTTTTACTAAAATTTCACCAACTAGTGCTTTTTCAACACCAATATCGGGAACTTGAACTTCAACCACTTGGCTAGTGGTTGCCGTTGCTGGTTGAGCAGCAGTTGAAGGCTGTTGAGCCGCTGCCGGTGCTGCTGTTTGTTCAGCTGCTGGTGCAGCTTTTGGTGCTTCTTCTGCTTGAGCTACTGGTGCAGCACCCTCAGCTTCAAGTTCAAGCAATACCGTACCTTCAGTTACGCTATCACCTTCTTTGATTAAGATGCTTTTTACCATCCCTGCTGAAGTGCTAGGCACTTCAACAGAGGCTTTATCTGACTCAAGCAAAACAAGGCTGTCATTTTCTGCAATGCTGTCGCCAACTTTTACTAAAATTTCAGCAACAACTGCTTTATCTACACCAATATCAGGGGTCTTAATTTGCATGCTTAGTTCCCCTCACCTGTTTGCGTTTCATTATATTCAGCAACTGCCTGAACTTCTGGATGCGCTTGAGGAGCCCATGCCACTGGACGGTCAGTATCTAACTCAAAGTTAGAAATTGCGTCTTTAACTAAACGTGCATCCACTTCACCTTCGTCAGCTAATTTTTTCAAAGTAGCAACAACGATATGTGCAGCATCAACACCAAAGAAACTACGTAAGTTAGCACGTGTATCTGAACGACCGTATCCATCTGTACCTAATGCAACAAATGGGCGACCATCTGGAAGATAAGCACGGATTTGTTCGCTGTAAGCACGCATATGGTCTGTTGCTGAAACAACGATACCTTCTGTACCACGTAACTGTTTAGATACCCAAGATTCTTTCACTTCTTCAGAAAGTGGGTGTAAACGGTTATATTCTTCACATGCCATACCATCACGTGACAACTCATTGAAGCTTGTTACACTCCAAACGTTTGAGTGGATTTGATATTCATCACGTAAGATTTTCGCAGCTTTGATTACTTCACGAAGAATTACACCTGAACCAAGTAATTGGACAGTTGCTTTTTCATCTTTTTCGAATAAGTACATACCACGTTTAATGCCTTCCTCAGCGCCTTCAGGCATTGCAGGATGCTCGTAGTTTTCGTTCATTACAGTTAAGTAGTAGAACACACGCTCTTGGTTCACATACATACGTTGTAAACCATCGTGTACGATTACAGCTAATTCATAACCAAAACATGGATCATAAGATACACAGTTTGGAATAGTGTTCGCCAAGATATGTGAATGACCATCTTGGTGCTGTAGACCTTCACCATTCAACGTTGTACGACCAGCTGTTGCACCTAACAAGAAACCTTGAGCTTGTGCATCGCCCGCAGCCCATGCAATATCACCAATACGTTGGAAACCGAACATTGAGTAGTACATGTACATCGGAATCATTGGTAAGTTATTCGTTGAATAACTTGTTGCCAACGCAGCCCATGCACTCATTGCACCAGCTTCGTTAATCCCTTCTTGAAGCATGTGACCGTCACTTGCTTCACGGTAATGCATTAACTGTTCTTGGTCTTCTGGAGTATATTTTTGGCCGTGAGCGGCATAGATACCGAGCTGACGGAACATACCTTCCAGACCAAAAGTACGTGCTTCATCTGGAACGATTGGTACTACGCGGTCTTTAATCGCTTTTTCTTTGAGTAAAGAAGCAATTAAACGAACCATCACCATAGTGGTAGATTGTTCTTTACCACCTGAACCATTTAATACAGCATCAAATACAGATAATTCAGGAATCGCTAGAATTTCACTCTCTTTACGACGTGCAGGCAGGTAACCACCTAACGCTTCACGACGCGCCTTCATATACTTCATTTCTGGCGAGTTTTCACTCGGGCGGTAGAATGGAAGCTCTTCTAACTTATCGTCTGTAAATGGAAGATTGAAACGGTCACGTACATATTTCAAAGAGTCGATCTGCATTTTTTTGATTTGGTGAGTTTTGTTCACCGCTTCAATTTCTTCAGACAAACCGTAACCTTTAACAGTTTTCGCAAGAATAACTGTTGGTTGACCTTTAGCTTTCATTGCTTCTGCATATGCAGCAAACACTTTGTAAGGGTCGTGACCACCACGGTTAAGATTATCGATGTCTTCATCGCTTAAATCTTTTACAAGTTCCGCAGCTTCTGGGTACTTGCCAAAGAATTTTTCACGTGTGTATGCACCACCTTTTACTTGATAGCGTTGGTATTCACCATCAACTGTCTCTTCCATTACCGCTTTTAAAGCGCCTGTGCTGTCTTTTGCAAGTAGTGGATCCCAATGACGGCCCCATACCACTTTAATAACACGCCAGCCCGCACCACGGAATAAAGATTCTAGTTCTTGAATGATTTTACCGTTACCACGTACAGGACCATCTAAACGCTGTAAGTTACAGTTAACAACCCAAATCAAGTTATCAAGCTTTTCACGACCAGCAAGTGAAATAGCACCAGTACTTTCTGGCTCATCCATCTCGCCATCGCCAAGATAAGCCCAAACTTTACGATCTTCTTCTTTGATCAAGCCGCGGTTCATCAAATATTTTTGAATGTGCGCTTGATAAATTGACATGATTGGACCAAGACCCATTGATACGGTTGGGAATTGCCAATAGTCAGGCATTAAATATGGATGTGGATAGCTTGGTAAACCGTTACCGCCAACTTCACGACGGAAATTACTTAACTGCTCTTCAGTTAAACGTCCTTCAAGGAATGAACGTGCATAAATACCAGGAGCACAGTGCCCTTGGTAATAAATCATATCTCCGCCAAAGCTATTGCTGTTTGCGCGGAAGAAATGGTTAAAACCTACGTCATATAATGTTGCACTTGATGCGAAGCTCGCCAAGTGTCCACCTAAATCATCACCTGTTTTATTCGCGCGAAGTACCATTGCTAAGGCATTCCAACGAATCAATGCACGAATACGGCGTTCCATATCTTGGTCGCCTGGCATTGCAGGTTGTTCTTCAACAGAAATTGTATTTAAGTAAGGTGTATTGAGACGTTGAATTGGAACATGCTTAGCAATTGCTTGTTGGTAAAGTTTTTCCAACAAGAATGCCGCTCGTTCAGTTCCCATATGTTGTAAAACTGAATCGAATGCATCTTGCCATTCTTGGGTTTCTTGTGCGTCGGAGTCACCGTAAAACGCCATAATTCACCTGTTCCTTGTTCTCTAATCTACTTTGTATTTTTACCACGTTTTACCCCTTTCAAGTTATTGCCTCGGGTGAATGTGAGGGGGTCCTATTATTTTCTGAATGAATAGTCATTGACCGAGCAGTAAACAAAATAACAAAAAAACGCCAATAATGGCGTTTTTTTATACAATCTTTGCGTTAAAAAAGGTTTAGCTTAGTTTTAGATTCATAAATTTAATAACCTTACTTTTTTAACTATGCTTTTATGGAAGCATCGCCAAGTAAGTCGTTGGGTTTTTACGTTGACCGTCTTTTACTACTTCATAATGCAAATGTGGACCAGTACAGCGACCTGTACACCCTACATTAGCAATATGTTCACCTGCAGAGACTTGGTCGCCTACACGCACCATTAGACGTGAAGCATGAGCATAACGCGTTAAATAACCATTGCCGTGGTTAATTTCAACATATTGACCATAGCCAGTGCCCCAGCCAGATTTAGTTACAATACCTGGGCCTGTAGCATAGATTGGCGTACCACTCGGAGCAGCCATATCTAATCCGCCATGATGTTCTGCACGACCACCCATAGTGCGGCCACCAAAGTTTGAAGAAACTCGTACAGTATCAGGAAGAGGGTGAGAAACTAACCAAGAGTAAGGATTTGAAGAAGAGGCATTAAAAGAATTTTTTGCGGTTGTGTTACCGTACTTCTTTGCGAGCGACTCATTGTTGAGTTCAACTGTTTTTTGGCGTAAGGTCACTGAAACTTTCGCACTCGCCGGAAGATCTAAATCATCGGGATGAGTATATGAACCTTGAGATAATGTTTTTGATAGCTGTTCCAATCGATCTGAGTCAGTAGATTGGTTAATTGTTTGATAATCTGCAAAAGCAACTGATGCTGCCGAAGCGGCAAGTGAAAACGCTAATAAAATACGACGCGTGTGCATAAAAACCTCTTGAAACTGTTCTTACTCAAGTTCCTTATGATCTCTTCCTTGATATCGATTGAAATGAACGCTTAAGATTAAGACAAGAATCCATCCGAGAATGACCATGTCTAAACCCGATAACGTTTTTCAACAAACCGGAAAACACATAAAAACAGGAAACCTTACGTTTCTAACAACGCAAGTCGCGCAATGGCAAAGACTTACGAAAATTATCCAACCCTTATTGCCCCAACCGGAACAATGGCAGGTCGTGTGTTATCAAAATGGCTCTTTAATCATTACTGGTGAAAATCAAGCAATGATTAGTCAACTCAGCTATTTACAGAACCAATATGTATCTAAATTATCTCAGCTTGAAGGGTTAAAAGACTTACAACGAATTCAGGTCCGATTGAGAAATAAAAATATTCCAAATGTACCCTCATCTGAGCCATCTAAACCCATTCCCCCGGAAACACAAGAAATGTTACGTAGTGCAGCCGACTTCGTGAGCGACCCTAAGCTTAGCCAAGCTTTACTACGTTTGGCAAGCAATAAAAAATGACGAGCTTTCTATTTCTTAATTAGAATCATTATTATTATGTGATTATAATCACACTTTTAAATGTTACATTATAACATAGCCAAGTAAAGACAAGGACTTATGTCACGCTCACATATGGAATTGGACATTGACTCTCGTCATCAAATGTTACAATTTCATAATTACTCGGATCACTTTGAACATTGCGTAACAACTGATTATTTAAAGCATGTCCTGATTTATAGCCATCAAACTTGGCAATAATTTGATGACCAAGCAAATACAAATCACCAACTGCATCTAAAATCTTATGTCTAACAAATTCATCGGCGAAACGTAAGCCTTCTTCGTTGACGACCCCTGTATCATCTACACCAATTGCATTATCTAAGCTTGCGCCTAGTGCTAAATTGTTTGCCTTCAGGTAGTCCAAATCTTTCATGAAACCAAAAGTACGTGCTTCACTGACTTCATAAACAAACGTTTCAGTCGAAAAATCGATAGTCGCAGATTGATATTCTTTAGCAAATGCCGGATGGTCAAAATCAATCGTGAAATTTAATTGAAAACCATTGTGAGGGCTAAAAATTGCTTTCTTATCATCGATGAGTGCTTCAACTGGTTTTAATATTCTTATGAATTTTTTCGGTGCATCCAGTTCACGCAATCCACCTTGCATTAAGAGGTAAATAAATGGACCAGCACTACCATCCATAATTGGAACTTCAGAAGCAGATACCTCAACAATCAGGTTATCAATTCCTAAACCTGCAATCGCACTCATTACATGCTCAATTGTGCCTACTTTTATATCTCCGGTTACCAAGTTGGAGCACATAAAAGCTTCTTGGATGAGCAATGCATTAGCAGGGATATCGACTGGCGGATCCAAATCGATACGGCGAAATACAATACCCCCATCCACGGTATGTGGAATGAAATTGATCATCACTTTTTGACCGCTATGAAGACCTATTCCACTCGCTTTTACCACACGATTGAGAGTACGTTGTTTCACCATGCTTTGTAACTTCTTTTTTAAAACCGCTATACGTTAGCATATTTAGTCATTGATCAAAAATAAAAAAAGGCAGTGTTTAAACACTGCCTTTCATTAAATCTAACGATTATTTACTTACGTTGCTGATTTTTCAAGTAATCTTGAATACTCATTGGAGAAGAACGCGGAGTAGAACTTGCTGTGCTACTGACTTCATTATCAGCGTTTTGACGCTTATTGATTGCAGGAACATCATCTTCATCAACAGATTGAGCTGATTGAGACGATGCATGGCTTACCGTATTACGTTTTCTCGGTTCAGCATCTGCTGCATTACGAGTTAAACCAGTTGCAATCACTGTTACGCGTAATTCATCACGTGCATCTGGATCAAATACTGTACCGTAGAAGATTTCACCTTCATCAAGGTCAACAATCTGGTTCACAACATCAGTAATGATTTCAGTCTCACGTAACGTAATGTCATCACCACCCGTAATATTAATTAACACGCCTTTGGCATTAATAATATTTACGTTATCAAGTAATGGACTACGGATCGCTTGTTCAGCAGCTTGACGCGCACGATCTTCACCACGACCTAAACCAGCACCCATCATTGCGTAACCGCGAGTACTCATTGCAGTTTTCAAATCGGCGAAGTCAAGGTTAATGTGACCACGGTTAACCACCAGGTCAAAGATACTACGTACAGCGTTTAACAACACGTCATCAGCTTTTTTATAAGCATCTTTCATTGAAATATCACCATATACGCTTAATAAGCGTTGATTAGGGATAATAATCAATGAATCAACATGTGCTTCAAGTGCTTCAATACCACGCTCAGCAGACTTTAAACGGCGACGGCCTTCAAAGTTAAATGGAGTTGTAACTACACCAACAGTCAAAATACCCATTTCTTTGGCAACTTCAGCCACAACAGGCGCTGCGCCAGTACCCGTACCACCACCCATACCAGCGGTAACGAAAACCATATCGGTACCTTCAAGGTGGTGACGAATGATTTCACGGCTTTCTTCTGCTGCAACTTGCCCTACTTCAGGGTTAGCACCAGCACCTAGACCACGTGTACTTTGCTCGCCTAACTGAATTTTGAAAGGTGCATTCATACAGTCCAGTGCTTGTTTGTCTGTATTGGCACAAACGAATTTAACACCTTGAATATCAGACTGCACCATATGTTGAACGGCATTACCGCCACCACCACCTACACCAAATACAGTGAAACGGGCTTGACCGTTGCCATCGTTTAGTTCATCTTCTATAAATTCAAATGAGGCCATGACCTTTAGGGTTCCTAATACATTATGGCAGTCACTTCAGCCCGTATACTGCCTTGATTTTCAAAAATAACTAATTTTAAGAATGCTGTGCAATACCAACCTTGTCAAGTACAGCGGTTTTCTCTTACAACTTCCTAACAATTCTACCAATAAATACATACATCCTAAAAAATGGCTTTTAATTTGCTATTAAACGCATTCCAGCCATTTACCATTCGTTCCCATACCGAACGGTCATTTGCCTCTTCAGGCTCTTCAACAGCATCTTGCAACTCACTTTGGCTAAACATGAGCAAACCAGCTGCTGTTGCATACATAGAACGACGTAAGGCTGCTTGATGTTGATCATCAGCATAAACCTGTAACGGCGGATTACCCAAATGTGCAGATACACCCAACATACGACGAGCTAAACTCACCATACCTTCTATTTGACAAGCATCCCCTGTCAATACTACACCATGGTATAAACCATGAATTGCACCGCTTTGTTCGAGTTCATCGCGAATCTGGCTAAAGATCTCTTCATAACGGGCAATAATAATTTCTGACAACTCAATCCGGCTAATTGTTTGAGGGCCATCAATTCCTTCTACCTGAATCATGTGATCTGGCTTAACAGCACTTAAATCGACACAACCATGCAGAATTTTAATTCTTTCGGCTTCTTCTGTCGTGGTTTGCAATACAGCAGCAATATCACGTGTAACGTGTTCACCACCACGCTGCAACGTACGCGCTAGAGCCAAACGGCCATCTAGATAAACAGCAAGATTGGTAATGCCTGCACCAATATCAACTAGACAAACACCATACTCTTTTTCATCTTTCAGTAAGCTTGCCTCAGCGGTTGCCAGACAAGACACCACCATTTTTTCAACCCCGATATTTGCACCTTTCATGGCACGATCAAGGTTTTGCATAGTCGCTATAGGCATCATCATTAACTGATAATGTCCAGTCATACTATGGGCAGTCATATTAATTGGATTCTGCACCCATTCAGCAGAATCACCTAATTCAAAGCCTAACGGCACTGCACTTGCTAAATAGTAATCAGAAGTCACATGACTTGCTTTTGCCAATTCTAACGCGCGCACGACTTCATTTGTTGTAATCACATGTGCTGGATTAGATACTGGTGTGCGACCAGAGGCATAAAAACTTTGCAACTCGGTACTCGGAATAGATACCCATGCGCTATGAATGCGACATTCGGCCATATTTTCCGCTTCAGCAACAGCATTTTTAATCGCAGCAATGACTTTATCGAGGCTTACAATTTTTCCTTTATTCATGCCTCGATTGCGAGCAGTTGCCATACCGATAACTTGAATGTTATCCGGCGCATGAATTTTTCCAATCAAAACTGAAACTTTATGCGTCCCAATGTCAATCGCAACAACTGAGGGAACAGCTTCACTCATCACTCATACCATTTCTTTGTTGTTTAATACCAGGCAAATTGCCTATTTTAAAGCCACGTATTATGGCTTTGCTTTTGTTCCACCTGCAATGCTTGTGTCATCACTCGTTACAACAAACTGACCATTCACAATTTTAGGTGGTGTTGCGTTCTTCCATTGAATAGATAATCCATTACGATATCGTAAATCAATGGCTGAGATTTTCGACCACACCGGTTTTAAGTCAGATTGTGCCAGATGACTTAAACGTTGCAACTTATTCATTGTTTGATCTTGGTCAACAATAATGCGTAAACCAGAATCAAATTGCATAAACCAAGTCATTCGCTCAGTCAGATATAACTCTTTTAAGCGTAAATTAACAGGATGGAATAATTGATTAATTTCATTATAGCGTCGCATCATCATTTTTGACTGACTTACCGGCCCATGAAGCAACGGAAGTTCAGGATGATTCGTCGGCTCTGCCTCACTAAATACATCGCCACCATCACTTAGTAAGCGACCTGTTCCCCAACGAGCGATAGCATGGCGAGGCATAACACGGACACGAATACCATTGGGCCAAGCACGAGATACGACAACTCGGTCTACCCATGAAATTTCTAATGTTTTGTCACGAATCTGTTCTAAATCAGATGTGAAATAATTTGCTTTTATAATTGGAGCAACATGTTGCATCACTTGTTGCGTTTCAACCGAAGACGCCGAACCTACAACTTCTAGTTTTGCAACTGTTGCATCTGTAATAACTTTATATAGCCCATAAATTCCGACTGCCAGCACTACAAAAGCAATAACCAACAGCACCCATCCACCAGCATTCGCAAGCTTCTGCTTACGCGTAGGCGGTTTATCATGAATAGAGGTGATAGCCGCACGTTTACGGCGCATGGAAGCCGGAAGTTGTGCCATATTTAAGCCGTACCTTCCAATGTTTGCTCAAGAATTGCAACGCACAATTCATCAAAGCTATAACCAACAGCTTTAGCAGCTTTTGGAACTAAAGAGTGACTGGTCATACCTGGCACAGTATTTACCTCTAAAAGCCAGAAATTGCCTTGCTCATCCTGCATCGCATCAATACGACCCCAGCCTTCTGCACCAACGGCCTGAAAAGCACGTAAACACAATGCTTGTAGGTTTTTCTCTTCAGTCTCACTAAGACCACAAGGAATACCATACTCTACATCATTACGTTGATATTTCGCTTCATAGTCATAGAAAGCAACATCTGCTGGTGGTTGCAAACGAATGACAGGCAAAGGTTGTCCATTTAGGAATGAAATTGTGAACTCACGACCGGTGATCCATTTTTCTGCCATAACCACAGCATCGTGCTGAGTCGCCTTTTCAATTGCTGCAGCAAAGTCTTCTGCTTTCTCAACCTTACTCATGCCGACACTCGAGCCTTCATGTACAGGTTTGATAATGACAGGTAAGCCTAACTCAGCAATCACCGCATTTAAATCTGTTTCTTTAGTAATAATGCGATATGGCGCTGTAGGTAAATCGCTACCTTGCCAGATTTGCTTGGTTTTAACTTTATCCATGCCAATAGCAGAACCTTGCACACCTGTTCCTGTATAAGGCAGATTTAACCATTCAAGTACACCTTGAATCTGGCCATCTTCACCCCCGCGACCATGCAATACAATAAATGCACGATCATAATTTACAAGTTCAGTCACACTGCGGTCTTGTGGATCAAATGCTTCAGCCTGAACACCTGAACGTAACAAAGCGTCCAAAACTGCCTGACCACTATCCAAAGACACAGCACGCTCAGCCGATTTCCCACCAAATAACACGGCAACTTTGCCGAATTTTGTAGCATTTGACACGTTTAAATCCTTAACCCGATAATTCAATACTTTTTGTTTATTTCACATACAAATGGTGTTGCGCAAGTTCTACTGAAATTGCTCCCACGTTACCCGCACCTTGCGTTAATAACAAGTCATTTGGTTGTAACACATTTTGCATGATGTTTTGCAAATTACCTTCTACCGGATCAACCAAAATCGGTTCTACTTGTCCGCGTAAACGAATACTACGCGCTAAAGTACGGCTGTCTGCACCCACAATAGGCTTTTCACCAGCAGGGTAAACTTCCAACAATAATAATTGATCGACTTGAGAGAGCACTTCAATGAAGTCATCAAAACAATCGCGGGTACGAGAATAACGATGTGGTTGGAACAACATAACCAAACGACGGTCTGGATGACTTTGGCGAGCAGCTTTAATAGTTGCTTCTACTTCTTTTGGATGATGTCCGTAGTCATCAACTAACTTAACGTTGCCATCAGCAAGTTCAAATTCACCTTGCACTTGGAAGCGGCGGCCAACACCACTAAATCCTTCTAATGCACGGCTAATTGCATCATCAGAAACACCTTCATCTGTGGCAACACCAATTGCTGCCAAGGCATTTAAAACATTATGTAAGCCTGGTTGATTAATTGTTAAACGCAATGGTTCACGACCTTTACGCAACACAGTGAAGTGCGATTGCATACCATCTTGTTCAATATCAACTGCACGAATGTCATTATCTTCATTAAAGCCATAAGTAATGACCGGACGGCCTACACGCGGCAGAATTTCACGAATGTTCGCATCATCACCACAAACTACAGCCAAACCATAAAATGGTAAGTTATGAAGGAACTGTACAAACGTATCTTTTAATTTATCAAAGCTACCTTCATAGGTATCCATATGGTCAGCATCGATATTGGTTACAATCGCGGCCATTGGTTGCAAATAAAGGAAAGATGCATCTGATTCATCAGCTTCAGCCACGATGAAACGACTTTCACCTAACGCCGCATTTACGCCTGTACTGTTAAGTAAGCCACCAATAACATAAGTTGGATCAAGGTTTTCTTCCGCCAACATCGTCGTCAAAAGACTTGTAGTTGTAGTTTTACCATGTGTACCAGCCACAGCAATACCGTGACGGTAACGCATAAGCTCACCTAGCATTTCTGCACGACGTACAATTGGAATACGCTGTTCAATTGCAGCTTTAATTTCCGGATTTTCCGGATCAATTGCTGTAGAAACTACAAGCACATTGGCATTTTTAATATTTTCCGGTTGATGGCCAATATAAACTTTGATGCCATTTTTCTCTAATTGTTCTGTAGTTTTAGACGCCTTAATGTCCGAACCGGAAATTTTATAGCCTTGGTTACCCAAAACCTCTGCAATGCCACACATCCCAGCGCCACCGATCCCCACAAAATGAATGTGTTTAATACGGCGCATTTCAGGCACTTTAATCAGTTTTTTTGCTTGGTTCGCAGCTGTTGATGGAGACATAGTAAATCCGATTACATTTTTTGGATAAGATCAACCACATGCTGAGTCGCATTTGGTTGGGCATGTTGACGCGCTTTCACTGCCATTTCAGTAAGTAATTGGCGGTTCATCAGCGAAGTAAACAATTCATTTAAAACATCTGGCGTCATGGTCGATTGCTGGCAAATTTTCGCAGCACCGACATCCGCCAGAAATTTGGCATTTGCAGTTTGATGGTCATCAACTGCTATAGGGAGTGGTACAAAAACTGCGGCCACACCTGCTGTTGCAACTTCTGTTACGGTGAGTGCTCCAGCTCGGCAAATAATTAAATCCGCTTCACTATAAGCTTTTGCCATATCTTCAATAAACGGCAAAACGTGTACAGTTAAATTAGCTGGTGCATCTGCATAAAGTGCTTGAGTTGCCTCAACTTGTTGCTGACCACACTGGTGAAAAATATTGAGTGGAACTTGTAATTGTTTTAATGCTGGCGGTAAGCGTTCATTGAGTGCTTTGGCACCTAAAGAACCACCAACAATTAGAATATTTAGAGGCTGTCCTGCTTGCGCACGCTCATCATAACGCCACTTTGGGCTTAAAATATCTGTGATTTCATGACGTACAGGATTTCCTGTTGTAACGACTTTTCCACCAGCAGGAAAGGTATTTGGAAATGCTTCACATACGACTTTAGCAACGCGAGACAACTGCCCATTGGTAAAACCAGCAACTGCATTTTGTTCGTGAATAAGTACAGGAATACCTAACAAACGTGCGGCCAAACCACCCGGCCCCGCAACATAACCGCCAAAGCCTGCAACTGCATCAACTTTAAGCTGTTTCATATAACGCATTGCGCTTAAAGTGGCTTTTAAAATTTTAAAAGGTGCAGCAATTTTACGGACTAATCCGTTGCCACGAACACCTTGAATATCAATTTGATATATTGGAATATTTTGATCTTTTAATAATCGGTTTTCCATACCTGTTGGCGTGGCTAACCATGAAACCTGACAACCTTGTTGTTGAAGTTTTTTGGCTACGGCGAGGGCTGGAAAAACATGTCCACCTGTACCGGCAGCCATCATCATGACATGTTTAGGTTTGCTTTGCTGTGAATCGGTCACGGTCTAATTCTTCAACTCAAAAAACAATGGAAATTGTCATCTATTTTTGTAGCCGTTTATTTTAATCCTAAAGCTTCATTAACGAAAAGCTAATTTCACTCGTTTATAACAGAAAGATGTGCTTTTTTGAAAATATGCCTACAAAGCGCTAGCGTATTTCATATTGTGATTTTATTAATTCATATATTTTCGGGTGATTTCCAATAATAAGCTTAGAAAACCACCCGAACTAGACCCTTATGCTGGACGACCGGCTTCTAATACATCAAATAGGTCATCGGCAATTGATGTACCAAATTGCGCATCAATTTCACGAATACAGGTTGGACTTGTCACATTAATTTCAGTGACATAATTACCAATTACATCAAGACCTACAAATACCAAACCTTTTTCACGTAAGAAAGGGCCAACTTTAGCAGCAATGAGTTTGTCATTTTCTGTGAGTGGACGCGCTTGACCTAAGCCACCAGCTGCCAAGTTACCGCGTACTTCACCATTTTGCGGAATACGTGCCAGACAGTAAGGAATAGGCTCGCCATTTACCATTAAAATTCGTTTATCCCCTTCTACAATTTCAGGAATATAACGCTGAGCCATAATTGGACGGGTGCCTAATTCTGTAAGCATTTCTAAGGTAGAACCAATATTTACACCGTCTTGGTATAAACGGAAAATACCCATACCACCCATACCATCAAGTGGCTTAACGATCACATCACCGTGCTCGGTAATAAATTCGCGAATCAAACTCTGCTGCGATGTTACAAGTGTTGGCACTTGTAATTCAGGAAATTGCGTAGCAAACAATTTTTCATTGCAGTCACGCAGTGATTGGGGCTTATTAATAATCCATGAACCTTCACGTTCAGCTTGTTCAAGCACGTAAGTTGTGTAGACAAAGTTCATGTCAAAAGGCGGATCTTTACGCATGAGGACAACATCATAAGCCGCGATTGATTCTTTTTTCTTTTCGCCTAACTCATAATAATGGTTGTAATCTTCGAAAACTTTTAACGGAGAGATGAGACCGTAAGCCTTACCTTGATCGATATATAAATCTTGTTGTAATGCATAACCTAACTCATGTCCACGACGGCTCGCCGCCCACAACATTGCCATGGTTGAATCCTTTTTCAGATTTACGGTTTCAATCGGATCCATGACGACAAGTACACGCATGCTCAAGCTCTTCTTAAAATTTAAATTAGCATGAGTATAGCTGAGATTTTTCACTCGTTTTTCTTAATTTTAGTAAAACCTTATCGGTTATTTCTTTATCTTGAATTAAGGTAAATTCAGTTAAACTACTCCCATAAAATATTATTTTTAAAGGCTAAAGATGAAACTTTATCGCTATTTAACTGGACCTGATGACTCTGCTTTTTGTGCAAGAGTGACTAAAGCACTGAATCATGGTTGGGAATTATATGAAGCGCCAACCATGACCTTTAATGGAACGCATGTCATTGTGGGACAAGCAATTTGCAAAACAATTGATGAAAATTATGATCCAGAAATGGATATTTTAGATGTTCTCAAAAATAACACGTAATTCCAGAAGGGTGCTTTTAATCGATGAAAAGCCCCCCTTTAAAACCCAATTAACAAGAAAAACTAATGAGTCAACTCATACAATTCGTTTAATTTGCTAATTAACTTATTAAAAATCAGTTATTAAAAAATAAATATGTCATTTTTTAAGATAATAGTTCTTTAATTCTAAACAATTAAATGATTATAATTATCATTTATACTTTTATTTTTGTTAATTGATTTTATTTTTATGTTAAGAATTTCTATACCATCTCCCCAAATGAAGCGTCTTTTCCCGCTGAGCTTACTCAGTTTAATGATCTTGAATATTCAAGGTGCCTACGCAGAGGAAGCGACTGATTCAGCGGCAAAAGTTGCAGCAACCATGCCTACCATAAAAATTGAGGCCATGAGTGAACTCGACCCAATTAAAAGTTATATCGACTATGACAAAGCCAATGTCACACGCAACGGTTTAGACAAAAAAGATATTCCTCAAACCGTCGATACGATTGATGTTCAGAAATATAAAATTTATGGATCAAATGATTTAAGCGTTATGCTGCAAGGCACCCCAGGGGTATCAACCAGTTATGATATGCGCGGTGATGGGATCACGATTCGTGGTTTTGGAGCTGATACAGGTGATATTTACCGTGATGGTATACGTGAAAGCGGACAAGTACGTCGTAGTACAGCAAATATCGAACGTATTGAAATTTTAAAAGGCCCCGCCTCTGTTTTATATGGCCGTAGTGCTGGCGGCGGGGTTGTGAATATGGTGAGTAAATTCGCCAATTTTGACTCTAAAAGTTCAGTTGGTGCGTACGCTGGTTCATATGATAACTACGGAACAACGGCTGACATCAACCAAGTACTTAATGACAATCTAGCAGTACGTTTAACTGGAGAATATGGCGAGTCAGGCAGCTTCCGTTCTGGCATTGAAAATAAAATTGAAATGTTTTCACCAAGTTTTACTTATAAAAATGATGATGGAACACTCACTTGGACCACACAATACACCTATGACAAATTAGGTCGTGTACCTGATCGCGGACCATCACGTGACATTCTGCCTGCAGGGACTTCAATTAAAATGGGATTTGCCCAAGACGGCGATTATGTTGATGATATTTTGCAAGTTGTCCGCACCGATGTGAATTATCAATATGCGCCTGATTGGAACTTTCACTGGGCAGCAAGTTACCGACAAGCAGAACAGAACTTTGACCACTTTTATTTTGGAACTTATTGTGGTTTAGATGGTAAAAACTCAAAGAATGAGTCTTGTACTAAAAAAGGTTACGTCGACCAAATTTACTACTGGCAACAAACCAGCAATAAGACCACCACCAATACCTTTGATATTAAGGGCAAGTTCAAAACAGGCTCGCTTGAACACCAAATTATGGTGAGTACAGACTGGACTTATGAGCAACGAGAGCCACGTCTAGCCAATAAAACTCAAAATGGGTCAGCCATTTATGGTTACGTTAATCCAATCACTGGTGAACGAGAGTACAGTCGTGGCAATGGCCCATTAGAAATTAGTCAGCATAACTATAATGAAGGCACAACTTACGGCGTATTTATTCAAGATTTAATTGGTCTAAATGACCAACTTAAACTGATGATGGGCATCCGCTACGATTACTTTGACTTTTCAACTACTAACAAAATTAAGAATGAACATCGTAATGTAAAAGATGGCAGCTTTAGCCCAAATGTGGGTTTTGTATGGCAACCGCTTCTGGAACATAGCTTTTATACCTCTTACTCTAAGAGCTTTGCACCATTTGGCGGGCAAATGGGTGTTAACCAAGTTACTGGAAGCACTGATGTCACAAAAATGGATAAAGAGCCTCAATATAACGAGCAATATGAAGTCGGGGTAAAAAGCGAATGGTTAGATAGTCGTTTAAATACTCAATTTTCTGTCTTTGATATTCGTAAAAATAATATTCGCTATAAACCAAATCCTAATGACCAACCAGATGTGTGGGCAACTGCTGGACAACATCAATCTCGTGGTCTTGAATTTAGCTTTATTGGTCGCGTACTTGATAATGTCTTTGTCCGTGGTGGTTATGGCTACACAGATGCAAAAGTAAAAGAAGATAAACAAAAACCTGAACAAGAAGGCAACTATTTAGCCAACACATCTAAAAACACGGGTAATTTATTTGTTCGCTATTTACCAACTGAACAGTGGTATACCGAAGTGGGTGTGACCTATGTGGGCTCTTATTATCCAAATATTAATAATCAGGTAAAAATGGAAGGCTTTAACCGTGTCGATGCGGCGATTGGCTATAGTGCAGATCCGTGGAATGTCACACTTGCGGTGAATAATCTAACCAATAAAGAGTACTGGCGTTCAGACAGCATGCCAGGCACACCACGTAATGTGTTATTGCGTTTGAATTATCAGTTCTAAAAAAAATATTAAAAAGGCATACCCCTATTAGAGGTATGCCTTTTTATTAATGCTATACATTTGTACGATCTTAAGGCTGACGAAGTCCATAAAGATCGATTTTCCAAAGAAGATTTTGGGTTGTAGCAACAAATAGGATTGATTCAACTACTGCCAGACCAGCAGAGTAGTTACAATGATGAATATATATCCAAGCAGTACTTTCACTAATATAGTCAGAATTTGTACGTAACAAGCGATTATCTGTAGTCGACGCGAATAGGATATCTCCATAAGCAGCCATTGCATTGACAGTTGCATCCTGTGTAAACGTCGTCATTACTGTCCATGACGGCGATGTTCTCGTTGCTGGTGCCCTCCATAATGCTCCTAGACTATCAATTGCATAAAGCATCCCGCCCGTAGCAGCTAATGCCTTGGTTCCACCAGTCGGACCAGTCCCTATTGAAGTCCAGAAGTGACCAACTTCTGAAGCAGGATACCACCAAAGTTGATTATCGGTTGTAACACAATAAAGCGTATCTCCAAGAGCAGCCATGGCGGTGACATAATTCGCCTCACTAATGTCACGCCAAGCTATATCTGCACCAACAGGATAACGTTGTGCAAGCCTATTCTGTGCAGTTGCCGCGAAAAGTTTGCCTTCCAATGCTGTAAGTGCTTGGCAATCATTTGCATATCCAATATTCTCCCAATCCCAAGCTATACGCTGTTTAAGACGAGAAAACACGTTACGTGTAATAGTAGCTACAACAGAATCACTTCCCAAAACAGATATCCAGTCCGTTGTTGCAACATTAAAAACAGTACCATTACGAGAAAATATACTCATTGTCGCCCGCCCTGGTTTACCATTCCATGAACGCAGATCTGCCGAAGCAAGCACTGTCGTTGTAAGTGGTGTATTTTCATCCCCTGTAACACGCGGATAACCCTCAATTTCTTCTACATAAGCTGCAGCATCAGCCTCATAAGTCATGAAAGCTGATGTTGTGGTTGCAGATGAAACACCATTGAATACCCAATGGCTCGGAAACCTGAGCGTATATGCTGTTGCTGCTCCACCATAAGCCCCATCAGTAAAACCAGTACCAAGGAACGAGTTCTGTGGCCGGTTCAATGGAGGCTCTGCCCATGCTACGGTCGTATCATAAGCATTTTGGTTAGGGTCACTACCAGCAAATTTATAAAAAACAACCATGCGGTTCCCTTGTTCTAACCTCACAGCTCGATAACAAGTGTTCCCAGAGAGTATGATCATGTTCCCGCCGTTAGCAACGAACTGTTCCGTTTGGTCCCGCATTGCTCTTGTCCAGTACTCATCATGTCCTGCAATGATAAGACACTCATAATTCATAAGTAAATTTGAAATACTATGTAAGTCCACACTCGAGCAATATTCAATCGCTATTCCTTCAGTTTCGAGCCAGTGAATAAGAATGGACTCAGGTCCATCACTTGATGGAGTACCACCAGATCGATCAAACGAAACTTTACTCGCCCGAGTTCCCGCGCCCCCACTGTTAAAATCATATAAACTTTTGCCACCTGCTGGATTATAGGCGGTTGGTGTCAGAAAAGAGACTTGTAAAAGTACCTTAGAAACAGCCGCTGGAGTGGCTGGTCGAATTACAAAAGTAAGTACATCCTGTCCAGAATAAGCTAGACGATATAGTCCAGAAGGCCAAGTTGAAGGGATGTTAAAAGTTGTTGAAACTGGCCATCCAAATCCTTCCCATGGATTTACCGTAGGCAGTGATCGATTAGAAAGAGTTGTAGAGATTGTTGATGATATTGAAGTTGTTCCTATACGCTCTATGGTTAAATTAGTTACCCCAGGTGAATCAGTACTGAGATAAAAACTTATTGAACTTCCAGGTACTACTGAAGTTGCTGATGAATATCCAAAAACTGCCATATCTCCACCTCGTATCCTTATGAAATGAAAAACTGGAAAATTTTTTACATCTTTTAACGCTTTTATCTATAAATGAGCTCATTTCAAGCATTCGTCAAGATCAATAACTTAGGTAAAATTTTTAAAAATAAAAATTATTAAATTTATTATTCATCATCAATTTAATATATTTTACCAAAAAGAAAAAATATGGCTTTTAAAGATGATTTTAAGTCTTAAATATAATTATTAATTTCATGTGAATTTTAAAATAAAAAAACAAAGAATAAAAAATACTATTTAGTAAAAAATCAAAGTATTATTTAATAATTTATAAGAGGAAAGAATATTTTATATAATTTTTAACTGTATTATTTATATGTTATTTAAGGAAAATTAATAACAAAAAAGGAAGCTTTATGCTTCCCCTTAAATTGTTAAAAATTAAATTCCGTACTTTTCACGATAAGATTGCATATTGGCTAAAGCTTCTTTTTCGTCTTTTCCATCTAAATAATCCATTAAGTCCTTCATAGTAATCAGTGCATGCACAGGGATTTCTAATTCTTTTTGAACTTCTTGAATTGCGGAAAGTTCACCTTGACCACGTTCTTGACGATCTAGCGCAACCAACACACCCGCAATAGTTGCACCAGCATTTTTCAAAATTGTTACCACTTCGCGAATCGCTGTACCTGCAGTGATCACGTCATCAATAATCCAGACTTTTTTACCTTCAACCGCAGCACCAACTAATACACCGCCTTCACCATGATCTTTTGCTTCTTTACGGTTAAAGCCCCATGGCACGCTCTTGTTATGTGTTTGCGACAAAGCAACAGCAGTCGCCGCTACAAATGGAATACCTTTATAAGCTGGTCCAAAAATCACATCAACATTTTCACATTGTGTTAATTTATCAGCATAGCCTTGCGCTAAAAGAGATAAAGCTTCACCATCGTTGAGTAGGCCTGCATTAAAAAAATAAGGACTCACGCGTCCAGATTTTAAAGTAAACTCACCAAATTTAAGCACACCGCGTGATAATGCGAGTTCGATAAATGCTTGCGGGTGAAATGACACAGGCGTTGTCATGAGGTGCTCCAAATTCACAATTGAGGTTAAATTTTCGCATGATACCAAAGGATCAGTATCCAAGTGATATAAAAATTCTTCGAGTCGTTTCCATTAACGTAAATGGCTTACGTTCTTCAGTAACGAAAGGCTTACTTGAATGGTTAGAACAATCAGATGCCGATGTCGTATGCATGCAGGAAAGCCGCATTACCCATGAACAATGGACTGAAAAATTTAGACCCGAAGGATGGCATACCCATCTCTTTCCAGCAGAGCGTGCAGGTTATGCGGGGACTGCGATATATAGCCGCTTACCCTTCGTCTCTGTTAAAGATGGGTTAGGGTTTGAGCTAGCTGACAGTCAAGGCCGCTTTATTTCCGCGGAATTCGATTTAGGTTTGTCACATCCGGTACATATTGCATCATTATACTTACCTTCGGGCTCAAGTGGTGAAGAAGCGCAAGCACGTAAAGATTTATTTTTAGGTGAATACGCAAAAATCTTGAAACAATGGCGTGATGAAAACAAGTCAGTCATCATTTGTGGTGATTACAACATTGTTCATAAACGCATTGATATCAAAAACTGGTCAGGTAACCAGAAATCATCTGGTTGTTTACCACATGAACGTGCTTGGCTTGATCATATCTATGATGAACTTGGCTATGTCGATACTTTCCGTGTAGTTCGCGCAGAAGCAGAACTTTATTCGTGGTGGTCAAATCGCGGTCAAGCTCGTGCAAAAAATGTAGGGTGGCGTATTGATTACCATGCATGCTCGCCAGACTGGAAAGCACGTACAATTAACGCATGGGTTTATAAAGATCAATGGTTTAGCGACCATGCACCCGTTATTATCGACTATAAAATTCAAGAATAAGTGAACACTCGTTCACTTACATTGTCGTTTTCGCTTACAGCATATGTCGTTTTTGAGTATTTTTCTTACACAGCTTTAACGGCATTATAGCCCCACGGCACAGGGAAGCAGTCAGGATGACGCAAAAGGATAGGACGCCGTAGGAAGATAAAATAAACTTATGATAAGTTTATTTGCAAGGATGTGACATTGGACGTTGAAATGAGACCCGCATGATCAGGATGATTAAATGCGGGTTTTCTCTTTTCTGCCTCTTATTTTGCGCTAAGTTCTTTTAGTTTTAACTTCTTCTTATTAAGCTCATTATTACCTTGTCTTATGACAATAACATGACATTTCTCTTTCGATTAATCATTAATTTTCATTTGTTTTAAAAGTATCGGTATAAAGTAGTGCTTAAAAGCATTTTGGGTTAGGCTGTGTGCTCTCTCTTTTTGACATGGTCCGATAAAATGTTAAAAATTTATGGAATTAAAAACTGTAACTCAATGAAAAAAGCATTTGATGCCTTACAGGCTAAAGGGCTTAACTATGATTTTCATGATTATAAAAAACAAGGCATTGATGCAGATACTTTAAAAATCTGGTTAAAAGAAATTGGAAAAGATACCATTCTCAACAAAAAAGGAACGACTTGGCGCAAGCTTTCAGAAGAAGAACAAAATCGTGCTCTAAGCAGTGAAGAAAACCTCATTGAAGCACTCATTGCTCAACCAAGTTTGATTAAAAGACCTGTTTTAAAAACTTCACAAGGTTTCATTGTAGGTTTCGATGAAACCGCCTATCAAAATATTCAAGCCTAAAAAAACGAGCCATTTGGCTCGTTTTTTTATTAAAACTTTTAGTTCGCGCGAATCCACGTTTGGTTACGACCAAGTGCAGAAACGCCAATATAACCACGTAATTTAAGCTTTTTGCCGCCATCGGTTAACTCACCTTTCAGTTTGTAAGTTTTACCTGATTTTGGGTCTAAAATCGTACCGTTTTCATAACTGTTACCACCTACATTTTTTAAATTATGTACAATGGTGACACCTTTAAGCGGTTTGTTTTTGTACGGACCTTCACATTTTGTACAAGCGTTTTCTTCACCTGGTGTCAAAATGTTTTGGATGGTTGCTGTTAAGGTTCCGTCCTTCTGTTCCGTAAATTTCACTACGGCTTTTGGCTTGTTGGTCTGATCATCAATCGTTTTCCATACCGTTCCATTGAGTGAATCAGCCGCATTGGCAAATGCAGCCATACCAATGAGTCCTAAAGCTAAAGCAATCTTTTTCATTTTTGTAATATCCTTGGGTCTTTCAAGATTTTCAGTATTCAGAAGTCGCAAAGATATTGCAATTTTTGAATGTGACTGTTTCGTGTAACCTTGTAATCTTGCAAAATAAAATTTACAAGAAAACAAGAAACTAGCATAAAAATGGATGCTATATGAATATATCAAATGTTTGGAAATATTATTTTACAGAAACTTTTCTTAAAACAACAATTCGCAAGCCAAGCCAGCTAAATTTGCCGGCTACTGCCTTACGTCCTGTGCTAGATCAGATGTGTCGTGCTTTTCCACGACAAAAAAATGTTTCTGTGCGCCCGATTCGACTAGCAGGCATTAAAGGTGAAGAAATCAAGCCGCAAGATTCTGCGACTCAGCTGATTTTTCACATTCACGGTGGTGCTTTTTTCCTTGGTAGTGTTAAAACACATCATGCTTTTATGACGGATTTAGCTGCCCGTACTCAAATGCAGATTATTCATGTGGACTATCCGCTTGCACCTGAACATCCATACCCTGAGGCAACCGAAGCTCTATATGACATCTATCAGTCTTTGGTAGTACAAGGCATCCAACCGAAAGATATTATTTTATCGGGTGACTCATGCGGGGCAAATTTAGCGCTAGCACTTTGCTTGCGTTTGAAAGAACAACCCGAACTCATGCCGAGTGGCCTGATCTTGTTGTCTCCATTTTTGGATTTAACACTCACAAGTGAGTCTCTTCGGTTTAACAAAAAACATGATGCTTTATTATCAATTGAAGCCCTACAAACAGGCACTCAGTACTATATAGGCAATCACATCGCAGCCGATGATCCACGTGTTTCCCCTATCTTCGATGACTTACATGGCCTACCACCAACTTTGGTTCAAGTGGGTTCTAAAGAAATCTTATTAGACGATGCCAAGCGTTTTAGAGAAAAAGCTGAAGATGCTGGTGTTAAAGTTCAATTCAAACTTTATACGGGCATGTGGCATAACTTCCAGATGTTTAATGCATGGTTTGATGAGGCTAAACAAGCATTGGCAGATATTGCTGAATTTGCCCACGAACTCGATAAAACTTAATTTATTTATAAATGATGTGAATAGGCCTCAAAACTTTTCACATCATTTTCTTTATAAAAAGTCATCATATATAAATTGAAAATCATGTTATGTTTAAAATATAAATTATTGAAACAATCCAATTTTAGGATGGTCTAACAAAGAGGCATCTATATTTAGGAGCCCTTATTTCTTATGAAAAATCGTTTAATCACTTATCCCGTAAATAGAATAAAACAGGTGATAATCGATTTCATCCACAATAATCACATCATCAACTGGACGCCATTACAAAAAAGCGCACTGATGCTCACACTTGCTTGCGCAATGAATTTCAGTTGGATTTTATGGAAAGGCTATATTTTAATTACACCAAGTGTCTGGCAATGGGCAAATTTACCTTTAGTTGAATCACAAATCTGGCTCAATTTATTTACCTTATTTTTATTAGTCCTTTTGATTATTCCCTGTTACCGCTACAAAAATGATGAATGGGCTCAAAAAGTTATTCCTTTCATTAGCGTGCAGTTCTTTGCACTTATGCTATGTCATGATGGATATTTAATTGGCAGTATCAGCCCTGCCACTATGGTCGGTTATGTGGGTACGATTGGGGTGGGTTTGGTGTTATTTGACCGTAAAATTGTTTATAGCGCTCTTGTACCTGCGACAATTATTTTAACTGTATGTACATATTTAAGTATGACAGGTGCTTTAGCGTATGCACCTCTATTTAATTTTAGAGCCATGGATCATGCCCAAACCAATTCTTTCTGGTTAGGAAGTATGGCTTTTTTTATTATGCCTATTTTATTGGCCTGTTTTGTTTTATTTGAAATATTACTCACCCAATGGCGTCAGCGAGAAACTTATATTCAACGTTTAAGCCAAATCGACCCATTAACTAATGTATTAAATAGACGTAGTTTAAACATGCATTTGGAGTCGCTACACCAACAACAATTTGATTATGCTGTGGTACTTCTTGATATCGATCATTTTAAAAAAATTAATGATATATACGGCCACCATCAAGGTGATCAGGTCTTAATTGAAATTGCTCAATGTCTTTCAGAGAATTTGCGTAGCGAGGATATTATTGGTCGATTTGGTGGAGAAGAATTTATTTTATTACTCCCTCACACCGATATTATTCAAGCAGAGAAAATTGCTGAGCGTTGTCGCCAAGCCTTGCAAGAATTACCTGTTTTTACCGCTCAAAATAATCCTATTCACATTAGTGCGAGTTTTGGAATAAGCAGTTCAGCTTTTGCACAAGATCCTTATCTGGTTATTCGGCAGGCTGACCAAGCACTTTATGCGGTAAAAGCTTCGGGACGTAATCAGGTACGTACATTTCATCAAACCGAAACTATTGATACCTTATGATTCTTTGAATTTTGCCAAACTCGCGAGTTGCTGCAAAAGCTCTTGCTGACTAAAAGCGCCCGTTAAACGTAAAGCACGAATCTCTTTTTGCTCTGGACTTAAAAATAAATAGGTCGGTGGTCCTAAAATATTCCACTGCTTGAGTAGCGCTTCATGCGACTGATCATAATGGCTCAAATCAAGCTTAATTAAATAATAAGGTGCAAGAGCAGATTGAACCTCAGGTGCTTTTAAAATACGGTGCTCAATCGGTTGGCAAGCAACACACCAATCTGCGTAGATATCAACCACAATAGCCCGATCAGTAGGCGCTGCCGCTAAAAATTTTTCAAAGTCCGCTGCTGTTGTTGCAATATGCCACTCAGCCATGTGGTCAGAACTTTGCAAAGTTCGATTTTGAATATGTTGATATTGGTTATAGGCTATAAAAGGGGTAACGATTAATAATAAAATCGCGTAGAGCCATTGTAGTTGCCCTTTTTTCCAGAAAAACTGATAAACAGCATAGCCTATAAAAGCAAGGCCTAATACGAGGCTAAGCACTTGCATGCCCAAATCTGGCAGCAAAGGACGAATAAAATAAAGACTTAATCCCAACATCAGAAAAGCAAAAATTACTTTAATCTGATGCATCCAGTCGCCCGCTTTAGGCAAGAATTTTGCCCCTAAAATACTTGCCAGCAATAGCGGAATTCCCATTCCAAAGCCTAGGCAGAATAAAAGCAAAGCACCTTGCCACTGATTTTGTGTTTGAGAAATAAATAATAAAGTTCCAGCGAGAGGTGCGGTCATACAAGGACCCACCAAAAGCGCAGAAACGACACCCATAACCCCAGCACCGACCAAAGTACCGCCTTGTTGCATTGACTGAATACGATCAAGTCGGTTTAACCATGTTTGTGGTAAACGAAGCTCAAACAGACCGAATAAATTCAGAGCAAAGACAATAAACAGCAAACTAAAAGCAATTAAGGTTGCTGGCTGTTGCAACCAGCGCTGGAAATTTAAACCTGCCGAAGAAGCAATTAAACCTAAGCCTGCGTAAACCAATGCCATGCTACACACAAAAGTAAGCGCAATGGTCCAAGCCTTTAGCCCTTTATGATCCCGAATGATGAGTGAAGTTAAAATAGGAAGCATCGGTAAAGAGCATGGTGTAAATGCGAGCAACATGCCTAAACCTAAAAATAATAAAACACCATACCAAAGCGAGTTCTCAATTAACTTAGCAGACCAAATCTGATCTTGCGCAATTTGTGGTGTGGTTGTAGTAACTGCTGTCTCTGTACTCTGCTCTTTTTCTAAAGATTCTGAACCCGAGGAAGTGTCGGATTGTGTATTCGCTAAATCTAGTAATCGTTTTGGCGCTGTTCCTGCTTGGTTTTGCACACCCACCAAGCCATCTGCATCGGTCTGAAACTCAATGGTCTGGGGTGGATAACAAATACGGTCTTTGGCACAGCCCTGCCACGTCACACTATAATGCTCTGAAGGCTTAGTCTTAATTTGGAAATTAACTTGATGGTAGTAAACCTGACTTTGCCCATAATTTTCATCATATTGGGCAACCGCTTTAGGTAACTTTAAAGTTAAAGGTTGAGTACCTTGTTGTACGGAAAATTTATGCTGATAAAGATAATAATTTGGCTGAATCTGCCAAGATAAACTCGCAGTATGCGGCTCAGAAGATTCAACCGAAAATGAAAAAGCTTGTTCGGGCGAGAGTAACTTATCTTGCGCAGAAACCAACTGACTAAACACACAAACAGCAACTGCTAGAAAATAAAGAATTCCCTGATGAATAAGCTTTTTCATTAACATAAATTTAAATTGCTTCGATTAGAACAAGAATGCCACGCCTAAGCCACCGTTGTAGCTCTTGTCTTGACCCTCTAAATCAACCCCGATACTTGCATCGAGCTGAGTACGATCATTTACGGCGTAGACTAAACCTGTCCCTAAACCATATTCGTAGTCTTGGCTTTCAGCTTTACGGTAAATAAACTCAGAATAACCTGACAGCTTACCTGCGATTTTATAATCAATCGTTGGAATTGCAGTTACTGCCCAGTTACTATTTTGTACTTCATAGCGCATGGTAATTGATGTGCCGACTAAGTCATTATATTTATAAGCAACTGCTGAACTTAAGCTATAAATATCGTCATGCGCAGTAAATTCATCATTTCCAGTGGCAATGATCGCTTCAGCTAACACAGCCATTGATAAGTTTTCATCATTTAGATCAATTGCTTTTTTCAAACCGATGCTGACATCACCAAAGCCTGAAGTGTCATGTTTTTTACCAGCACGTTTGGTTTGAGTCCATGCTGGACCTTGCCATCCTAATTGTAATTCCAAACCATCAGCTAAACCGGTACGGAATAACATATCTTCATTTACAGTTACGGTTTTTTCTTTGACGCCATCAACCGTTGACTCTGTATAAGTCGCACTTGGCAAACCTTGTTCCCAAGCTAATTTACCAACTGGAGTAATCCCTGTTCCAAAACCAGCACCTGGGCGGTCAAAAGAAAACTCCGCAGCGAAAGTACTTCCAGCAGCAACAGTGGTCAAAGCAAAAGTTAAAATTTGAAATGTTCTCATTCTATTATCCAATCAAGTAGTTAGTTCTTTTGACATTTTTGCCCCATGTTGGCGCAATAATTCTAATGTTTCACGCTCTTCTTGAAGCGCTTCTGACCAATCTATTTCATCAAAGTCACAATCAAAGAACAACTGACTGATTGAAGATAAAATAGTGAGTCCCTCTTCATCGCGTGTGTTTGGATCAACTTTTTCATTTAATAAACGTTGGACAGCTGGCGCACATGCCGAGCTTGCCGCATCCCATAAAGGACCATAAAACTCTTCTGCATCCCAAAGGTGTACATTCGCTTTGGCTTGAATCAAAGCTTCGAGAATATCGAGGTAAACTTGTAATGATTGTTGCTTTTCTTCTTTTGATAGTGGTGTACCCGCTTCATAAGCTTCTGATACATCTTCCCACCATTTAAAAATTCCATCACAAATGATTGATACAGGTGGCCCTTGTTCCGGATCAATAAAGTTCGGATCAAGTCCTTCAGCAAGTAATTTTTGCACTTGCGCGAGTTCTAATTCTTCTATGGCTTTAATTAAAGCTTGCTGCTGGGTGGTTAACATGACCATCTCTCAAAAATATATTAGGACTATTATGCCTAATCTCTTCTGAAGATTTTAGAGGTTGATTGCATCGCATTGCAAACCTAATGTTGTGAATAGTTTTATTTTCATCAAATATAAAAAAAGCCCCGAAGGGCTTTTTAGCATTTTAAATTAAACTTCATCATCAATGAATTCTGGTTGACCACCTCTCGGGTGTTCTTTTTTCTCAAAAGTATGTTCAAGGCTACGTTTTAATTTTTCAATCGCGCCATGAATCGAGGCGTCAATATTTCCTGCTTTATGATGTACTGCAACTGGTTTCAAACCTGAAGGACGCGCTTCAATCATACAGTGGATATCTTTGTCACCACCTTTGTCCCCATTTTCATCACTAAAATGAACCGAAAAATGCGTAATACGTTCGCTATGACGTTGGAATTCTTGAGTAAGTTCTGCACGTACATAAGTAATTAAACGTTCGCTGTTATGGATGTTTTTATCTGTGCGGATTTCAATATTCATAAATACCATCCTCTCTTTCTTACTGTGGATCTTTTCTATGCAAAACTTTTTTATGTTGGCATGTTTTAAGCATGCATGAACTGACTTCAATTGTACATTTTGATGGTGTAATGGTTTGTTATCTCCTGACTTAAACGTACTGCTTTTAACTTATTTTGAAGATCTTCATACCTTCAATATCAGTCCATCTATAAAAATATGCAAGCTGATTTTTTAAATTTTTATGAAAAATTGAACAAAAGGAGAGCAATCGTGTCCAAATCTTATCTATCTGGAGCAGAGCTTATTGAGCAAATCCAGAAGTCTCCTTATTCACGTGATTTAATCGGATATCACGGGCAACCGCCACAAATTAAATGGCCTAATAATGCCAAGGTTGCTGTGCAATTTGTTCTTAATTATGAAGAAGGTGGCGAAAAACATATAGAGCATGGCGATGATGGCTCAGAACAGTTTTTATCAGAGATTATTGGCGCTGCAAGTTACCCAGCTAAACATATGTCGATGGACTCTATGTACGAATATGGTTCACGTGCTGGTTTTTGGCGCATTCATAATGAGTTCCAAAAGCGCAAACTTCCAATGACCATTTTTGGGGTTGCAATGGCGCTTGCCCGCAACCCTTATATTGTAGAAGCGATTAAACAAGCTGATTATGATGTGGTTTCTCATGGTTACCGCTGGCTTCACTATCAAGATACCGATATTGAAGTCGAAAAACAGCATATGGAGCAGGCTTTAACTGTCTTAGAAAACCTGTTTGAAAATAAAGTGATAGGTTGGTACACCGGACGTGACAGCCCCAATACACGCCAGTTACTCGCAGAGTTTCCACAAATACAATATGACTCAGATTATTATGGTGATGACCTGCCTTTTTGGACAACGCTTACCAATGCTGATGGCGCATCACGTCCTCATCTGATTATTCCTTACACTTTAGAATGTAACGACATGAAGTTCTGTTCACCAGGCGGCTTTAATAGTTCAGAACAGTTTTTTCAATATTTGAAAGATAGTTTCGATGTGTTGTATGCAGAGGGAGAAACTGCACCAAAAATGATGTCGATTGGAATGCATTGCCGCATTTTAGGGCGTCCAGGCCGTTTTAAAGCACTACAGAAGTTTCTCGACTATATTCAAATGCATGATCGGGTCTGGATATGTCGTCGTCAGGATATTGCTGAACATTGGTATAAAAATCACATAACTAAATAATTGATTTTTAATTTTCAAAATTCTTAAGCGAACCAAAACTCGCTATTGGCACTGTTATTGCTAAAACTCTATATCAAGACAACGAGATTAGGAATAACAGTGTTTTTAGCCGAGTTTAATCAAGCCCCACCAGAACAACTCAAGACTTTGTTAAAAAACTGTGTCCACATTCAAGCATGGGCCGAAAAAATCATCTCAAATCGTCCCTATTCAACAAAAGCATCTCTTTTGGAATATGCAGAACAGTTAAGTCAAATGTGGTCATGGCAAGAGATACTAGCGGCTTTAGCAACCCATCCAAAAATTGGTGAACGCCAAGCTAAAAAACAACTCAATGCAAAAGAGCAAGATTTTTCATCTAAAGAACAAGCTGGCATTTCTTTAGATGAACTAACTCAACAAGCTCTGCTGCAAGGTAATCTTGATTATGAACAAAAGTTTGGCTTTATTTTTTTAATTAAAGCGGCAGGCCTCAGTAGCGATGAAATTTTAAAAAAGCTACATGAACGACTACAAAACGACTTAGCTATCGAAAAAACAATTGTACATGAGCAACTTGCAGCGATTGCTCTATTACGTCTATCTCAGGAAATACAAGCATGATCAGCACTCATATTTTAGATACGAATTTAGGTAAACCAGCTGCAGACGTAGAAGTGAAGTTGTTTCATGCAGCAACCCATGAGCTGATAGCGACCGCAACCACCAATCAAGATGGTCGAGTGAGTGATTTTGGAATAACAGACTTTGCAGAAGGTGCTTATCAGCTTGAATTTGAAATTGCTCCTTATTTTTCATCGCAGCAAGTCAAAACTTTTTTCCCGCGTGTTTGTATTCAGTTTTTCATAGAAGACATTAATCAGCATTACCACATTCCATTACTGATCAGCCCATTTGCTTACTCCACTTATCGCGGTAGCTAACTCAATTATAAATAGGAGAAAAATATGAATCATCAGCAAAAAAATGCAATTTCTCCAGAGCATGAATATTTAGGAATTTCCAAAAGTTTTGCTTACGGCTTACAGCATGTGCTGACCATGTATGGTGGCATTGTAGCCCCGCCCTTGATTATTGGAACGGCAGCTGGCTTAAGCTCAGCACAAATCGGAATGCTCATTGCAGCAGCCCTATTTGTAGGTGGATTGGCAACTCTGATCCAAACCATCGGAACCAAATATTTAGGCGCAAAATTACCTCTGGTACAGGGTGTATCTTTTGCGGGTGTGGCCACCATGGTCGCGATTATCACCACAGGCGGTGGTTTACCTGCTGTCTACGGTGCGGTCATTGCAGCCTCTTTAATTGGACTGTGTCTTGCACCTTATTTTTCTAAAATTATTCGTTTTTTCCCACCTGTTGTGACAGGATGCGTCATCACGATTATTGGTCTATCTTTGTTACCCGTTGCGATTCGCTGGATGATGGGTGGCAACAATAAAGCACCTGACTGGGGTAGCGTAGAAAATATCTCTTTGGCACTGCTGACCTTAGGCATTGTGATTGTTCTAAATATGCTGCCGCAAGCAGGCATCCGACGCATATCAATTTTGTTGGCTATTGTGGCTGGTACTACCCTCGCCTACCTGATGGGTTTTGGTGATTTTAGTCAGGTGAGTTCAGGCGCATGGCTCCAATTTCCACACTTATTTGCATTTGGTTTACCGACTTTCGAGCTAAGTGCAATTTTATCGATGTTGATTGTGACCTTGGTCATTATGACTGAAACCACAGCCGATATTATTGCTGTCGGAGACATTGTAGGAACTGAAGTCGATTCAAAACGTATCGCCAATGGTGTTCGTGCCGATATGTTTTCGAGTGCTTTTGCCCCTATCTTTGGTTCTTTCATGCAAAGCGCTTTTGCCCAAAATGTTGGACTGGTGGCGATTACAGGCATCAAAAGCCGCTTTGTAGTCGCAGCAGGTGGTGTCATTCTGATTATTTTAGGTCTACTACCTATTATGGGTCGTTTGATTGCAGCGATTCCAATGCCCGTACTTGGTGGTGCAGGTTTGGTCTTGTTTGGGTCGGTTGCAGCGAGTGGAATTCGCACTTTGGCAAAAATAGATTATAACGATCAGAAAAATTTAATTATTGTCGCAACTGCTTTATCAGCTGGGATGATCCCAATTATTAACCATGAGTTTTATGCTCATTTCCCGGTTTGGGTACAAACTTTGTTCCATTCGGGCATTAGTTCAACATGTATCTTTGCTATCTTGTTGAATTTATTATTTAATCATTTACCTTCATTTCGTAGCTCGCGCACCCCACATTTAAGCCAAACAATAAACACAAGAAATACTCATTAAAGATTTAGTTTTTAGCGCCCCACTTCGGTGGGCTTTTTTTTAACCGTTGATCAAATTTGGCTTCATTTTTGCTTAAGACCCTGTATCCTTAGCGTGCTTTATTTGGGGGGAGATCATTTAAATGCAATTAAAGCAACTTGCGGCGACTTGTGCCTTGTTATCTGCAACTGCCATGGTTCAGGCAAAACCAATTTGGCAAGATTTTAGTGTGACTGGACTTTATGGTGAAAACTATGAAGTTGTAGATGACAAAGAAACCACAATTACTTTGGAATATGCAGCAAAAGTTAAATACGCTGATGTGTTTTTCTTTATGGACCGCATGCGTGGTGAAAATGACCACAAGAGTACTTACTTTGAGTTATCACCACGTCTAAGTTTAGGCGAAGTGTCTGGTAAAAAACTGTCGTATGGCCCAATCAAAGATGTACTCATTAGTACTACTTGGGAAGGTAACAGTGAAGACGGCAACAACTTCGACAACTTCCTTTATGGTTTTGCAGTTGATTTAGATATCCCATATTTCCAATATGCAAATTTAAACTTCTACCGTGCAAATAATGAGAACACTGACGACGATTATCAAATGACATTCGTTTATGGTATTCCATTAAAATTAGGATCTGAAGATTTCTTGGTAGATGGTTTCCTTGACTGGTCAACTGCTGAAGGCGACCATGCGAGCGAGTTGAACTGGACAACTCAGTGGAAATGGAATGTAGGTAAACACATTTCTCCTGATACACGCCTATACCTAGGTATCGAGCACTCAGTGTGGAATAATAAATTTGGCCTTCAAGGTCGAGACGAAAATAACGTTAGTGCACTGGTTAAATACCACTTCTAAAATCCAAATTTAGAAGATAAACAGCAAGGAAAATTCCTTGCTGTTTTTGTTTTTAATCAAGTGGATTACCCACAATATTACTAATAATCCCCTGCATAATATGTCCACCTTGTTCACGGCGTAATTCTTCATACCATGCTTGTGTAACAGCTTCATCTTTCATATGTGTCACATCACAACGTTTGCGTGCGCGAAGCACCAACTCATTGGCACGTTCATTGCGCTTGTTTTGATAGCGACGTAAAGCATCTTCTAGCCCCAAAGTATTAATTTGCAGAGAACGCGCTAAATAAATCGCGTCTTCCATGGCTTGGCAACCGCCTTGCCCAATATCAGGTGTCGTGCTGTGTGCAGCATCACCCAAAATCACCACGCGACCTTTATAAAATTGAGTGAACGGTTCAATATCATGTATTTCTACCCGATTGGTCTTTTGCGGGTCTAAGCGTTCAATAAGCTGCTGTACGGGTTGGCACCAATCAACAAAATATTGTTTTAAAAGTTTTTTATATTCATCTCGATTATTATCTAACCCTGCTGGTAAAGGCACATCTAAAAAGAAATAGAACTTTCCATCTGCAACTGGCATTAAAGAAGCTCGCTTGCCTTCGCCCACATAAGTCGTCCATTGCTGGGCTGGCGCTAAATCTTCAGATATTTCAACTAGGCCATTCCAGTTCACATATCCCGCATAACGGCGCTGCACTTGCTGACCGAGCACATAAGTCCGTGTAAGTGAATGCGTACCATCGGCCCCAATTAATAGATCAGCCTGCGTTGAACTGCCATCTGCAAAATGGACCTCCACATAATCAGCTTTGTCTTCAAGGCTGACCATTTTTTTGCCTAAATAAATCTGATCACGACCAAATTCATCCATTAACATATTTTGTAAATCAGCACGTGCAACTGGATAAGGTCGTTGGCCCACTTCTTCAATTAATGGCAGTAAACTGAATTGTGTCATCACATCTCCAGTTAAACCATCCACATAGGCCAAATCATCCATTTGTCCACCAAGTTTGGCGATTTTGTCAGTTAATCCCAGATAGTTCAGACATTTCACACCATTCGACCACAGTGAAATTGCCGCGCCGACGGGAAGAATCTTTTCAGTTTGTTCAAAAATGCGAACTTGGTGACCAAATTTCTTTAATGCAATGCCTGTGGTTAGACCTCCCATTCCTGCACCAATAATCACCACATTCATAACACTCTCCTATAGATATTCACCTATAGGGTGCTTATGCTAAAAACATGCCATCGTTCAAAATTTATTTAGCTTTTCCACAAAACTGGCATGCACCATGCTTATATATTTAAGTATAAAACTCGTCTCAGCACGCTCCGTGTTAGCGCAGTTTTAAATGAAAAATCATGTTTTTAACAAGAAATACGGATACTCCACTATGGCAACATTGCACGCTCCAGCTTTTGAACTTCCTGAGATTTTGAATACGAAAACCAATTTGGCAGATGCCCGAATTGGTGCACAAGTCATTGAGTGTTCAGATGATTTCTTTGCAGAAGCAAAGCGTATGCTGCAATTTGATGCACCTATTTTTGTTGAAGATAAATTTGATGACAACGGCAAATGGATGGACGGATGGGAAACGCGCCGTAAACGTCACGCAGGCTATGATTGGTGTATCGTGAAGTTAGGTGTAAGTGGAAAAATCACTGCACTTGATATTGATACCAGCTTTTTTACAGGAAATTATCCTGCATCTGCATCATTAGAAGCATGTTATGCACCAAATGGGGACCTGACAGGGGCAAAATGGGAGAATGTTTTAGGAAATACTGAACTTGGCCCAAGCCAACATCATATTTTTATGGTCAATAATGATGCACTTTTCACTCATATACGCCTTAAGATTTTCCCAGATGGCGGTATTGCCCGTTTACGTGTCTATGGTGATGTTGATATTCAGGTAACTGACAGCGAACAAACTCTCGATTTATTGGCTCTCGAAAATGGTGGCCGCGTAGTTGCCTATAGTGATGCTCATTTTGGACACCCGCGTAATTTGATTAACCCAGGCCGTGGCGTCAACATGGGCGATGGGTGGGAAACCAAACGCCGCCGTGCACCGGGTTATGACTGGTGTATTCTTGCGTTGGGTAAAAGCGGAAAAATTGAAAAGCTTGAAATTGATACAGCTCATTTTAAAGGGAACTTCCCTGCCCAAATATCCATTCAAGCGGTTTACCTTGAAAACGCAACCGATGCACAGTTAATTCCTCAAAGTATGTTCTGGTCTTATTTACTTGAAGCTCAACCGATGCAAATGGACCATATTCATGAATATGTGAATGAGATTTTACAACATGAAAAAATCTCGCATATTCGTATTAACATGATTCCAGATGGTGGTATTAGCCGTGTTCGTTTATGGGGAAAAATTGCCAAGTCATGATGATGAATACTGTTCAAATTCAGCCCTTAACAATTGAAAACTTTCAGCCCTTCGGAGAAGTCATCTGTTGTGACGGGCATGACTTTTTTCATATTAATGATGCCCACACCGAGCGCTACCATGCGCTCGTTGAAACTGAAATTGAAGGGGAAGCAAAAGCAGGAATTAGTATTTTCCGTAATATTAAGACCAGTGTGCTGCCTTTAGAGATTTCAATGTTAGAGCGTCATCCGAAAGGCTCTCAGGCATTTATTCCACTACAGCAACAAAAGTTTTTAATTATTGTTGCACCCGCTTTGGATGAAAATACTCCTGATATTTCAAAGTTATGTGCTTTTATTTCAAACGGACAGCAAAGCATCAATTATCGGGCAGGCACATGGCATCATCCTTTGCTTACCTTTGAAGCACCAAGTGATTTTGCAGTAGTAGATCGAATTGGAGGGGGAGCGAATTGTGATATTTTTCAATTTCCACATGCTATAAAAATTACGACCTAAATTAAAATATACAGATCTGTCTAATTTAATGGTCTAAACCTTAATAGCAGGAATCGTTGTGGTGATTTCTAACAATCTTAGGTTTATATAAAAAACCCCGCTAATTGAGCGGGTTTTTTTCATTTTTCTAAACAGTAATATCAGCTAAGTTACCCTTCTGCTCAAGCCACTGCTTACGATCTGCCGAACGCTTTTTCGCAAGCAACTTGTCGAGTAAACCTGCCGTTAAGTGAACATCATCTAGGTCGAGCTGAACTAAACGACGCGTGTTCGGATCCATAGTCGTTTCACGTAATTGAATCGCGTTCATCTCACCCAACCCTTTGAATCGGGTAATTTGCGGATTTCGATTGCCTTTAACATTTTTCAAAATAGCTTCAAGCTCATCATCATCAAGCGCGTAATAGACATCTTTACCAATGTCGATACGGAATAATGGTGGCATTGCTACATACAAATGCCCTTCTTCAACCAATGCTGGAAAGTGTTTAACGAATAAGGCGCATAATAAGGTCGCAATGTGTAAACCGTCAGAATCGGCATCGGCTAAAATACAAATTTTGCCGTAACGTAGTTCAGATAAATCATCACTGCCTGGGTCTACCCCGATGGCAATCGCAATGTCGTGAACCTCTTGAGAAGCGAGTACTTCATCAGAAGAAACTTCCCATGTATTTAAGATTTTTCCACGAATTGGCATGATCGCCTGAAAGTTTTTATCGCGCGCTTGCTTGGCACTACCACCTGCTGAGTCACCCTCGACAATAAATAATTCACTGTCCTCACGTGTTTGACCAACACAATCTGCCAATTTACCCGGCAATGCAGGGCCGGAAACAATTTTTTTACGCTCAACTTTCTTTGCTGCTTTTAAACGACGACCTGCTTTAGAAATCGCCATTTCAGCCAGTTGCATCGCGATTTCAGCATGTTGGTTTAGCCAGAGTGAAAAAGCATCTTTAGCAATATTTAAAACAATATTTGATGCTTCTCGACTCGAAAGACGCTCTTTGGTTTGACCAGAAAATTGTGGTTCTTGGAACTTGAGCGACAAGATATAGTTCACGCCATCCCAAACATCTTCTGCCGAGAGTTTAAGATTACGTGGTAACAAGTTACGTAACTCACAGAATTCACGTAACGCCTCAGTAACCCCAGAGCGTAAACCGTTCACATGAGTACCGCCTTGTGCAGTTGGAATTAAGTTGACGTAACTTTCTTGAACCTGCTCACCACCTTCCACATTCCAACAAATCGCAAATTCACATGCCGCACGATCTGCCTGACCGCTGCTCACAAATGCAGGATTTGGCAAAATTTCGCGGTCTTGCAATTCATCCATCAAATAATCGACGAGGCCATTTTCAAATTGCCATTCAATTTTTTCATCGTTAATTTGATCGATATAAGTAATTTTTAAGCCAGCCGCTAAAACAGCTTTGGCTTTTAAATTGTGTTTGAGTGCTTTTAACGCAAATTTTGGACTATCAAAATATTTAGCTTCTGGCCAAAAATGTACAGTTGTACCTGTCGCACGTTTTGGTGCTTTGCCTTCTAGCACTGCTAAAGGTGCTACTGGTTCACCTTGCTCAAAGGCCATCTGGTATAGGTTACCCTGACGTTGAACTTCGACCTCAACACGTGTTGATAAAGCGTTTACAACCGAAATCCCCACACCATGCAAACCACCTGAAAACTGGTAGTTATCGGTACTGAATTTACCACCGGCATGGAGCTTAGTCAGAATGATTTCGATACCACTTTGGCCATATTCAGGGTGAATATCGACCGGCATACCACGACCATTATCTTCAACCGACAACGAACCATCTTTATAAACCGTGACACATATTTTGTCGGCATGACCAGCTAATGCTTCATCAACAGCATTATCAATAACTTCTTGGGCTAAATGGTTAGGTCGAGTCGTATCGGTATACATCCCTGGACGACGACGAACAGGGTCTAAACCAGAAAGAACTTCAAGCGATTGAGCCGTATATTGTGTCACGTTGTACGTTTTCCTTATTTGATGGTGTGCGCAAAGAATTCGATCACTAACGGTAATTTTTCTTCAAAATCTTCCATAGCATGATTGCCATGAGCATCCGTCAAAATCAATGAGGATGGCGTTGCAGCACTATAATAGCGTTGTGCTTGACGATAATCCAAAATTTCGTCGCCTTGTTGCAATAAGACGAGTATTTTGTCGGCATTTTCAGGTTGTTTCAGCTCCAGTTGTTGTAACTGCCGTAACTGGACATAGTCAATTGACCATTGATCATTCACCACATAGGGCATACTTTCAACTTGAAATAACTCATCAAACAGTTTCCATGGTTGCATAGCAGGGTTAATCAGTACAGCTGGAACATTATATTTCGCGACAAAATATGTCGCAAAAAACCCGCCAAGGCTGCTACCGACTAAGGCTACATCTTGTAAAGACTCTATCAGCTCTGAAACTTGCTCAACCACTAGATCAGGAGATCTGTTCAAATCTGGCAAATGCACATTTATGCCCAATTCGCTACAATACTGCTTAAGGCTTAGCCCTTTAATTGAAAGAGAGCTACTATTAAAGCCATGGAGGTAGATAATATTCATATATTTTCCCTCTAAATTGAGAATAAACTCACATTTTTGTTCTCAGTTTGTATATAAAAACACTATTGTCAGACAAGAAAAACCACTCAACTAACCATTCATCAGTATTTTAAAAACATGTGTTATTTAAACTACTAAGATGGAAACGTTAGCTGCCGTTGATAAAAAGTACAGCTTAAAACGTCGGTTATAACGTATATGGGGAAAAGATATGCCGAGCTTAACACCACTACATGAAACTTATTGTAAATGGGATCGTACGCCACCTAGTCAGGCAGACGTATTAGAAGGTTTAGCTCAACTGTTCAGTACCAGCTTAAATGGTGTACATGAATTAATTCAAGTTATTAATATTGAAGTATTAAAAAATGCTTTTGGTGTGAGCACACAAAATGCTAAAAACTTTCAAAAACGACCATTTGTGCAAAAGGCATATCAATTTTCTTATGGTGCTTTACAAAAATATGGGAGTTGTTTTTTAGCGCCAAGCTTACGTCATATTATTGAAAAATATCCCACACTTCACGAAAAACCCCTCACCCCGAGCTTACATTTTTTAGTCGGCATTTTGAATGGGATTTTTGGGGATTATCTACTTAAACAGCACAGCCCTCTCGCTTTACCCATGGTGCTATACGATCACTACGGTGCAATACAACAAGGGGAACTTGCAGGCCGTATTGTGATTTTAGCTCATGGTTTGTGTATGAACCATCTGACTTGGTCAAATGCACACTATGGTGGAATTGGAGAGCGCCTGTTAGCGCAGCGTGACCATAACACCATGCTGTATTTAAATTACAATACAGGTCGACGTATTTCAGCCAATGGACGCAGTTTTTCAAACTTATTAGAAGACTTGGTACAACGTAATCCAAGAATTACCAGCATTGATATCATTGGCCATAGTATGGGTGGGTTAGTCTCTCGTAGTGCTTTATTTTATGGCAAACAAAATATGTATCAATGGATTCATATGGTCGAGAATCTAGTCTGTATTGGTTCACCACATCATGGGGCAGTTTTAGAGCGCTTTGGCTTTACCATACAAGATAAACTTGGGGCTTTCCCTTTTGTCGGCTTACTCGGTCAACTGGTTAATATTCGGAGTAATGGTATTTTAGACCTACGCCACGGCAGCGTTCGTGATGATGATTGGGAACATATGGATGCCCGTATTGGTATGATGGATGATAACCGCGCCCCTGCTCCGCTACCTTCCCATATCAACACCTTTTTAGTGGCAGGGACCTTAGAATTTGAAAAGGTGCGCAATAAAGCGTTGACCGTAATTGGCGACTACTTAGTGAGTGTAAAAAGCGCGCTAGGCGAACACCCTAACCCACGTTTTCAGCTTAAAGTTCCAGACTCACATAAAGCCGTGTTTTATGGCTTAAATCACTTTGAAATTCAGTATCACTCGAGTGTTGCGGAACAGATTACTCGCTGGTTATATCCTCATGTGAATGATTATGTGCAAGAGGGTATTCAAACCCATATTATTGATATGCCGAACTATAAGCTCGAAGATTTAGAAGGAATTGTAGAGACGTAAAAAAAGCCCAACTTATGTTGGGCTTCTTTATAGAATCTAAAATATTTTAAAAAGAGCTCTATAACTATTGCTTATCTTTAAAAAATAAGTTGTCTTTACTATTTAAAACCTAATCATCGTAACTTTATTAATTAATATTAATTCTATTATAAATTTATGAGTTATTACTCATCCAACAAGAATTTTAATATTAAAATTAGTTTCTAATTTATATTTAATCTTTCTGTTTTAATTTTTCTTCCAAGTTAGATCCATCAGAGTAAATAACATTTGAAATTAAACATTTATTACTACAATCCAATAAAATTGTTAATTTACTTTTATTATTAAACAAAATATCTACACTTTTATCATTTTTTTTTAAGGCATTTGATAATATTATTTTATCCTGACTATTATAAAATGGGTCCATATCTAAGTTACATACATAACCCTCTTCTGTACATTTAATATCCTCTAAAATCAATGATTTCAAGTTATTTGTTAAAAACTCATCACCTTTTTTTGATAAAAAATCACTCAATTTGTTTTCGTTATCTCGTCCAAAATCATAAGGGGAATATATTTTATAAAAGTTTAGAACAAAAGATACTATATCAACTTCTTTTTGGTTTGTACTCTCTTTACTTATAGAATCCAATTTTTCCTTAGACTCTTGTGCAGATTGTTTTGAATTGCACCCAAAACAAAAAAATGTTAAAAAAATTACATATAGTAGTTTTTTAATATCAGCAAGCATATTTATCCTCTAATCATAATACCGAAAAATTCTATAACTAATGGTAGGCCTTCCTCTATAGATATTTATTCCATTTTGCCTAAAGTCCGAAATCCATTGTGACCCATCATAACCAGAAATATGCCCATGCACATGTGAACCAAATCTATCAATTATATATATATCACCAATTTGTGGCGTATATCCATCCTTATCTACTTCTCTAAATTCATTATCCTGCATAACTCTTACATATTGATAAGCAGAAGCAGGTCTAGGATTAACTTTTCCACCAGCTGCTTCAAAAGCTAATCGGACATACATTGCGCACAACCCACGGCTTTTTGCCGTAGAGTTTGCTCTTAAAGTTTGGGCAAAAATTGCTTTATTAAACCCTCCTTTAGATTTTGTTATATAAATCTTAATAGGAGACATATTTTCAATTACAGTATACTTCTCAATTAATATTTTATTACCACTTTTATACTTTATACTTATTTCTTGATTTATCTCACATTTATGTAATTTACGCCCAGTACTTCCACTTATATGGACTCGAGATTGTCCTTTATAAACTATTTCATAACTTAAATTCGATGCTAGTGCTTTTGTAGTATCCAAGTAAGTCTCTACTTCAAATGTGCCTTCTTTACTGACTAATTTAATAGGATGCCCATTATTTCCACGTACATCATTTTGCGATATTGGTGCAGTTTTATTTTTTGAAACAACAATTTCACCATCTGCTTTTAATGGTGGAGTTGTTTTTGCAAAAGCAGGCTGTTCATATTTTTCAAACAAAGCCCGTTTATAAAATAAAACTTTATTATCAAAATATGTTTCCGGTAACACGACTTGACCTGAGGGTATAGTTAATTTTACTCCAAAGCCAGCTAAACCCTTTAAAGTGATTCTGCCATCATTTCGTGTATATTTATTTTTCTTTAAACCTCTATATTCTGAAATAATATGATAATTTCCCATAGCCCTTGTTGAAGAGTGGTCCATTATCAACACTTTTATTTCTCTAATTGGAATTTTAATGGTTTTTAATATATTCTCTTGAACATTAAATTCTTCAATTTTTTGATTAAGTTTCCCAGAAAAATCTTTAACATAAATAGTAATTTTTGCACCAGATTCTGCACGGATCTGCTCTTCACCTCTACTATCAGCAACATGTTCTTTCATCTTATTTTTGTAAAAAATTCCATACGAAAAATTTTTAATACTTTTATTAGTATCATTTTCTACAAATTTTATTTTAAAAGAAACCAGACCATTATCAGCATTTGGTGCTGGTATAGAAGATTGTGTTTGTCTTGAGTTTTCTACAGGAGTTTCTCTCTTAGAAGGATTGCCATTGTGTTGATCTAATTTATCTGTTACAGGGGTTGATGCTTTAGTAATTTTAATATTTAGAGGAGCTTTAGCTGAAGGAATTTTAGCTGGAACAATGATATTATCTTTCTTAAAGCTAATAGTTCCATTTGGCTTTACAACTATACCCTTAATAATCGCATTACTATCCGTAACTTTTGTTATCTTGATATTTCCATCTATGACGATTTCAACTTCTTTATTTACTTCTTTGCTATTATCATCATCTAAAAATACAGCATTCACAATAGTGCATTGTCCACTAGATTCACCTCTAGCTATAGCCCTTCTCATTGAAGGCCCTCTAAATACCTCTATTAATTTATCTGCATATACTAATTCAAATTTTCCTGTAGCTTTATTTTTTTCCTTATGTGTAGCATATCCAGCATCTTCCAATGCTTGAGCTTCCCTTTCAAATATGCCTCTCACCCCATTACTGAAAAATTTATGATACCTTTGATTTTCTTCTAAAAATTTAACCCTATCTTCAACTGCTTCATCAAAATCTTTATAATTTCTAAAATCATGATATTCCTGTACACGCGTTCCATCAGGTTTATCTTCCCAAACTAAATGCTTACTTTTAGGACCCTTCCACCTACTATCGGCCTTTATATTAAATATATTATTTGTACCTATTAATATTTTTTCTCCCCACCCAGTTTCTTGAGCGGCTTGAGCTAATATCGTTTCCCAACTTACATCCTTCTTAAATGCTATTCTCCTAACAGAACAATAGATTGAAGCAATAAAATTTAGTTTATCTTCGTATGTATAAGCCATTTATTTTACCTCAACCGCATATTTATTATACTTCAAATTTTCTGACTTATCTGCACAACTATAAAGGACTTCTAATTTATTATTTTTTTTATAAAAACCATCATCTATTTCACAAGTCCATTTTTTATTTATAAATTTATGTTCATTTAAGCTTCCAGATTTATCAAAAATACTTACCACCAATATTGACTGAGCTAATGTATTTGCAGGGTGGGTAATTGAACTAGATAAAATATAATATTTATTATTTTTAAAAGCACAATCCTGTATTGTAGTTTCAAAATAATCCGGCTTAACTTCAAATTTCGTATAGCTTTTAGCCTTCCCTAATTTTATGGAGGATACATTTGCAGGAATCGTATCATCAAACTGAACTTTATAATCACATTTTTCAGCTGCTAAAGCAGAACTAGCTATAAAAAATAATAAAATCGATACTATCTTACTCATTACTCAACTCCATTATTTTCATCAATATCATCTTCAGTGCTCATTTCATTTAAACAACTGAATAGCTCATCATCAGGATCCGATAAACTTATGAACATTGTTCCATTTTCTCCATTTTCGCTGTCAATAAATCTAAATTCTATTTTATCGGAAGCATCTGAAAATAAACGATTTGTTCTAAATTCATCTAATTCACCAATATATTCTACTTTTTTCGTTTGATTAATAATTTTATAGTTTAATTCTGTATTCAAAAGATTTTCTGGTACAAGATTTTTTAAATCAATTCTCTTACTGTACATTCCACTCTCAGGCATTTTCGGCAACTCAGCATTTACTGTTGCCCCACTCGTAAACAAATGCTGCCCAGCTTTACTTTCAAACTTGCCACCTGTTGTTGAAAATACACCATCTGCATTAATTTTGAGCTGAGATCCACCTGCCGTTAATACAATTTCTTTTGGGCTCGTAAGCTCGATTTTTTCTTCCGTAGAAATGAGCTTAATGACCTTTTTAGCAATTGCTTCAATGGCATCGTCTTGTGCTTGTAGTTCGAGCTTTCCTTTTGCTGCATAAGCACGGAAACCCTTTTGCGCGGCAAACAAACTGATCTTGTCTTGCGCATGCCCAATGATATTTTTCTGTGCACTTAAATTAATTGAACCGCTGGCACTTTCAGCAATATCTTGCGAAGCTTGCAGAATAATATTTTCAGGTGTCGTCAAGGCAATGCCATTTGGCGATGCTAATAACATCAAGGCTTGTCTAAAAATTTTGCCTTGTTCTTGCTGTTTAGTATCGGAACTACTTTCTAAACCTTGGGTATAACCTTCCATAAAGCCTTGCAAAGAACTTAATGCTTTAGAAGGTGATACTTCCAATTTACTGCCTTTACTAAACGTTCCACATACACTCATCATGTCAAAGTCTTTAGTCTCGACATTCGCTAAGACTTTTCCAACCTCTTGAATACTTTCAAATGGATTTTTATGAATGCGGTCTTTAATACTGGCAAGTTTTCCTTTAACGATGTCAGCACCATGCTCTTCAACATTTTCAATAAATGCTTTTAAGTTTTCTACCGCATCTTTGGCATCGCTAAAAAAAGAATTAAATTCGTCTACAACGCCTTTTGCATTTCCCCCTAGCGCACCAATATCTTGAATAAAGCCACCACAGTCTTTTAAAGCGTGAATAGGATCGTTATTAATCCCTTCTTTAAATAGGTTCACCGTACTATCTAATGCCTGTCCTGTAGTTTTTAGCTCAAGTGACTGGATGAACTTGGGTAAGCGATTAATCACGTTCAAAGCATCAGTCTGTTGCTTTGCTGCAACTTCACTGAGCATTTTCATGCTTTCATAACCTTGTGAAAGTAAGGATTGTGCTTGTGCGGCCTCTAAGTGGTCTGCAATCGCTTGCTCTTGTGCATAGGTACTGATGAGCATGCCTTTACCTGCACGCACAGCTCCCCAAGCATCTGTTCTAAGCTCAAAGCCTTCTCCACGGCCTTGGCTCGTCGCTTGTTCTTTCGGATGGCTTAAATTACCCAAATTCAGCTGTGTCGCTGCATGGCTACTTTGTAATTGGGTACTAATTTGCCCCGTTGTGTCATCAAAACGTAATTGGTTAAAGCCACTACCACTGATTTCCTGACTGCGAATTCCGCTCAGTTTTTTAGTATCAGGAAGCTGCCCTTTCACATCGAACTTGGTTGGTGAGCGCTGCGCTTCATGGATGCGCCCAGTCACAAATGGACGGTCAATATTGCCATCGAAGAAGTCAATGACCACCACTTCACCAATACGTGGTAAGAAGCGTGCTCCATAACCTTCGCCTGCCCAAGGCGTTAGTACATCCACCCAAGCTGAGTCGGTATCATTGTCATTGCTACCCGCGCCACCGTCATGGCTATGATCATCACTACGGGTGAATAGAAAACGCACCTTAATGCGCCCCCATTCATCAACATGAATAGTCTCTCCCTCTGGCCCCACGACTTTGGCTCTTTGCGGGTAAGCAATTGGGCGATGCTGTTCTGGATTATATTCAGGTGCCGTCTTGATCTGACGGCGTATTAGGGTCAGCTCATTACCTTGGCGCTCAATATCATCATAACCATGTTTATCCCAACGACTTCGGGTTAACAACTGGCTCACTTGCTGATGTAAATCTTTTGGTAAGTTATTTTGGTTATAAAAATTTTTAGCAATAATCAGGAACTCTTGATCAGCCCCTTCATGCTGATCAATTTCAGGATGCTCCTGTAAATTAAACCAATAGCCAACTTGACTATCACGGACGCTACTATAAGCCTTAAAATATTTGGCCCGACTCGCGTACATATCCGTAAATTGCTGATTCAATTTCTCTAGCTGATTACTACTTGAAGCAGTAGCCTGATCTTCCCCTTTCAAATCTTGCATCCAAGCTGGACTAAGATGCCATGCTTGTTCAAGACTTAAACTCGCTGAATCAAATTGCTCTGAATGTAGGTGTGTAGTGATAACTGAACCTACACCTTCTTCATGTGCTAGAGCATCAGGTTGCCAACGTTGCACATGTACAGCAGTCGGCTGCAAAGTCCGCACCGCAACAAAACCCGTAATGCTATCTTGATATTCTGTTGCACTGCTGCGGTGATAACGGATGCTGCGTCGTTCTAAAGCTTGGTACTGGCTATTGTCATCAATGAGTCTTAGTTTTTGAGGTTGTATAGGTGCAGTAAAGTGAGGAACAAAAAGCTCTGCTTCATCAATTACCCAACTAACGCCTTCACTTCGCCACAAGCGTGTAAGAAAGTCATAATCAGACTCATTGTGCTGCATGATAAATGGGCGAATATCATAACTCTGACTTAATCCACTAAGATCAAGACTTAAACTTGTCGCAAAAAGTGGACTTCTTTCTTGCCATTCTTTAAATAAAACTTCCGTGACTTCAATAATGCTTTTATTCATAAAAACACGACTATTACGGCGCTTGTGCCATAAGTTTGTCGCGTCTTTTAAGGTGAGTTTATAAAGCGTTAAAGCACCGTCACTCTGGCCATAACTCGCTTCTGTTACAATTCCAGTAGTTCGAAATAATTGTCCAGAATCAGTGACCTGATCAACGGCAACTTGCACACCTATAAACTGCTTCAATGCAATTTGGGCACTCGTTGAAAGGCAGATCAACTCAGCTTCCAATCCCCCATTTAGCTGATGTTGGCCTTCTATACGTTGTAAAAAAACTTGGCTATTGAGTAGTTCATTAGAAAATTGCACATGGACGGCACGTTTCTGCGCACTTAACCCTATTTTTTCCAAAACATTAAAGATATTAAAAAGCATTTTTTTATAATCATAAGGATATATAAACAGCTGCACTTTATAAAAAACAGAACTATCTGTCTACATGATTATGCTTTTTTTTAATTCGTTTTTTTATATTTTGACCTATTCCCAAGCAATAAAAAGCCCAACATAGTGTTGGGCTTTTTTAAAGAGCTTTAAGCTCTTTTTTTGGTTGTCTTAAATACTGGATAAAAACGGAATAACTGCCATAAACAGACCAGTAATAGTAAGAGGAAATAGACCAATGACCAAACTGGTAAAGATTGACCTAAAAAGGTCCAATCAATTGCTGCACATTCACCTGAACCCGACAATACTTCTTGTAAAACCGTTTTCATTGGTAAGGCATCAATTAAATAATTTAAACCTGGGCCACAGCTTGGTACTTGATCTGGTGGTAAATGTTGCAACCAGACATGACGTCCTGCCACACCTACTGACCATAAAATTGCGATGCCTGCTAAAAATGCATAAAAACGTTTAACCGCATTGGAAACTGGGTTATGCAAAAAGGCTATGAGTGCTACAAGGCCCATCGCCATTAAGCCAACACGTTGAAAAATACAGAGCGGACATGGCTCTAAACCTTTTACATGTTCCAGATACAACGCAAAAGACATGCCGACAATACTTGCTAAAACAAGTAGCCCACTCACCAAACGGTAACTTAATCGCATGTAAAACCTCGTTTTATTATCGATATTGTTCAAGATATTGATCAAAACTGACCTGAGTATCTTGCTCAAGTTGTTCTTGCTGCTGTAACGACTGTGCAGCCAATTGTTCAAAATGTTTCAAGGTTTCCACACTAAGCTCATGCTGTTCATAACTTTCAGCATGTAATTGCGCCATGTGGCTACCAAAACTCCAAGTTCCACCATGCTTTAACGTATCGTCAATAACATGGGCAGATAAAGTCTCATCAACTTCATCAATTCGTGCTTGCATGATCGCTAATGCTGAACCATACAAGTCCGTTGCGTAGGTCTGATCGAGTAGCTGTGCACAATCTTGCATTTTTGCAATATATAAACGTGCCCAATCTTCGATGTGATATGACCCTGTTAAATCTGTAATGGTTGCGTTCGGTGCTCGACCTCGGTTTACCACCTCGGTCTGATTTTTCTCAACCAAGTCTTGCTCAGGACATAACAAGTCTGGGCTATCACTTAACAGACAATAAAGTGCTAACACTTCAAGAAAGCCTGCTGTCGTTTCATCAACACCAATTGCCGAGTATGGATTTACATCAACAGCACGTAGCTCAACATATCCCACTCCTCGATTTTTCAAGGCTTGAGACGGCGTCTCACCTTTTTGAGGCACCTGTTTTGGGCGTACGAGACTGTAATATTCATTCTCGATCTGCAAAACATGATCATTAATTTGCAACGGCTCACCAGAGGCATCATTTAACCCTAAACGGCTAAATGGTGGGTAAGGAGAATGAACGGCTTTTTGTAAACCATCCAGATAGCCAGTCAAATTGTTGTAATGAATACCTAAGCTTTTTTGAGCTGAGTTTTGATAGCCCAATCGTCCCATGCGCAAAGCTGTAGCATACGGTAAATAGTATGAACCTTTGATTAAAGGTAACAACTGATGTTTATGTCCAGTTAAGAAACAACGACATACTGTTGGGCTAGCGCCCACTAAAAACATAACTAACGGTGTTAAACGGATAAAATTACGAATAAGGCCAAAATAACGATGGCTACGGTAATCCTGCAAACTTAATGATTTTAATTGTTCGTCAGTTTCATGAGCTTGTAGCTCGGCAAAAAGTGTATCTGGAAAAGATAAATTGTAATGCACGCCTGAAATGGTCTGCATACGGCGACCATATCGAATTCCCAGTCCACGGCGGTATAGTGTTTTAAAACGACCAATATTAGAGGTGCCGTATTGTGCTAGACGAATCCTTTCTTCATTGTCATCTAACATACATGGCATAGACAGCGGCCAGAGTTTCTCACCATTTTCTAAATGACGATGCACAACCGCATGAATATCGGTGAGCTCGTGCAGAGCTTCTTCAATCGTTGGCTTAGGTGAAGTAATAAACTCCATCAACGCTTCTGAATAATCAGTCGTAATTTTTGGATGTGTTAAAGCTGAACCTAATGCTTTCGGATGTAACTCTTGTGATAAGAACCCATTACTTTGCATACGTAGGCTTTCACGCTCTATTCCACGTAACATGCCTTGTAGTAGCGACGAATCCACCCAAGCAGGAATAACTGATTGAGATGGTGTAGTGGGTTGACTCATGCATTTGCTCGCTTATTAAAGATCACTATATACAAAATCGTGAGATGATACGGTTACTTATATAATCACATCATTCCAGTTTGGCAATTTTTATCACAATCTTGTTATTTAAGACACGAAAGAATTGTGATTTTATTGAAGAATAATTGCTAAAGAGTTGTCAATATCATGAACGAACAAGACATTTTAAACTTCTGGTTTTCTCCTGAACACCGTTCACTTTGGTTTGCAAAAAGTGATGATTTTGACAAAAAAATCCGTGAAAATTTTTCTGATGTTCATCGACAGGCAACTCAAGCAGAACTCTGGTCTTGGCGAAAAACAGCAGAAGGTCGTTTGGCAGAGATTATTGTACTAGACCAGTTTTCTCGCAACATCTATCGTGATCAGCCCCAATCTTTTGCCTATGACAGCTTGGCATTAGCTTTGGCACAAGAAGCAATTAGTTTGCAACTCGATGCACAGCTTAATCCAGAGCAACGCTCTTTTTTATATATGCCATTTATGCATAGTGAATCAAAATTGATCCATGAATTTGCCTTGAAACTATTTCAACGTCTTGGCAATGAAATTAACTTGAGCTTTGAGAAAAAGCATAAAGTCATTATTGATCGATTTGGACGCTATCCTCATCGCAATACCATTCTCGGGCGTGTTTCTACTCCAGAGGAAACCGAATTTTTATTAGAACCGAACAGTAGTTTTTAAAGCTTCTTAATTTTTAATGCTGAGTCATCTTTGTTTTAATGCTCAGCTGGGAGTTCACCATGAAATATCTCTCTCTTTGTTTAGCCTTAGGCACTGCCTTAACCTTAACTGCTTGTGCAACGACTCCAAGTAAACCAAAAACCTTTGATCAACTTGGCCAGTTTTCCGCATACCCTTTAAATACGCAAACATTTCGTATTAGTTTTCAAGCCGATCCGAATATGAGTTACGGTGCAGCTGAAGAAATCACTTTGGTAAAATCAGCGCAAACGACCGTACAAAAAGGTTTCCGCTTTTTTAAAGTACTGAATGACCCAAGTAACCAAAGTCAGAAACCACCACGTCAGGCTGTGGTTTATCCATCTGCTCCAAGCTTTTATCCTTATGGCTATGGTCGTCGCTATCCGGGTTTCTGGCATGATCCGTTCTATGATTTCCCACAAGTGGTCAATATCGACCCTGTTCAAGTGTCGTATACTATTGAATGTTATCGGGATCAAAAGCAGGCTCCTCAAGATGCTTTTGATGCAACGTTAATTCTCAAATCTATCGGACAAAAATATGGATTGAGTCCGACAGGAGAATTATTGCCACCGCCCGAGCCTCCAGTAAAACAAAAATGAATAGGATAAATTTATGAGCATGGCAGAAGAAGTTCACCACGTGCCCAGTCTTAAACGTAGTAAATATTTTGCTACCCTAGCGCTGATCATCGTCGTTGTGCTGTGGATTGCACTGATGGTAGCCGACCGTTTTCTGCCAGAGTACACAGGTTTTATTCATATTTTGATGCTAGGGGCCGAAGCAGGTGTAGTTGGCGGTCTAGCCGATTGGTACGCGATTACAGTTCTGTTTCGGAACCCTTTTGGTAAGTTACCGATTCCTAAGTTTTTACGGGACCATACCGAGATTATTCCGCGTAACAAGGCACGCATTGCCGAGTCAATGGGCCGTTTTGTACAGGAAAATTTTCTTTCGCCTCAAGTGGTCGAAAAAAGCTTAGAAAAAACAGACTTAAGCCTCGCAATTGGTCAATGGTTGGCAAGTCCGCAAAACAATACGCAAGTGGTGCAGCTCATTCAGCAAACTGTACCGAAAATTTTTGAATTTGTGAGCCAAGAGCAAATTGCTAATTTCGTGCAAAACAACAGCGTGCAATGGGTGCGTAATACCCAAGTCAACAAACTCGCCAGTGAAATGCTACGTGCAGTGTTGGAAAATGATTTCCACCAAGACGTTTTACAACGTGGTCTCGATATTGCCCATGAGTGGGTGGTGCAAAACCCGGATAAAACCCGTGAATTAACCCGAAAAATGTTTAAAGCACTGGGCGTCTGGTCACTTGCAAGAGGCGCAAGCTGGATTGGTATTGATGTTCAACAACGTACCATCGACTCATTGGTTGAAAAAGTAGAATCGATGCTGGCCGACCATGAACACCCATGGCGACAAGAAATTGAAACGATTGCACATTCACTCATGCTGGAACTAGCGAAATCCGATAGTGTTGCCAGTCAACGCCTTAACAGCGGTAAAGATGCACTCCTTGATAGTCCTCAAGTTCTAAATTTTATTAGTGGTGCTGTCACTATTTTGTGTGATGCCATTAAAGAAGATTTAATGAAAGAAGACTCTGGTATTGCAATGAACCTGCGAGCTGCGATTCAGCAGTTGGGTGAAAATCTCGTTCAAAATGTAAAAGTACGTGAAGTTCTCAACAAAGAAATGACAGGACTTGCCATGAACTTTACGGATCAATATAGCCATAAAATCATACGCTATGTGAGTGAACGAATTCATGAATGGGATTCACGTGAAATGATCGGGAAAATTGAAAATGAAGTCGGTGGCGACTTGCATATGATCCGAGTAAATGGTGTTGTAGTGGGTGCATTTATTGGTTTGACACTCGGTGTAATTCGGGCAGTGATTGAGTCAATTTTATAACTTTAAATATTTTTAATAAGAGAACAATATGCTTCAGCTACAGTCAAAATTGGCCACTCAAGGCGTGACTATTTTTAGTACCATGACGGCACTAGCACATCGTCTAGGTGCACTCAACCTGTCACAAGGCTTTCCAGATTTTCCGGCGCCACAAGCCTTACTTGAAGCCTTATCTCAAGCGACTTTAGCTGGACATAATCAGTACCCGCCTGGCGATGGCATTCTCGGTTTACGGGAGCAACTCGCTTTACAATTTCAGCAGCGTGATCAACTTCAACTTGATCCTGTTACTCAAATCACGATTACTCCCGGCGCAACCATTGCAATTTTTTGTGCCATACAAGCCTGCATCAATGCAGGTGATGAAGTCATTATTTTTGACCCAAGTTATGATAGCTATGGCCCTTCTGTCGAGTTAGCAGGCGGTAAAGCTGTTCATATTGCGTTGCAAGCACCTGACTTTAAGGTGAACTGGCAACAAGTTAAAGATTTGATTAATGACAAAACCCGTATGATTGTGGTGAATACGCCCCATAATCCAACCGGTACGATCTGGGCAAAACAAGACTGGTTAGAACTCATTGAACTGATTCAAGATAAAAATATTCTGGTTTTATCCGATGAGGTCTATGAACACTTAGTTTTTGATGGTCAACAACACTTTAGCGCATTGCATTTTCCAGAGCTCAGAGAGCGTAGTTTTGTGATTGGTTCTTTTGGAAAAACCTTTCATGTGACGGGATGGAAAACGGGTTACTGCGTCGCTTCACCTGAGCTGATGCGTTTATTCCGCCAGATTTATCAATATGCGAATTTCTGTGGTACGACCCCTTGTCAGATTGCTCTAGCGCAATATATGGAGCAACATCCAGAACATATTCAAGAGCTTTCTCAGTTTTACCAAACGAAAAGAGATCGATTTAATCAGGCAATTCTCAATAGTCGTTTTTTACTTAAACCTTCTCAAGGTACTTATTTCCAAAATCTTGATTATAGTCAAATTCGTCCCGACTTAAACGATGTGGAAATGTGCCAGTTTCTTGCCGAGCAACACAAGATTGTGGCTATTCCAGTTTCGGTTTTCTACCAGCAAGCGCCTGAGTCTTTACGCTTGATTCGATTCTGCTTTGCTAAAAATGATGAGACTCTGCAAAAAGCAGGAGAAATTCTGAATCAATGTTAATAAATTTAGCCACTTAGCACTGTAAAAATACTACAAGTCATTCACTCCAAATATGCTAAGTTGAATATCCGCCCAGCTCAACAAAGAGATGGGCGATGGAGAATACATGCCACCAAGACAGTCCTTAATTCAACAGCAAAATCTATGGAAAACATTTTTTGTTTTCTTGCTACCCTTGATTGCAACCAATATTTTGCAGAACTTGTCGGGAACTATTAACACCATCTTTGTTGGTCAAATGATGGGAGTAGATGCAATTGCGGCAGTTTCTGTATATTTCCCTATCTTATTTTTGCTACTCGCTTTTATTATTGGGATTTCAACGGGTACTACTGTTTTAGTAGGGCAAGCATGGGGTGCGCAAAATATAGAGAAAGTCCAAAGTGTGGTCGGTTCTACCCTGTTTATGACCATCATTGGTGGAATTATTACCGCGATTCTTGGTGTGTTTTTCGCCCATGATATTTTGGAGCTTTTAGGTACAGATCCCAAGGTAATGCATCTTGCTTTGCCTTATGTACAATGGATGTTGGCGGGTAGTCCACTTCTGTTCGTTTATATTATCTATACCTCAATTTTACGTGGTGTGGGAGACAGTACGACCCCTTTACTGGCTCTAGCTTTAACCAGTGTCATCGGTGTAATTATTACACCAATTCTTCTCAAAGGTTATTTTGGCTTTCCTGCCCTAGGGATTATTGCTCCTGCTATAGCATCAATTATTAGTTATATCGCAATATTAATTTTTCTCGCGATTTATCTTAACAAGAAAAATCATTCACTTCGGCCGAATCGTCAACTTCTGCAACATATCCGTCATAATCCAGAACTGAGCAAAATTATTTTACGCTTAGGCGTCCCAACTGGTATTCAAATGATTACCACCTCAATGGCGGGTTTAGTTATTGTTGGGTTGGTTAACCATTATGGTTCACATGCTACAGCAGCGTATGGAGCAGTGAATCAGGTGCTCAACTATATTCAGTTTCCAGCGATTTCGATCTCCATCGCAGCCTCAATTTTTGCAGCGCAAGCGATTGGTGCCGGTAAATCAGATCTATTAGCGCGAGTAACCCGCACGGCTCTGGGAATGAACTTTTTATTTACAGGTGCCTTAATTGCACTTGGTTATCTATTTTCAAAATATTTAATGGCTTTGTTTATTACCGACCCAACTGTGGTGGTGTTAGGTCAACAGCTTTTATTTATTGTACTTTGGGCGATTTTATTCTTTGGCGCAGGTGCCATTTTTGCATCTATCATGCGTGCGAGCGGTACCGTGACTGTTCCAATGCTGATTAACATCTCTGCCATTTTATTTATTGAAATTCCATGCGCTTACTGGTTTAGCTCAATGTGGGGACTTAAAGGCATTTGGGTTGCCTATGCCTTGGCATTTGTCAGTCTATGTATTATTCAAGGCTTGTATTATCAATTTATTTGGAAGAAAAAGACGATCAAAGTTCTTATTTAGAACCATCCAAGCCACATAAAAAAAGCCATCATTTGATGGCTTTTTTTTATTTAAATCTTATTTCATCCATTTGGTCACAACAGTTGAAGCACGTTGATATCCTGTTGGGAACAAACGCTGCAATGCATCAAGAAATTTTGCATCACTACCAATCAATAAACGGCGTTTATTTTTCAAAACGGCATCCAAGATTTGACGAGCCGCTTCTTCTGGTGGAGTACGTAGAAACTTATCAAAGTTTTGAATCGATTTAGCTGGGTCCATACCTAAAGTACTCAAGCTATCACTCATTTTTGCAGCTTTAGCAATATTGGTACGAATTCCCCCCGGATGTACGCACAAAGAACTCACGCCACTTTTTTCAATATCCAACTCTTGGCGTAACGATTCGGTAAAGCCACGCACAGCAAATTTAGTTGCGTTATAACCAGATTGTGTCGGTTGAGCAGTCAAACCAAATAAGCTCGAGATGTTAATAATGTGCCCATCTTGAGTTTGCTTAATGAACGGTAAAAATTCTTTAGTACCGTATACGACACCCCAGAAGTTAATTCCAACAATCCACTCTAAGTCTTCGTAGGTTGCGCCTTCAACAGTCGAGCCTAACGCAACGCCAGCATTGTTAAAAATCAGGTTAACAGAACCGTGATCTTGCACAGTTTCTTGCGCCCATTGTTTTACCGCTTCACGGTCAGACACATCAAGCTTTTTGGTGGTAACAGTAATATTGCTGTACGGCTTTAAAAGCTCGACAGTTTGTTGTAATCCTTTTTCATTAATATCACTCAACGAAAGATGGCAGCCCTGTTTTGCCAGAAGAATTGCTAACTGTTGCCCAATGCCAGAACCCGCGCCCGTAATTGCAGCGACTTTGTTTTTAAAATTTTTCATTGTCCATCCTTTGTTTTTCGATTTGCACAACCGGTTCATTGCATGTGCACTTTAGACACCTTCAATATAATTTTGACAATACACATTGTCAATATAGTACACTGTAATTTCAGATAGAATGGCACAATTCTGCTGAGGGCTTTATCATAGTGAGCATATTTGGCCAAAACCTATAAATTAGGAAACCATTCTTTAGGAAACAATTTATTTATGGCGACTAACGACTCAACCAGTAAAAAGAAAACAAAAAGTGTGAGTAAAGAACGTCAGTTCAAAGGGTTATCTCTATCTGAACGTAAAGAGGCACGCCGTGAAAAGCTGATTGAAGCGGGTATTGCAACCTATGGAACCCTTGGTTTTTTTTCAGTGACGGTAAAAGATGTCTGCCAAGAGGCAAAACTCACCGAACGTTATTTTTATGAATCATTTAAAAAGAGTGAAGATTTATTTCAAACCATCTTTTTAAAAATGATTGAAGAATTACAGCAAAATCTGATGCAAGCCGTGATTAAAGCTGCGCCCGATCCCGAAAAAATGGTTGATGCGGGTTTAAGAGCACTGCTGACGACATTAAAAGATGATCCGAGATTAGCTCGTATTGTCTATGTCGATGCAGTTCTGGTGCAAGAATTACATAATCAAGCCACCATTCAAGAAACACTTGCGCAATTTGATCGCATGATTCAAGCCTTCGTTATGCTGACCATGCCCCAAATTCAGCACCATGAAAATGAGCTTTCTTTAATCGCAACTGGTTTGAATGGATATGTCACTCAAATTGCAATTCGTTGGGTGATGGGAGGATTTGAGCAGTCTCTTGAGCAGGTTTTAACTGCATGCCGTATCGTTTTTTTATCTTTATTAGCTCAAGTTTCAAAATAATATTAAAGTTTTTTGACAGCCAAAAATGTGAAAAAATAGCTAAGCAATTAAGGTGATAACCTATTGAATGATTTTAGAAAGTTTAAGGCTTAGATGTCATAATTTGGTCATACCTTTGCCTTAGTTTTGTCACAAATTATTGCTAAATTCATTTTTATAGACTTTTCTGCAATGAAATTGTCATAATTAATCTTTGTAATAAGCCTGTCATAACTACAAAACGGTTCACCGTTAAATCTATAGGATATTGCGTTGTGAAAGATGACTATATTTTAATTGTCGATGATGAGCTTCCTATTCGTGAAATGATCCATACTTCTTTGGACATGGCAGGCTTTCAGTGTTTACAGGCAGAAGATGCCAAACAGGCTCATCAAATTATCGTCGACCAACGTCCGGCGCTTATCTTGCTTGATTGGATGTTACCTGGAGGCGTAAGTGGTGTCGATTTATGTCGCCGCTTAAAACGTGATGAGAATTTAGCAGAAATTCCAGTGATTATGCTGACCGCTCGCGGAGAAGAAGACCATAAAGTACAAGGTCTTGATGCGGGTGCAGATGATTACATGACGAAGCCTTTCTCAACACGTGAACTGGTTTCACGTATTAAGGCAGTTCTTCGCCGTGCAAATGCATTAAGTGGTGAAAAAACAATTGATGCCAATGGTTTAATTCTTGATCCTGTAAGCCAGCGTGTTAGCTTTGGCAACAGCATTTTAGATATGGGCCCAACTGAATATCGCTTACTTGCGTTTTTTATGACCCATCCAGAACGTGCATATACGCGTGCCCAGTTGCTCGATCAGGTATGGGGCGGTAATGTATATATTGAAGACCGCACTATCGATGTGCATATCCGTCGTTTGCGTAAAGTGTTAGAACCTTTTGGTGTTGACCGATTTGTTCAGACTGTACGTGGAACTGGCTACCGTTTCTCAACACGTGCAGATTTAGCCGCAGGTTAACCAAGATTTATGTATGAACCCTACCCCGTCCCTGAACAGGTACGTGAACAAAAGCTTTCTCGCTACAGTAGTTTATGGACGTTTGCCAAACAAGATTTACGGCTTTTATTATTTTTTCTAATTATTGCCGGTTTAGTCGGTTTCGGTATTGGGTATTTCTGGAGCTGTATTTTTATCGCCTTCGTGGTGTTTTTTACACTCCAATTGCGTTCTTTATATCTGGTCAATGACTGGATTGCGAATAAACCTTATGACGTTCCTCCAAACCTTAACGGGATTTGGGGGGCATTGTTATTTAATGTTTACCGTGCCCAGCGCCAAGAACGAATTGTTCAGGCCGAAATGGTCGGTTTAATTGACCGGGCTCAGTCTTCATTAGTTGCTCTTGCTGAAGCGGTTGTACTCATTGATGATCAACATCAAATCGAGTGGTGGAACCCTGCTGCTGAACGTTTGTTAGGGATCAGCCCTCTCGATCGTGGCCGAAACCTCTTAACGATTTTACGTCAGCCTACTTTTATTGAATATTTTAACAATATTGATCAGGCACCTGATGGAATTAAGCTTCACTCAAATTTTGATGATGACCGTTATGTGCAGGTTAAACTCACAAGATTTGGTGGAGAAAGTCGTTTATTGGTGGCTTACGATGTGACTCGTATGCACAACCTTGAGCAAATGCGTAAAGACTTCGTCGATAATATTTCGCATGAACTTCGTACGCCATTAACGGTGCTGAGTGGTTATATTGAAACATTTACCGACCAAGAAGATATTAGCCCACGCTGGAAACGAGCCTTTGATCAAATGCAGTCACAAACCAAGCGTATGAATGCTTTGGTCAATGATTTACTGCTATTATCGAATTTAGAAAATAACAAGAAAATCGCAAAAAACCAGATTATTGAAATGCCGAGTTTAATGAATCAACTGTTTGATGATGCTCAGGCCTACAATGCCGATTATGGACACACGCTCAATTTACATATTGATAGCCACTGTGACCTGATTGGTTCTGACATGGAAATTGCCAGCGCATTTAGTAATTTAATTACCAATGCCATCAAGTACACACCAAAAGGTGGAACCATTACCATTGGCTGGCATGATGATGGCGAACATGCTTACTTTAGTGTGCAAGACACAGGCATCGGAATTAACCCTAAACATTTGCCACGACTGACCGAACGCTTCTATCGTGTTGATAGCGATCGTAGTCGTCAAACAGGTGGTACAGGTTTAGGCTTAGCCATTGTAAAACACGTGCTTATGCAACACGGCGCTTATTTAGATGTGCAGTCCAAAGAAAACGAGGGATCAACATTTACCGCAGTTTTTCCAAAAGAAAGACTCTATAACATGACCTAAATTTGGCCCTCTCACATTTAAAAAGCCGACTCATGAAAAGTCGGCTTTTTTGTATTATTTAAACCAATTTACTTAAAATTTGAGCAATAAGATTTTGTCTGATTTTTCTCTATGACATTTAAAAAGTGAGTGGCAAAAGTATTACTTTGACGCAGTGCATCACGATGATCGCCACCATCAATCGTTTGATAAATAGTTGGTTTTTTTAATTTACATAGCTGTTGGTAATAAGCAGATGTCCCTCTAGGGTCGACTAAATGATCTTTAGAGCCTTGAACAATCATTAAAGGCACAGTCGGCACCATATTTTCAATAGACTGCTGTTTTAAATAAGCCAAAAGAGGTTTTAAGTCTGCGTTAGGGCGAAATATGCTAGAAGGTGACTTCTTCAAATCAGATTGAAGTTCAGATAAACAGCGACTACGTGCTTGAGTTAGCACCATGTTCATTTCTGGACTGACTAGGTTTTCAGGAACAATGCTTGGTTCTGCTGCTTGTACTCCCAATAACACAATTGGGAAAAAAGCAGCCACACTAGGTTCTGGGTTCGGATTAGTTTTCACATATTCTGCAATGCCTTCATATTGATAGCCGCCTGGCGCAAGAGCGATTGCGCCTTTTAAATCTAGTTCGGGAGCATCTTTTTGACCATAGGCAGACACCGCAATTGCCGCAGCCCCGCCTTGACTATGCCCCATTACCAACCATTGTTTATTGAAATCTTTTGGCTTAAGCATATGTAATGCACGCACTGCATCAACCACTGTATGCAGTTGGCTCTTTGCATTCATATAGGGATGTGCGCCTAATGTACCTAAACCTTGATAATCAGGTGCGACTACTGCATAGCCACGTGCAAGCCAACCATCTAAAGCTTTGGAAGCAACTTCTTGATATGAGTGAACTGGCCCACCCACATAGTCGCCCGAAGGTGCACAAGTATCAGCAACTCCAGTCGTACCATGCGCCCAAGCAAGTATCGGCCAGCCATTTTTGGGTGGCGTTCCTTTTGGTAATAAAATAAAAGCCGATGCAACAATAGGTTCGCCCTGAATACCTCGACTACGATAATTGACCAACAAACGCTGATCTGCATGAGGAAACAAATCCGTCACAGCTTGCTGTTCTAGCGACAATATTGAACCCGGTTTTTCGCTCACAATTTGCTTACCCAAATCTGTAATTGGAGCAGCCATAGCAGAACCAGATGCCAAACAAATACTGCTAAATAAAATTTTTAAAAAAGAATTACTTTTTCTAATCAAGGGATTACTCCTCTATTATTTACATTACATCTAATTAAATAATTAATTTATAAAATATAAATTACCATAGAATCTTCTATATTTATATTCAACTCAAAATAATTTACATTTATATAGTCTCTTAAAATCTCATTAAATATATTTTAAAGAATATATATTATAAATATCGTTGCAAAAATTAATCCAATTTTAATAATAAAAAATATATGCTGATATTTTCTTAATTACGATAGCGATTAAAATGCTAAAACAAAAATTTATACCCTACCTGATTTTTCTTATTCTCGGTTCTCTATCTATCCATAGTTTTGCAGATGTACAAGTATATGGTCCGGGTGGGCCAGCACCCGCTATGAAAGAAGCCGCCAAACAATTCACTAATAAGACAGGAATAGCAGTTCATGTGACTTCTGGTCCTACTGCTCAATGGTCTGAAAAAGCGAAACTAGATGCAGATGTTATCTATAGTGGTTCCGAAGCCATGATGTCTGATTTCGAAAATACATTTTCTGAGCAAATTATAAAAGACTCGGTTGAACCTTTATATTTACGCCCCGCAGCGATTTTGGTGAGAAAAGGAAATCCTAAAAATATTAAAGGATTTAAAGACCTCGCTAAATCTGGCGTTAAGGTTTTAGTTACACATGGTGCAGGTCAAGTTGGTATGTGGGAAGATATCGCTGGCAGAACTGGAAATATCCAATTAACAAAAGCTTTTCGAAAGAATATTGTTACCTATGCAGCCAACACAGGTATTGCCAAGAAAAACTGGGAAGAAAATAGCAGCTATGATGCTTGGTTAGTCTTTAATATTTGGGGAATCAGTAACCCAGACGTTGGACAAATTATTCCTATCGAACCAGAGCTAGTTGTCTATCGTGACACAGGTGTAGCCTTGACTAAACATAGTTTAAAAGATGCCGAGGCTAAACGTTTTGTAGATTTTCTATCTTCACAACAAGGCAATACTATTTTCAAAAAATATGGTTGGACTAAATAATTAAAAAGGGAGCCAAGCTCCCTTTTATTTTTTAAAATTATTCACTCTAGTTCACCTAGAATATATTCGTTTCAAATTAAATATACGCCTGCGGCATATAAAGTGCCTAGTACTAAACAAAAGGCTGAACTGATATACCAAAATAAATCACTATTTCCCACAAATTTTGATTTTAACCATGGAAAAGCAAAACCACGGATAAGAAAAACCGCTGCAACAAGCGACAGAATAATTTTGGTAAAAGGTAATATCTGTATTCCCTTTGCTGCAAAGAAGGCATACATAGAACATACAGTTAGAATTAATCCCACAGTTATAGCTGTAAAATTAGGATACCAGTGCCCTCTTTCGACCATCTGGACAATACTTTTACCAGCCCCTAAAAACCGAAAACTATTTGCTCCCCAGAACACACAAAAAAAATGAAGTAATGCGGCACAGAATGTTAATAGTGCAGCCAAATATAGTAGAACGTTAGGAAGTGATTGCATTAGATTTTATACTAATCAATATATGTGAGATTTATTATACTTAATTATAAAATATATAAAACTTATAAATAGTTAAAATAAAATTAACTTGGTATTTAATATTTTAAATACCAAGCTTAGGTCATCTCAATTATTTACTCTCAAACTCTTTAAAATCAGCTTTTCTGATTTTTGCATGGATCCCTTTGGTTTTATCTACTACTTGTGAAACTTCAAAATCAGTTGCGGCACTTAAATAGGCGTACGCTGTCGCTTCATCAATACCGTATTCTTGGTTTAAGAAACGAATGGCTTCACGTGTAGACTTTTTCATCGCTTCATCAAGATCTTCATCAAGTCCCGGTGTAATCCAAAACTCAGCATTTTCAGCCAAAGGTTGTTTTAAATCTTTGCCCGGTATTTTGTCCTTACCTGCTTTGAGTAAGGTAAATTTCAGTGTGGCGCGGGCTGAAGCTTCTAGTGCCGTTAATGCCACTTCCCCATCGCCTTGCGCGAAATGACTATCACCCGTATAGAATAATGCACCTTTAACCTGAACAGGATAATACGCAGTTGAACCTGCACCTAGTTCATTAATATCAATATTTCCGCCATACATTGCAGGGGGTACAGAGTGAACAGGCTCAGACGTATTGGCTGCTACCCCCATAATTCCCATAAAAGGATAGAGCGGAAAACGTATTGATTTACCCGATTCTGTTTTTAATACACCTTCGTACTCACCTTTAGCATTTTTTTCGATTGGGGTAAAAATCGATACATTTCCATAGCGTTCAGGATGCTCAGCCGATGCATTTTCTTGCTTTACTTTTTTAGGAAACTCCCCTACTAAAGCACCTTTACCATGTCGATTTGAAATCACACCGTAAGGAACACGTGGCTCAACTTTAAGTACTTCAACTTTCAGAATATCACCGGGCTGTGCGCCTTCAATTGCAACAGGGCCTGTCACAATATGCGGCCCATCTTTATGAAAATCATGCTTTAAATTTGATTGCGTAATTATTTTTGCATCTTCCAATATTTGATTAGAATTTACACCCTTCGATTTAAAAAACTTTTCAGCATTACGCCCTTGGTCTTCAAGCAAACCTTCATGAGAAACCGTATCAAATGTTACGACACTACCCGACGGAACAGTAAGCACGGGTTTAGCATCTCGATTTGGTAAATAGCCCCATGTAATGGTATTTAAAGTAGATGGAACATAATAATTACCTTTATATTTCCCAGTTTGAAGTTGAGTAGGTTGTTTTGAAATTTGATTTAAAACTTTAAAATCATTGGCATGGCTGAGTGAAATACAAAGTACAGATAAAACCGAAGCTGTCAGGCGTTTAACTTTTAACATGATTTCAGAACCTAAAAAAATATGAAAGTTACAGTAAAGTCCTGAACAAGTAGCAAGCATTGTGCCAAGGCTAAAGTTGTGTAATATCTAAAAAGCGCTTCATATTTATAAAATTAAATAATTTTTTTAGATTTAATAACTTATCTTCAAATAAGATTAAAATTACGACTTAAGTCTAACTTAAGTATTTCTTTCTATTTTTATTTATTAATTTTCAATCATATTAATATTTTTGCTCTCTTTAGACACATATTTATAGGCTAGTTAATATAACGTCCTATTTCAGATCACTTAATAATAATTATATTTCCATATAATATAAATCCAGACATAGTTATATATTTTGCTTTTATATAATTTAAATCAAAAAATAAACCCTGAATAATTAAACTCAGGGTTTACTTGTTTTATAGGGATTATATCGCTTACTAAACTGTATGTCCCATGCGCTCGCCCATTACAACCACAGACTCAGCTTTAAAACGTTGTTCCCATTCGATCTTATCTTTTTCAAATAAAATAACGGCTGTAGAACCTAAATAAAAACGTCCCAGCTCAGCACCTTTCTCTAGCTTTAACTGATGATGTTGCAATTCAATACGGCCTGAAGGTTTTACCTTGCCTGTTGCCACAGTTTCAATACCAGCAACAATCATCGCACCTACTAGAACAACAGCCATACGACCAAGTTCAGTATCAAACAAACACACCATGCGTTCATTACGAGCAAATAATCCCGGTACATTTTCAGCAGTGACCTGATTTACTGAAAATAGCTCGCCTGGCACGTATAACGTTTCTGTTAATGTCCCTGCAAACGGCATATGAACACGATGGTAATCACGCGGTGATAAATAAACCGTCGCGAACTCACCGTCTTGGAATGGTTGAGCAAGTTGTGGATCGCCAATTAATTTCTCTACAGAGAAACTTTGACCTTTTGCTTGAAATACTTCACCCGCAGTGATCTTACCAATTTGGGAAATTGCGCCATCTGCTGGGGACACGATGCTATCTGCATTTTCATCAATCAGACGTACACCTTCTTTTAATGCACGGGTAAAAAAGTCATTAAAAGATTTATATTTCAGAGCATTGCCTTGTTCAGCAATCGATAAATCAATCCCATATTTAGCTTTAAACGCATGAATAACAGCGTTTTTCACAACTGGATTTTCACTCGCAGCAACTTTACCTACCACACGGCTCAATTGATGCTGTGGTACAAGGTTTTGTGCCTTAATAAATAATTCTTTTTTTAATCGAGATGTGAAACTCACGACGGTGATTCTCCAGTAATAATAGGACTATCGAGGCGATTGCCCCATTCACTCCACGCACCATCATAGGCTTTTGCTTCCCAGCCCAAGAGTCTAGCCAGAATATAGGCCAAACCGGAACGGTGATGTGACTGGCAGTACACAACTACAGGTTGTTGTAAATCGAACCCAAGTTGTTCAAGGCGCTGCCGCGTGCGTTCAAGCGGATGCAATTTTAGATGATTTTGACGATTAAGTGCAGTACTCCATTCAAAATGGAGGGCATTTGGAATGTGACCGCCGCGTCGCGCTGCTAAACGGACACCACTATATTCATCACTCGTCCGGCAATCCCACAGTTGCACACTTTCTTGCTCAACTTGTTTGCGTAGCTCTTCATAGTTCACACGGAACTGAGCGGCATGTGATAAATCAATTTGAATTAAGTCTGTAACAGGAGAAACTTTTTCGACTTCTGCTGTAGTAGGTAAGCCTGCACCTAACCATGCATGGATACCGCCGTTAATTAAACTGGTACGGGTAAATCCTAGGCAATGCAAATTCCAGATTAAACGCCCAGCCCATGCTCCACCTTCATCGTCATAAACTACAACATGATGATTAGGTGAAATATTCAATTTTTCAATAAGTGCTTGCAAACCCGCTTCATCTGGCAAAATACCAGTGGCTTCTTCTTGTTGAGCCACTAACCATTTAGGCTGTAAATGAATGGCATGTGGAATATGGAGTTGTTCATAAACCGATGCACGGCTCAAATCTATAATGCGAATATATTCATTGCCTAAATAAGGCACTAATTCTTCTGCTTCTATTAATAAATCGAGTTTAAAATCAGGGAGTGTCATCGTCATGGTTTCTTTTTATACCAGCTTATTTTCAATCTTAGCATAAGCATATATCTAACAAACTCTGATTTTCTGCTACGCTTTAGCAGAAAATCAGATATCAGCATTCTCACTTTTAAAAATAAAAAATAGCGAGACCACTTTTTACTTAAACCACTTCTTCAAGTTCTTCGATTTCAAAAACCTGACGCAAATAGGCCAAGAAAGTATCGTTGTCAGTCATGGTTTTACCCGGACTATCAGAGATCTTCGCAACTGACTGACCATTACATTCAACCAGTTTCAACACAATATTCAGTGGCTTTTGCCCCATATCGTTGGTTAGGTTAGTACCAATACCGAAACTCACCTGAAAACGATCTTTAAAGTATTGATGCAACTCCCATGCCTTTGGCAAATTAAGGCCATCGCTAAAGGTCAGCATTTTGGTTTTGGTATCAATTTTTAATTTACGGTAATGTGCATACGCCTTATCACCCCATTCATACGGGTCGCCACTGTCATGACGTAAACCATCAAATAGTTTGGCAAAATACAGGTCAAAGTCGCGTAAGAAAGCGTCCATCCCTACCACATCGGTTAGGGCAATTCCTAAATCTCCACGGTACTCTTGTACCCACGTCTCTAAAGCAGCTTTTTGGAAATCACGCAAACGTACATCAAGTGCCTGAAACGCTTGTAGGAATTCATGTGCCATGGTCCCGATCGGTGTAATGTTAAGCTCTTTAGCCAGCAACACATTACTTGTACCCCGGAACACATTTGGTACAGTTTTATGAAATGCCGCTACGACATGTTTTTGCCAAGCAAAGCTATAACGACGACGTGTACCGAAATCAGAAACTAAAAACGGTGGATCGTTTGGCTGTTGAGATTTTTCATATTGCTGAATCAAATCGAGCTTTGCTTGTAAACGGCGTTCGCCTTCGGCCCAAACTTGATCTGTTTTGATACGGCTAAAATACAACTCGTTTACAATGGCTAGGACAAAAATCTCGAACATCATCGCCTGAACCATCGGTCCTTCAATATGAATATCTAATCGGCCTTCTGCATCAATACTAGCCTGAATAAAACGACGTTTGAGTTGGAATAATTCTAAGTAATCGACAAAGTCGCTTTTAATAAATCGTAATTTTCTTAAATATTGTAGCTCGTCTTCTTTATATTTGAGATTACATAAATGGTCGAGTTGCTCGTTTAAGTCATCCAAAATATCCACTAATGGATAGACTGTATCTTCTAAGTTTCTGCAACGAAAATGATAGACACTATGTGTTTGCGGGAATTTATGTAGAACCACTTGTAGCATCGTAAATTTGTACAAGTCTGTATCTAGTAAAGAATGGATAATTGGAGACATAGTCAATGATTATTCGCTTGCTTCTTAGCATTAAAGCATACTTTTATGGATGAATTACGAGGTTTTATACCATTGTTGCAGTTCCATGAAATTTCCTTTTAAAAATCATTTAATTTAAATTCTGCTAAACTACGTTAATTCAATTAATTATAGAAATTTGCTTTAACTATGCGCGCTTTAATACAACGAGTTCTTGAAGCCAAAGTGGTTGTAGACGGTGAAACTACAGGCGAAATCCAACACGGCCTACTGGTGTTTTTAGGCATTGGCAGAGATGATACTTTGGCTATTGGCCAAAAGCTTATTGATAAAATTTTGAAATATCGAATTTTTGATGATGAGCAAGGCAAAATGGGTTGGAATGTATCTCAAGCAAATGGTGGAATCTTGCTTGTGTCACAATTTACCTTGATGGCACAAACACAAAAAGGTTTGCGTCCAGACTTTGGCCCGGCAATGCCACCTAGCGATGCAAAAGCGTTATACGAACAATTGGTTGAATATACACATTCTCAATTTGAAAACGTTCAAACCGGAATTTTTGCTGCGGATATGAAAGTACACCTCATTAATGATGGGCCAGTAACTTTTAATTTGGAAGTCGAAGCATAGACATAAAAAAACTCCCAAAACGGGAGTTTTTTTATATCTGTATATTAACGTCCAGTTTTCTCTTTAATGAAAGCACGTGCCTGACGTACTTTATCTTTTACTGGTTTTGGTAACTTAGGTGGAATGAGCTTAGCGACTTGGTTAAACCATACCAGTAGGCTGAAGTCACCTTCCATTTTAATGCTGCCATCTTGCATACCCGTCATAAATGCTGTTGGGTCACCTTTGATCAAAGTTTTTACACCTTGCTCACTGTCTGCAAATTGCAAAATAAAATCAGCTTTTTCAGGTGCGCCTGCAACGGTATCAATCTGACCATTATTAATAATGATCTGACGTGCAACACCTAAATCTGTACCGATCTGAATACGGAATGCGCGGTCATGAATCAGTTCAATAAACTTAGGGCTAGTACGCGCCAACTGCTTCATACGCAGCACTAAACCTGCTACCAACAAATCTAATGGGTCTGTACTGACATCAACAAGAGGTAACTTGACTACAGGTATGGAAGAAAGTTTCATGAACATTCACGCCTATTGTATTTTTATGAAAACTTTAGAGCAAAACTTAGCAAGGACATACCATTGCCTGTGTTTTATGCATCAATTGATATTTTTTAGCTGGCAACGCAATCTAGATGAAACGTCAACAGACGCATCTATCGTAGCATAACTGGCTATTTTTTAATAAATGCTTTGTATAATAAAAATCACGTTTCGTAAATGAAAAAGGCATGCTGTGCATACCTTTTTACCGTTAGATAACAATTTAATTATCGGCTAGAACATTGCTGCTGATCATCTTCATATACTGGCGTGTGTTCTATATATTGGCGATTTGCCAATGCCTTTTGTGCTTGTTTATCCTCACGTAACAAAATAAATGTAACCATTACCATCGCTAGACTTAATGCAGTTAAATAACTATATGTGACTGGCATTTCAAAAGTGACTTGAACTCCAAAACGGACCACTTCCAATAGCCCCCAAAAGAACATCCCTGCAAGCATAAAACCAAGCCAACGACGGTAAGGAGAAAAGAACACAGCAACAAGCGCGACAGCAATTAAGCTGAATCCGGCGATAGCGGCAAAATTCGCTGTTACCATAGAAACCTCCGTCTTAATGAAAACGTCTAAAAACATTCGGTCTTTAATACCCGACCTCATTCCAAAAACAACTTTAATTCATGATTTGTGTTGAAGCTTAGGATGCATTATGGATGTTTTTTTTTAGAAAAAAAGACCCGTTTTTTCTTAATGCGACATACTTTGTCGCAACATTCTTTTGTCATTACATTTTTGTAAAATTCAAAAAGTTCGATTCCCTATATGGCATCAATTCTGGCGTGTCATTACAAAAAAATATGCCGTTTTTAAGGACCAAAATAAGTTTTTTTCAGATTTTTTTATTGCCTTTTTTCTGTGCAAAATTTTGTCATAACTTGCTTGTTTTTATGACTATTCTGCATAAAAAAAGCGCTACTCTGAAGTAGCGCTTAAAGCTTATCCTTATAGGTTAAGCACGATTTAAATCTTTATCATGCATACCGAGTAAATAAAGCACACCATCTAAACCAACACTTGAAATCGCTTGATTTGCGTTTTGGCGTACTAATGGTTTTGCACGATAGGCAACACCTAAACCTGCAATCGCAAGCATCGGTAAATCGTTTGCACCATCGCCTACTGCCATCGCTTGCTCTAGAGAAATACCCATCTTATTTGCAAGTTCGCGTAATAGCTCAGCTTTACGGGCGCCATCTACAATCGCACCTTTCACTTCGCCTGTTACGAAACCGTCTTGCACATCTAAAATGTTAGCGTGAACTTCATCAATACCGAGTTTGCCTTGTAAATATTCAGCAAAATACTGGAATCCACCAGATAAAATTGCCGTTTTATAGCCAAGTGCCTTTAAGGTCGAGATAAGACGTTCTGCACCTTCGGTAATGGTTAAACGCTCTGCAATTTTAGGTAAAACAGCAGCATCAAGTCCTTTCAATAATGCAACACGTGCACGGAAACTTTGCTGGAAATCAAGCTCACCTTGCATTGCTCTTTCAGTAATTTCAGCAACTTGTGCGCCTACCCCTGCTTCAATCGCTAACTCATCAATCACTTCTTGTTCAATTAATGTTGAGTCCATATCGAAACACACCAAACGACGGTTACGGCGATAAGCGTTGTCTTCTTGAACAGCAACATCAATATTTAATTCGCTTGAAAGAAGTAAACAAGCAGCACGCATGGCTTGTGCATCTAAAGTTGGGCCGCTGCTTAAACCAAACTGTACACAGGCACGACGTGGGAATGCGCTATCTCTTTCGAAGTCTACACGACCTGATAAACGGGTTACTGTTTCGATGTTAAAGCCTTGGCTAGACACAATTTTTGTAACTGCTTGTAAGTGTGCAGCAGTGAGTTCTGGGGCTAAAGCCGTGACGATATAACGAGTACGGCCGCCTTCACTTACCCATTGATCGTATTCTGCGCCCGTGATTGGTTTAAAGCGCACTGTTAAGCCAATATCATGTGCTAAAATCAAAATCTCTTTCATTGCCAATGCGGTCGCAGTTTCATTATTAGAAGCGACCACAATGCCTAATGTAAGTTGATTATGAATAACAGCCTGACCTACATCCAGTATTTGCAATGAATGTACGGATAGTACTTGCATTAATCGGGTAAACTGGTTTGGTTGGTCCGGTCCTAAAAAGGATATAAGAATGATTTCTCGCATGAATTGACTCTAGTCTGAGTGACAACTATTGTAAGAATCATAATCGAATTTCAATATAATTGCCTTGGAAGTTTAACTTGATTGCGCCTAGACAAGGGCTATTTGCTAGCCTACTGATCGTTAGTTTTGCATTGCATACCTTTTTATTGGTCATTGCAACGACACACCAGCTTAATGAAAACCGTGCGAGTCAAGGTCAGCTCATGACCAGTCAGCTCGTTGCAGACAGCTTATCTGAGCTTGAACCTGCTAATACGGTGTCTTTAGCTCTGATTGCCAATCGCTATGCGACCAATCCAAGTGTTGCGTCTATTCGCATTCTTGATGCGAACAAACAGGTTCTAGCAACAAGCGGAATTTCAAAAACCCGCCAAGGCGAAATTTTTGCTCGTGATGCCCTTCAAAATGAAAAGAAAGTCGGATCTATCGAAGTTACGTTGATTCAGCCAAGTATTGGAGAAATTCTTCGTACTCAATGGCTTGCAATTTTAGCTTCTCTGTTTTTGCATGTTTTATTATGGCTTGCCTATCGCGCGATTGCTCGTCCAACACGAAGCGAATATTTGGCACGCATTAATGAAGAAAACCGCTTGAAGCATGAAATTCAGCAGTTAACTCAAGCATTGGCTCTAGAAAAACAAAATACGGTAACCTTGGTTGCACAAGCTCAGCAACAAGCTAAAGCAAAACCAGCAGCTCGCCAACAAGCCGAGAAAACTTCAGATTCAGCTGACCAACATACGTTGGCACTCAATATTCAGTTTTATGACCCTAAACAGTTATTAAGCAGTGTTAACCAATCGGTATCTGTTCCTTATTTCAAACTCTGCCAGCTCTTTTTAAACAAGAGTATTGAGTTATGCGTTAAGCATTATCAATTGAAGCTCACAGATATTGAAGTAGTAGATGAGTTTAATGCCGAAGGCGCGACACTTGCGATTTCAACTTCTCATACGCATGCCGTAGAATGTCTGCTTATGATTGGAACCGTATTCCAACTACTTTCAGATGTTTTATATAAACGTTATCGTGAAGATAAACGCTTTGCGCTGCAAACTCGTAGTGCAACATGTAATGCTGTAGAAGCTATGCAAATCGATGCAAAAGAAGCTGCTCAACGTTTAGCACAGCATCTTCACGCTAAAGAATCTGCTTTATATCTTGAGAATGAACAGCTCAAAGCAATTCAAGACAGCTACCAACTTGTTGCAATGCCAAACCCAAGCAATGTGATGACACGTCATGCCTTTATGATCAATGGTATGAATGCAGAATGTGCTGAACTTGCTCAAAATATCCGCACTGAAATTTTAATGGGGAAAAAATCAATCCCACAAAATGATAGTCCAAGTAGTGCAGCTTCATAAAAAGTAACTACGCGCATCAGAACCTAGCCTTTTGGCTAGGTTTTTTTATTTAAATTCATAGCTTTTATTTAAAACTACTCCTTTTTCTTATGATTTATTTGTATAAATAAATCTCGATCTATTCTTAGATGTCACAAATTTGGATAAATCAGAATCATAGGCAAAATTCTCTAAACAGCGTAAACTATGCAAAATTTATTAAATAGAAATTGTCTTACGACAAAAAAAGGTGAAAGCGAATGCCGCTGAGTCGTGTTGAAGATCTTGTCGCCGATATTCGTGCAGGCAAAATGGTTATCTTGATGGATGACGAAGATCGCGAAAATGAAGGTGATCTTGTCATTGCAGCAACGCATGTTCGTCCTGAAGATATTAACTTCATGATTACCCATGCACGTGGTCTAGTTTGCCTAACGCTAAGCCGTGAGCGCTGTAAACAGTTAAACCTTCCGTTGATGGTTGACCAAAACGGTGCTCAGCACAGTACAAACTTTACCTTATCAATCGAAGCCGCTGAAGGTATTACCACCGGTATTTCAGCAGCAGAGCGTGCACATACAATTCAAGCTGCTGTCGCAGCGCATGCAAAACCAACTGATATCGTACAGCCGGGTCATATTTTCCCGTTAATGGCACAGCCAGGTGGTGTTTTACATCGTGCAGGCCATACCGAAGCAGGTTGTGATTTAGCACGTTTAGCAGGCCTTGAACCAGCTTCTGTCATTTGTGAAATCATTAATGAAGATGGCACAATGGCACGCCGTGCAGATTTAGAAATTTTTGCTGAGAAGCATGGCTTAAAAATTGGTACAATTGCGGACTTGATTCACTACCGCATGACCAATGAGCAAACGGTTGAACGTCTGGATCAAAAAACCATTCAAACAGAATATGGTTCATTTGAACTTTATCGTTATCGTGAGATTGGTAACCCGGACATTCATTTGGCTTTAGTTAAAGGCGAGCCAAAAGAAGGTGTTACAACAGTACGTGTGCATGGTTTTAGTCCAATTCGCGATTTGCTTAAGCTAAATAAAGCTGATGGTGAACCTGCGTGGAACTTAGACCGTGCCCTACAGACGATTGCAGCGAGTGATCGCGGTGTTTTAGTCTGGATCGGTCAAGATCATTTGCAAGACTTGGGACCAGCGTTGGATGATTTAAATAAGCCAAAACCGGTGAAATCCAATGCAGCACTTTCACATCAATATCAAACTATTGGTGTCGGTGCTCAAATTTTGCGTGATTTAGGTGTTGAAAAAATGAAGCTTCTTAGCTCACCATTACGTTTCAATGCTTTATCTGGCTTTAATTTAGAAGTAGTGGAATATGTCACTGCTGATCAAATCACAACGAAATAATCGAGGTTGCTATGGCAATTCGCCGTATTGAAGGTTTATTACATCTCGCAAGCGAAGGTCGTTATGCGATTTTAGTGGGTCGTTTCAACAGCTTTGTTGTTGAACACTTATTGGATGGTGCAATCGACACATTAAAACGTCACGGTGTAAATGAAGATAACATTACTGTTATTCACGCTCCTGGCGCATGGGAACTCCCGATTGTTGCTAAAAAATTAGCTACATCAAACCAGTTTGATGCAATCATCGCACTTGGCGCAGTGATTCGTGGTAGCACACCACACTTTGACTTCGTTGCTGGTGAATGTGCAAAAGGTTTAGGTGTAGTGGCGTTAGAAAGCAGCTTGCCTGTCATCAATGGTGTATTAACTACTGATAGCATCGAGCAAGCCATCGAACGTTCAGGTACAAAAGCAGGAAACAAAGGTAGCGAAGCTGCATTGACTGCTATTGAAATGGTTAATTTATTAAAGGCAATTTAAAGCATGTCTCAAACACTGCAAGCCGCTTATGCAGCAAAACGTAAAGCACGTCGTTTTGCTGTACAAGGTATTTATGAGTGGCAAATGAGTCACAACCCTGTACATGAAATCGAAGCACGCACCCGTGCTGAAAATGCAATGCACAAGGTAGACTTAAACTACTATCACGAACTTCTAACACAAGTGATTGCACAGCACGAAGATCTTGATGCATTACTTATTCCGGTTCTTGACCGTGAACTTAGTGCACTTGATGGTGTAGAGCTAGCAACATTACGCTTGGGTGCTTACGAGTTACGTGATCATTTAGAAGTACCTTATCGTGTCGTTCTAGATGAAGCTATTGAACTCGCTAAACACTTTGGTGGAGCAGATAGCCATAAATATATTAATGGCGTTCTAGATCGTTTAAGTTCAACACTACGTAGTGCTGAAAAACAACAAGCAAACTAATAGGTTTGAAGTTGATATGGCTGAGTTTTCTATTATTGACCAGTACTTTAACAGACAATCTTATACAGATGTCACCTTAGGTATTGGAGATGACTCAGCCTTAATTACCCCTCCCGTAAACCAACAATTGGTGATCTGTGCAGATACACTCGTTGCTGGACGTCATTTTCCTCTTGATACTTCTGCCCATGCGATTGGCTGGAAAAGCGTAGCTGTCAATCTTTCAGATATTGCTGCCATGGGGGCAAAACCGCATAGTATTTTACTTGCGCTCAGCCTACCTACAATTGATCATGAATGGCTTGAAGGATTCAGTCAGGGAATTTATGACTGCTGTAATCAATTTGGCGTTGCTCTCATTGGTGGAGACACGACCCAAGGCCCTCACCTCACCATTACTGTCACAGCCATGGGCTGGGTTGAAACCGGACAAGCCGTGTTACGTTCAGGTGCCAAAGTCGGTGACTATGTCTGTGTGAGCGGACAAGTTGGTGATGCCGCGTATGGTTTACAGCACCTAGGTCATCCATTACAAAAAAGACTAGACTATCCGACACCACGTTGTCAGCTTGGACAACAGCTGAAGGGATTAGCATCTAGTATGATTGATATTTCTGATGGATTAGCCCAAGATTTAGGTCACATTTTAAAAGCTTCAAAGGTCGGTGCCCGATTACTTTTAGAAAAGTTACCGATTGATTCAACACTACAAGCACTACCAGAACAACAGCGCTGGCAATATGCTTTAGCTGGTGGTGATGATTACGAGTTATGTTTTACAATAACACCGCAAAATTATGAAAAACTTTTGCAAAAACAACTAGACATTAAGATTACAATGATCGGAGAGATCGTTGAGCAAACACAACTAACTTTTGAGCACTTGGGTTCAGATTACCCATTGCAAATTCATGGATACCAACACTTTGCATAAGCCACCGATTCATTTTAAGGACATGTCTTGGTTCAACCGCTGCATCGTTTTCTGTGGAGTTGGTTTCGGATCTGGTCTCGCACCTAAAGCTCCCGGTACTTTTGGCTCTGCCTTTGCCCTACTCTTCATTCCAATCTGGTTATCGCTTGGCTTTAAATTAAGCTTGATCGCTATCCTCATCATGTCATTGGTGGGAATTTATATTTGTGGTCAAACTGCAAAAGTCCTTGATGTTCATGATGATGGTCGAATTGTTTGGGATGAATTTGCAGGACAATCAATTACTCTTCTGCCTTTAATATTTTTTAATATAATGTCGTTACAATCGGCACTAATTGGTTTTTGCTTATTCCGCCTATTTGATGTTTGGAAACCTTGGCCAATCCGTGTTGCCGACCAGAAAGTTGCTGGTGGTTTCGGGATCATGCTAGACGACATCATTGCAGGGCTTTGGGCGGCACTCTGTATCATCATATTTATTACTTTCTGGGGCGTAACGCCATTTAAGTAGGTTTACTCATGTCAACTACCGTCATTATCCTTGCTGCAGGCAAAGGAACGCGAATGCGTTCACAACTACCTAAAGTATTGCAACCTTTAGCTGGTCGCCCGCTACTAGGACATGTCATTCAAACAGCAAAAAAAATACACGCAGAAAATATTATTACGATTTATGGGCATGGTGGTGACCACGTCAAACAAACTTTTGCACAAGAAAAGATTCAATGGGTTGAACAAGCAGAACAACTAGGTACAGGTCATGCGGTACAAATGACTTTACCCGTACTTCCTAAAGACGGTATTTCATTAATTCTTTATGGTGATGTACCTTTAGTACGTCAAACAACGCTAGAGCAACTTGTTGAAGTTTCAAGTAAAACGGGCATTGGCATGATTACTTTACATGTCGACAACCCAACAGGTTATGGTCGTATCGTTCGTCAAGAAGGTAAGATTCAAGCGATTGTTGAGCATAAAGATGCAACAGAAGCTCAGCGTCAGATTCAAGAAATCAACACAGGTATTTACTGTGTTAGCAACGCAAAACTTCATGAGTGGTTGCCTAAACTTTCAAATGAAAATGCGCAAGGCGAATATTATCTAACTGATATCGTAGCAATGGCTGTTGCAGATGGCCTAGAAATCGCATCTATTCAACCAGAACTCGCTTTTGAAGTTGAAGGCGTCAATGACCGCTTACAACTTGCTGCACTTGAACGTGAGTTCCAGCAACAACAAGCAAAAGAGCTTATGCAACAAGGCGTAACTTTTGCAGACCCTGCACGCTTTGACTTACGCGGTTCTGTGAAAGTTGGACATGACGTTCGTATTGACGTAAATGTGATTATTGAAGGTGACTGTGAACTTGGCGATTTTGTAGAAATCGGCGCTGGTTGTATTTTAAAGAACACCAAAATTGCGGCAGGCACTAAAGTTCAAGCCTATAGCGTTTTTGATGGTGCAGTAGTTGGTGAAAATGCTCAAATTGGACCATTTGCACGCTTACGCCCAGGCGCTAAATTGGCAAATGAAGTACATATCGGCAACTTTGTTGAAGTTAAAAATACAACGATTGGATTGGGTAGTAAAGCTAACCATTTCACCTATTTAGGTGATGCAGAAATCGGTGCTGAATCGAATATTGGGGCAGGTACGATTACTTGTAATTACGACGGTGCAAATAAACACAAAACCACTATTGGCGATGCCGTTTTTATCGGTTCTAATAGCTCGCTGGTTGCTCCGGTGACCATTGGGAATGGCGCAACAGTTGGTGCGGGTTCTGTGATTACGAAAGATGTAGCCGAACAAAGTCTCTCCTTTGAACGTGCGCAACAAATTTCAAAAGCAAATTATCAACGTCCCCAAAAGGTTAAAAAATAAGAGGATTGAAGTATGTGTGGTATCGTCGGAGGCGTTGCAGAACGTTGTGTAACCGAGATTTTAATTGAAGGTTTAAAACGTCTTGAATACCGCGGTTATGATTCTGCGGGTGTTGCTTTACTGAATAACCAACAAATTTTACGTGAGCGTCGTGTAGGTAAAGTTATTAATCTTGCCGATGCAGTTGCTGAACACCAGCTTACAGGGGCTATCGGGATTGCACATACCCGTTGGGCAACACACGGTAAACCCACTGAAAATAATGCTCACCCGCATATGTCTGGTAAGGTTGCTGTTGTACATAACGGTATCATTGAAAACTACCAAGAATTAAAAGACGACCTTCAAGCTTTAGGTTACGTTTTTACTTCTCAAACAGATACAGAAGTTGTTGCACACTTAGTTGCTGAAGCTCTAAAAAGCACAGATAGCCTTTTAGATGCTGTTGAAACTGTTGTACCTCAGCTTAAAGGTGCTTACGCGCTAGGTATTATCCATAGCGATTACTCAGATGAACTTATTACTGTACGTGAAGGTTCACCGCTCGTGATTGGTGTAGGTATTGGTGAAAACTTTATTAGTTCAGACCAACTTGCTCTTTTACCAGTGACTAACCGCTTTATGTACCTTGAAGAAGGTGATATTGCACGTCTTACCCGTACTTCAATTGAAGTATTTGCAAATGGCGAACGCGTTGAACGTCCAGTAAGAGAGCTTGATGCAACCGTAAGCAGTGCATCAAAAGGTGAATACAAGCACTACATGCTCAAAGAAATTTATGAGCAGCCAGAAGCAATCAAGCAAACGATTTCTCAAGCGCTTGATGGCAATAGCTTACGTGATGATTTCTTGAAAAATGCTGATGCAGATTTCAACAAAATTCAAAGCGTACAAATCATTGCTTGTGGTACAAGTTACCACTCAGGAATGATTGCGAAATATTGGTTTGAACAACTGATTGGCGTACCTTGCCAAGTTGAAATCGCAAGTGAATTCCGCTATCGCACTCCTGTAATTGTTGAAAATACACTTTATATTTGTATTTCACAGTCAGGTGAAACTGCTGATACTTTAGCTGCACTACGTGAAACTCAAAAGCGTGCGAAAGCAAACAATATCGATATTCAGACTTTGACTATTTGTAACGTTGCTACGTCTTCAATGGTTCGTGAAACTGATCATCACTTATTGACGCTTGCTGGTCCTGAAATTGGTGTTGCTTCAACTAAAGCGTTTACGACTCAGCTTGCTGCGCTTATGTTGTTAATCTTGAAAATTGGTCAAGTTAAACAACGTATTAGCCCTGCTATTCTTGAAGAAATTACACGTGAGTTATGGCACAGCCCGAAAGTTATTCTTGATACGCTTAAACATGATCCAGAAATTTTGCGTTTGTCTGAATTATTCGTTGAAAAAAATCACTGCTTATTCTTAGGCCGTGGTACGAATTATCCAATCGCATTGGAAGGCGCATTAAAGCTAAAAGAAATTTCATATATTCATGCGGAAGGCTATGCAGCTGGTGAGTTAAAACACGGTCCATTAGCACTTGTTGATAATGAAATGCCGATCGTCATTCTTGCTCCAAATGATGAAATGCTTGATAAGCTCAAATCAAATATGGAAGAAGTACAGGCACGTGGTGGTGAATTATTCGTTTTCGCTGATGAAAATAGCGGAATCAATGAAAAAGACCGTCAACACGTTGTACATATTCCAGCAGTAAACGAATGGTTAGCTCCAATCGTTTATAGCGTACCAGTTCAGTTGTTGTCTTATCACGTTGCTGTATTACGTGGTACAGACGTTGACCAGCCACGTAACTTGGCGAAGTCAGTAACTGTAGAGTAATTCAAAAAATATCATTATTAAAGCATCACCTGCTTTAATAATTGATTGATTAAGCCCGATATGTGTAAGTGCATAGCGGGCTTTTTTATTGCCTTCATACCGCTACACAGAGGCTTTTCCACGAAAGAAAATCTAGTTTGATAGTAGAGAACTCTCCTAGGCCCCTGAGTCACAATGGACTTTTACTTTTGCGCTGATTTAAAGTTTGAGAGATCATTGCGACACAGAGATAAAGGAGCTAAGCGAACTTAGCCCATTTTATTTTTATCGCAGCGTTGAATGCTGCTGAACAAGTTAGGGGCAAAGTCCTGTGGGAGAACAGGACTTTGCAAACTGGTGTGTTTTAAACGTTGTACGGTTTGAGGTGAATACACCTGTTCAAGCTGTTGGCAAACACAATTACAACTGGCTTGCATGTGTTCATCTGACAAACAAATTCTTTTAAATTCCTGCTGAGCATTGGCATCATCATTTGTAATACTGTAAGCACCGACCACAAGGTTTAAAAACAATATAAATTTATGAAGTTTCATATTATTCTCATGATTATTTATATCTTTAAATAAAATAAAAACATTATTCGTTTAAATATTAAAATAATTTTTTAAATAACAATTAATCCTCCCATAAAAATAGGAAAATAAAATAATTAAGATTTTAAAATAAAAATAATTTATAAATTTAAAATATCAGGTAGCAAAAACCCAAATTTTAAATAAATAAAATAGTTAAATGAGAGAGAAAATGAGTTTGAATAATGGCATGGCCAACTCCTTAAAAATGGAGTCCTACCACCAGATCACCGTCAATTGATTAGGGTGGCAGAACGAAAGAGGGTTGACAGACTGGTGCCCATAGAGACCAGCACGCACGGGGCGTCCCCCTTCCGTCCTACCGCAAAGAAAGGGGACGCAAGGGTCTAACGACTTATAGTATAACTATAATCCGCTATGGGGACTTACGGTCTGTCAAAACCGTCTGGCAATGTAGGCCAGCAACGAGATAATAATCGGTATAATAAAGAACGTCAATTTATTTTAATGAAAAAGTTTAAATATAATAATTTAATTAATGTTTATATAATATTTTCCTTATTTTATATTTATAGCTTTTAATTAAATTTAAAATATAAACATGAGTTATATATATTTAATTAATAAAATAGATTAATCGTTAATTCTAATTTAACAGTCTATATAAATATATAGAGAGATATCGCCCGATCATGTAACTTGGCTAAGTCAGTAACTGTAGAATAATTTAAAAATATCGTGTTATGAAAGTCACCTTTGTTCTGATAATTCATCTATTAAAAAGCCTAATATGTCTTTGAAATACATACTGGACTCTTTTATTACGTTCATGAAACTTTATAAAATAGTGGTATCTTCTTCTTAAGATATTCTAATAAATACAACCAAATCAATATGTTATATACAAAAACCAACAAAAATGCTTGGATTTATATGTGAAAAATTATGGTATAAATCACGCTTCGAAATTTACTTGATAATTATTAATTTCGACAATTACAAAAACTTTCTAATTATAAGGAGCAACTCATCATGGCTAATGGATTTCCAGGTGGAAACTTTAGAATCGTTAACAAAGAAACAGGTGCATGTATCGCAAGCGCATACGGTGGACAAACCCATGGCTTACAAGATGCTGTAAGTTCACTTGGAGAAACGGGTAAGATAGCTTACTCGCATACAAATGACCGACTATTTACAGTACATGACAAGGTTAAAAACATAGAAGAAGAACTTTGGTATTTTGACAGCCGCGACTATCGCAGTGGGCGAGAGAATAAGCTATACAACAAAGTTAAAGATATTCGTTCTAGTTGGGTGCTCGGTGCTTATGTTAAGACAGATGCGATTGCATATAAATTATTAGACAAGGACTTAGAGCATTTCCTTACTCTTTTACCAAAGCAAGATGAAGAAACACTCGCCCACTTAAGAACAAGTGATTGTCTTGATATCGTTAGTCTATTAGATACCTTTATTGATAGTAACGGCGAAGAAACGATTAAATCGGAGCTTGTTGGTAAACTTGATGAGACTAAGCTGAATGACTTTTTAGATGCAGTACTCGCTCATGAATCAATTCGTCGCATCGAACAAAAGTTCCATGAATATGCTTCCTCTCCTTTGCTATTTTTAGATATTCCTGAACTTAAAGATTTGCCTATGAATCCTTTCGCTCAGCATAATGAACAAATCTATAAGATCATTCTTGCCTCTGTGCAATTAGATGTCTTGGATCAAAAAGATTGGACTACAAGGTCAGAGTTCCGATTGCATTTACGCCATGACAATATCGATGCTCTACTAAAAAATATGAAGAAAGAGAGCATGGCGGAGCTTCATGTAAAAGCGTATAAAGAATATGAAAATACTCAGGATCTTAAAAAAGAAGCAGTAAAGGTGCTTCTAGAGCTTAGAAAAACTCTAAATTTACATACGAATGAAAAAAATATGGATACGGTCAAAAAGATTTTAAAAGTCAGCTTAAAATCAAATGAATCTTTTGAACAACTGCAAACAGCATTGAACAGTACCAATGGTAAAGAAATAAAACCAGTTAATTGGCATAGTGGCGATGTTTTCTTACAAGGCGCGGGTCGTCAGTACCAAACTAATTGGGCATTTGAAGATGGTTATATCTTTGTAGAAGGCCAACCAGATGCTGTACTGACACATATCTGGGGTTCATCTGTAGGTATTAGTCAACGATCTGATGACCCAAAACAACGTTGGGAACTTAAAAGTGCTTAATTTGAGCTAGAACATAAGATGGTAAGAGAAAACTCTCTTACCATCCTTATAAAATTTATATTGCGATATCCTTTACTGGTAAATGCTTACCTAACAAAGAAAAACTAACATTCGCAACTTCCAACGGGTCTGAACTGGTCCAAATAATATGATTCCCCTCATTTGGACTTTTAGAACTTAAATCATATTGATTGAGTTGACGCATTAATTGCGCAGTTACAGCTTCCGAAGGCTCAATAATTTGAATATCACGGCCTACAATTTCCTGAATCGTATCTGAAACAAATGGATAGTGTGTGCATCCTAAAATAATCGTATCGGCTTTTTGTTCGACCAACGGCGCCAAAATATTTTTTAAATAATCTTTAACTTCCGCGGTATGTGCTTTGCCCGTTTCGATTTTTTCAGCTAAGCCAATACAAGGCACCAAAGACACTTTAATATCTTGCGCATACGTTTCAATTAAACTCTTTAAGTTTTTGCCCTTCACCGTCGTTGCAGTTGCCAAAACCGCAATATGCTTGCTCATAGTCATTGCCACAGCAGGTTTTACGGCCGGTTCTATTGCAATAAGTGGAACACTAATTTGTGCTCTGATTGTTTCAATCGCTACAGCCGTCATGGTGTTACAAGCAACCACAATCGCTTTGCAATTCCCGTCATTTATAAGATTTGAGATTAAGTGAGTGGTTCTTGAAACAATCCAGTCGCTTTCTCTGTCGCCATAAGGAACATATTTCGAGTCAGCGAAATAGATAATGTCTTCATTCGGAAGAGCCTCCCGAATATGCTTAAAGAGAGACAACCCGCCTAAACCAGAGTCAATCATTCCAATCGGGTTGTTATTGTTATTCATGGTTGGTCCTGCATTTCATATATTTAGAAAAATTCTTTCATGGTTGCTAAGTCTGTTAGCACGACTTTGGGCTGAATGGTTTTTAATTTTTCAGCCGATGTATACCCCCAACCTACCGCAGCAAAATCAATGCCTGCCTTATGTGCAGCTTCGCCATCAGTCGTTTGGTCTCCGACATAAATGGCCTGCTCTTTATTTAAATTCAAAATGTTGAGAACACGCTTAATTCGTTTAGCTTTGCCAAATATAGACGAGCCACCATCAATATGGCTAAAAAGTTCACATAGTTCTGTACCGAGAATACTTTGACAGTTTTCTTTAGAGTTTGAAGTAATAATTGCGAGCGTATATCCCCGCTTATGCAGTTCAATTAAGTGATCCCGCATGCCTTCAAACATGCAAACTTCTTGGTCTCTTTCTTTCATTAAACGAATGAAATCTTTGGCAATCCAAGGCAGTTTCCACTTAGAAACATTCATCTCTTTCATAATTTCTTTTGGTGAAAGGTGTTTGTACTGCTCTACTTCATGTAGCTCTACAGATTTAAATTTATGCTTCTTGGCAAGCTGATTTAAAGCACCTAAAAAAAAGCTAAAGGAGTCGACTAAAGTACCGTCTAAATCAAAAATAATAGCTTGGTATTCTTTTAAAGATTTTTCCATTTTAAAGTTCTGAAATAAAATATATTTTTTATAATTATATTCTGTTTTCTATTGGTTTTTAAATCAGGCCCTACGAGGACCTGACCTAAATTTCGATTTTTGTTTTAAGCTGCCGCTTTTTGTTACTTAATCCAATTTTTAATACGCGCATCCAGAATATTTAAAGGCAGTGTTCCTGCATTTAAAATCATGTCATGGAATGCTTTGATATCAAAACGGTCTCCAAGCTCCTGTTTGGCTAGCTCTCGTAGCTCTAAAATTTTCAGTTGTCCCATCTTATATGCCAATGCTTGGGCAGGAATAGCGATATAGCGATCTGTCTCTGCCTGAATATCTGGTTCATCTAAAGCTGAGTGTTCACGCATAAAATCAATCATTTGCTGACGGGTCCACTTTTTATAATGTACACCAGTGTCAACCACTAGACGACAAGCACGGAACAACTCACTCGATAGTCTTCCATAGTCTGAAAGCGGGTCTTTATAAAAACCAACATCTTTACCCAACTGCTCTGCGTAAAGTGCCCATCCTTCAATATAGGCGGTGTGATTCGGCTGCTTTCGGAACATCGGTAAATTTGGCAAGTTTTGGGCAATATCAATCTGCATATGGTGGCCGGGAATTGCTTCATGGTAAGCAGTCGCTTCCATTGATATTTTGGAACGTTCAGAGAAGTCGCCAGTATTTACATACACCTGTCCGGGACGTGAACCATCAGGCGTGCCTTGATGATACTCCGCACCTGCCGCTTCTTTTTCTCGATATTGCTCTACAGGCAAAACTTCGACTTTATTTTTGGGTAATAAACCAAATAGCTTCGGCAACTCTGGTTGCATTTGGGCAATATATCCCCGATAAATCTCTAGAATTTCTTCACGAGATTTTGGGAAAACAGCGGGATTTGTTTTTAAGGATTGTTGGAAACTTTTTAAGTCATTGAAACCTTGTGCTTTGGCAATTTTCAGCATTTCGGCTTCTATACGAGCAACTTCTTTTAATCCGAGCTGATGAATATTTTCAGGGCTTTCCGAGGTTGTCGTACTGTTTTCTACATAAAAGCGATAGAGCTCGTCACCGTTTGGCAAGCTCCATATACCCTCGTGTTGTCGTCCATAGGGTAAGTAATCTTTCTGAATAAACGTCCCGAGTTTTTGATAGGCAGGTCGAACATTCTGATCTATAGCTTGTAGCACTTCACGGCTTAAACGCTCTTGTTCTGCTTTCGAAATATTTTTTGGAAATTGCTTTAATGGAGAGGCAAAAACACTGTCCTTCCCTGCGGGAGTCGCAATGCTATTAATCTGCTTTGCCACCTTTTCAATTAAATATTTGGGTGGCATCAAACCATCTTTTTGGCCTTGTTTCGCTAACTGAATACCTTGATCAAGAATAAGAGGAATTTGTTTTAAACGAGAAATATAGTCTTGATATTGCTTAGCATTATCAAATGGAATCGAACTAATAAATCCCGGAAATTGTAAATGTAGCCCCCACATTTGATTAAAAGGCATCTCATACAATTTCAAATCATAATTTTTAAGTGTTTCTTTCAACTGATAAATCATTAAATCTTTATTTAATTGATCAGTTGCTGAAAACCCAGTGCTATCAATTGCTTCAAAACGTTTTAAAAAATTTTGCGTACTTTTTTTATCTTTCTCGATCTGATTTTTTGAAAGCTCTGTCCATCGATTGTTGTAGCGTAAATCTCCTAAAACGGTTGCAGTTTCAGGACTATTTTTCAAAGTGTATTCCCACTGTTCCTGTAAAAGTTGGTTTAAAGCTTTCACCCGAACAGAGACATTACTGTTTTGTTTAGATTGTGATTTTTCGATGCTATTTGTATTTATTTCGGGGGTTGCAGCATTAGAAGAATGAGACATCCAAAATAAAACACTGATACAAGCAAAATGTAAGGTTCTGTTTTTCATTTAATTATCCAGAAATATTTAACAAAGGTTAAAATAAAGACAAAACAAATTACGTGCCAAGCAGCATATAAAATGGTGTAAAAATCGAGTATTTTTTTAACTAAATGATTTTATAAATTAATTTTCTTTTTAATTAAATTATTTATAGTTGCTATCTATATTCCACATCTGACTTTAATAGACCAAGAACTTAAAAAAAAGTGCACTTGAACGATCTCAGTGCACTTTTTAATTGCTACATTAAAAATTGTTTCTCAAGAAAACAAATATTGATAAACAATATAGGCAGCCAGTTTTGCTGTTCTATTGTCTAAATCAAATTTTGGATTGCATTCAGCAATATCTAAAAGTTTAATTTTTCCAGTCTCTTGAATATGCTTAAAAATCGCTTCAAAAGTGGCTAAATCAATTCCTTTAACAGCTGGTGCACTGACCCCCGGTGCAACCGCAGCCGCGAAGACATCTAAATCAATCGTAACGTACAAACAGTCTACTTTTTCAATAAATGCGTCAACTGTCGCGAGCACGTTGTTTAGGTTAAAAATATTAACCTCATGATCACGTAAATATGAACAATTCAGCGCATCGGCAGTATCAAACAAAACTTTAGTATTGGCATGGTTGGCGACCCCAATACATAAATAATTAAATTGTTTTTGATGCTGTTCTGAAAGTCGAGCTGCCTGTAAAAATGGTGTTCCAGACGTGGCATGCTCTGCTTCACGCAAATCAAAATGGGCATCAAAATTAATAATGCCTATTTTTTTATCTGGCGCGTGGGCTTGTACATATTGGAACAGACCGCTAAAGCTGCCAAATGCAACCTCATGTCCACCACCCAATACAATCGGTTTTAAACCATTTTGTAGGCTAGTTGCGACTTGCTCCGCCAACTCAGTTTGGGCTTGCTCTAAATTGTCATATTCGCAGGTCACTGTACCCAAATCGACAATACTGACTGGGCGATGAATCGGTAAATTAGCCAGTTGAGTACGGATTGCATCTGGTGCATCGGCAGCACCGACTCGCCCCTTGTTACGCTTCACACCTTCATCAGAGCTAAAACCAATCAGGGCAAATTCAGCAGGTTGGGTTTTGTTCATAATATGGTGAATACGTTGGTGTGCTTCACCCTCGCCATCATGGCGACCTTGCCATTTAAATGTGTGATTCATGTGCCACCGTCTAAAAAATAACTTCTTGTCCATGCTGAACGACTCGCTTCGGCAAATCGCCGCCCAGCCAGTAAACTATTTCAGATGGATGCTCAATATCCCAAGCCACAAAGTCAGCGACTTTACCCTGCTCTAAACTGCCGTGTGTTTGCTCTAAACCGAGCGCTTGTGCAGCATGAATGGTGACACCCGCTAATGCTTGCTCTGGTGTTAAGCGGAAAAGTGTGCTGCCCATATTGAGCATTAATCGTAAAGAAAGTGCTGGAGATGTGCCCGGATTTAAATCACTCGATAGCGCAATACGCACACCATGTTTAATCAGGCTTTCAATTGGTGGATATTGTGTTTCACGCAATAAATAAAAGGCACCCGGTAATAACACTGCAACCGTGCCCGACTCTGCCATGGCTTTGACATCATCTTCAGTCATGTACTCTAAATGGTCAGCCGATAAAGCATGATAACGTGCTGCCAAGCTTGAGCCACCTAGCGATGAGAGCTGCTCAGCATGAAGCTTAACGGGCAAACCTAATGATTGTGCCGTTTTAAAAACACGTTCAACCTGAGCTGGTGAAAATGCCAAATGCTCGCAGAATGCATCTACTGCATCGACTAAACCTTCAGCATGTAGTTTAGGCAACATCTCTGTACAGATATGCTCGATATAAGCATCGCTTTGGTCTTTGTACTCTGGCGGTAACGCATGTGCAGCCAAGCAAGTGCTTTTTACCGTCATTGGTAAAGCTTCACCAATTTGACGGATCACACGCAGCATCTTGCGCTCATTTTCGTAATTGAGTCCGTAGCCAGATTTGATCTCGATGGTTGTAACGCCGTCTTGTTGCATACAGCGAATACGCTTAAGAGCTGATTTCAGTAATTGTTCTTCGCTGGCTTCACGCGTTGCACGTACTGTACTGGCAATGCCACCACCGCTTGCTGCAATTTCAGCATAGCTCACACCTTGCAAGCGTTTTTCAAACTCAACACTACGGTTGCCACCAAAAACACTATGCGTATGACAGTCGATCAACCCCGGGGTTACCCAAGCGCCATTTAAGTTAACTGTTTCGGAATAAGTGTCGGCAGGAAGTTGTTGTTGTTTTCCAATCCAGTGAATCAGATGCCCTTCTGTGACTATTGCTGCATCTTCAATATAGGAATATTGCCCATTTTGCATGGTCGCAATGTGGCAATTTTGCCAAAGTTTTTTCATTCGCCTTTCCTCAAAACTGCCCAACAGTAAAGCTATTGGGCAGTTGACTTGTTAGCTTTCTATCTCGATATTTTGCGGAATTGAATTATTTTGCTTTCCCGAATTTTGCTGAGGTTTGACCCAAATACGATAAGCGATCATTAACAGAACAAGCCATGTGATTCCCACATAAATTGCAGGGCGTGAATCTGGGAAATAACCCATCATGACTAAAATGAATACCATAAAACCAATTGCAAACGCAGGAGCATACGGCCAACCAATAACGGGGAAATCCAATGCCTTAATTTCAGCAGTAGACAACTTACGGCGCATCGCGACTTGCGAAAGCAAGATCATGAGCCACACCCAAACGGTTGCGAAAGTTGCAATTGAGGCAATGATCATGAATACATTTTCAGGAATCAGGTAGTTCAGCACTACACCAATTAATAGCACGCCAGCCATAACCACTACAGTCATCCATGGCACACCATTACGTGATAATTTCTGGAAAACTCGAGGCGCTTGACCACGGTTTGCCATGCCATAAAGCATACGACCAGCACCAAATACATCACTATTAATCGCTGAAACAGCAGCAGTAATCACGACAATATTTAAAATTGTAGCTGCTGATTGAATGCCCAAATTCTCAAAAATCTGTACAAATGGACTACCTTGGCTACCAATTTGATTCCATGGGAAAATCGACATCAGTACAAAAATGGTCAACACATAGAAAAGTAAAATACGTACTGGAACTGCATTAATTGCTTTAGGTAAGGTGGTTTTCGGATCTTGTGATTCACCAGCTGTAATACCAATAATTTCGATACCACCGAAAGCAAATACAACCACAGATAAACATGCAACTAAGCCTGCAATCCCATGTGGCATAAAGCCATCATAAATCCATAAGTTTTGAATCCCTGGTACCACACTGCTATGGTCAGCATGGAAGCCGTAGAACATTAAGCCTATTCCACCTAAAATCATGGCAACAATGGCGCTCACCTTGACAATAGACAGCCAAAACTCGAGTTCACCAAAGACTTTAACGTGAATGAGGTTAATTGCACCCAAGAACATAATCAGGGATAAAATCCAGATCCACCGTGGTACATCGGGATACCAGAACCCCATGTAAATACCAAAAGCAGTGACATCAGCCAACGCCACAATGATCATCTCAAAAACATAAGTCCAGCCTGTCGTAAAGCCAGCCAATGGACCAATGTACTGTGAAGCATAGTGGCTAAATGAACCAGAGACAGGGTTTTGGACAGCCATTTCACCCAATGCGCGCATAACGATATAAATTGCAATCCCTGCAACGATATACGCAAGTAATACTGAAGGCCCTGCCATTTTAATGGCAGTTGCCGAACCATAGAAAAGCCCAGTTCCAATTGCTGAGCCCAATGCCAAGAAACGAATATGGCGGGTGTTTAAACCCCGCTGTAGTGTGGAGTTTTGTGACATTATAATCTCCAATCCTTGAGGATATTTAGTTAGATTCGGCCACTCCATGTGACCGTTTTATCAATCACACTTCAGATAAACTAGGGAGTAGTTTTGGAATAATTAACTCGTTTAAGCAGCCGCTTGAGAGTAATTCACTTGCTTGCTCAATATCAGGAGCAAAGAAACGGTCTTCACTGTAGTAAGGCACTTGAGCGCGCAAGATTTTACGAGCTTGTTCAAGTTTAGGCGAGCTTTTTAGGCCTTCACGGAAGTCTAGACCCTGACAAGCGCCTAACCATTCAACAGCTAAAATGCCACGGACGTTGTCAGCCATATACCAAAGACGTTTACCCGCATTCGGAGCCATTGATACATGGTCTTCTTGGTTAGCTGAAGTTGGCAAGCTATCCACACTTGCTGGATGTGCAAGCGCTTTGTTGTCACTTGCAAGAGCAGCAGCGGTAACTTGAGCAATCATAAAGCCTGAGTTAACACCACCATTTGCCACCAAGAACGGTGGAAGTTGTGACATGTGACGGTCCATCATCATTGAAATACGACGTTCAGACAGTGAACCAATTTCTGCAATTGCCAATGCTAAATTATCGGCCGCCATTGCTACAGGTTCTGCATGGAAGTTACCACCAGAAATCACATCACCTTGTTCAGCAAAAACAAGCGGGTTATCAGATACAGCATTTGCTTCAATTTCTAATACTTCAGCAGCCTGACGGATTTGGGTTAAACATGCACCCATCACCTGTGGTTGGCAACGTAAAGAGTATGGGTCTTGAACTTTGCTACAGTCTTCGTGTGAATGCGCAATTTCACTTGAGTCTGTTAATAGATCACGATAAGCCGCAGCCACATCAATTTGGCCACGTTGACCACGTACTTCGTGAATACGAGCATCGAATGGTGCACGTGAACCCAGCATTGCTTCAACGCTTAAGCCACCACAAACTGTTGCAGCTGCAAATAAATCTTCCGCTTCAAATAAGCCGCGTAAAGCATAAGCGGTCGAAACTTGTGTACCATTTAAAAGTGCTAAACCTTCTTTAGCTGCTAAAGAAATCGGTTCTAAACCTGCAACTTTTAAAGCTTCAACTGCTGGTAACCATTCACCTTTATAACGCGCCTTACCTTCACCAAGTAACACTAAAGACATATGTGCAAGTGGTGCCAAGTCACCTGAAGCGCCTACTGAACCTTTTAGTGGAATGTGTGGGTAAACTTCGGCATTAATTAAGGCCAACAAAGCATCAATCACTTTACGACGAATACCAGAGAAACCACGCGCCAAGCTATTTGCTTTCAATAGAATGATTAAACGAACCATTGCATCATCAAGTGCTTCACCAACACCTGCGGCATGTGAAAGAACTAATGAACGTTGTAACTTTTCTAAATCTTCAGGAGCAATTTTGGTTGAAGCAAGTAAGCCAAAGCCTGTATTAATGCCGTAAGCTGTACGTCCTTCATTTACAATTTTCTCAACGCAAGCCACGCTTGCATTAATTGCAGATGAAGCACTTTCATCTAATTTAACTTTGATCGGGTTGAGGTACGCTTGACGTAAATCGGCTAAGGTTAGTTTTCCCGGTTGGATTAATAATTCCATGTTGGCTTCCTAATTTTTTGCACTATATTCTGCTGAGACGGTGCTTTTCACAATTGCAAAAAGCACCGCCAGTTCTTCCGTGTATTTTTTATTGCGTGATCATTGGCAAGTGTAGGCCTTGCTCTTTCGCACAGTTAATCGCAATTTCATAACCTGCATCGGCATGACGCATAACACCTGTTGCAGGGTCATTGGTCAGTACGCGAGCAATACGTGCAGCAGCTTCATCTGTACCATCACACACAATCACAACGCCTGAGTGTTGAGAGAAGCCCATACCTACACCACCACCGTGATGTAAAGACACCCACGTTGCGCCGCCTGCTGTATTGAGCAACGCGTTTAATAAAGGCCAATCTGATACTGCGTCTGATCCGTCTTGCATTGCTTCGGTTTCACGGTTTGGACTCGCAACCGAACCTGAGTCTAAATGGTCACGGCCAATCACAACTGGAGCTGATAATTCACCGCTACGAACCATTTCGTTAAATGCCAAACCAAGTTTTGCACGTAAGCCTAGACCAACCCAGCAAATACGCGCTGGTAAACCTTGGAAGCTAATACGTTCACGTGCCATGTCTAACCAGTGATGTAAATGTTCATCATCAGGAATTAACTCTTTAACTTTGGCATCTGTTTTATAAATGTCTTCTGGGTCGCCAGAAAGCGCAGCCCAACGGAATGGACCAATACCACGGCAGAACAATGGACGGATGTATGCAGGTACGAAGCCAGGGAAATCAAAAGCGTTTGCTACGCCTTCATCTTTCGCCATTTGACGGATGTTATTGCCATAGTCAAATGTTGGGACACCCATTTTTTGGAAATCAAGCATCGCTTGTACGTGTTTTGCCATCGACTGTTTTGCAGCTTTTACAACAGCTTCTGGTTCGGTTTTCGCGCGTGCACGGTATTCATCCCAAGTCCAACCTACTGGTAAGTAGCCATTAAGGGGATCGTGCGCACTTGTTTGGTCAGTCACCATGTCTGGACGTACACCACGACGTACAAGCTCAGGTAAAATTTCAGCAGCGTTACCATGAAGCGCAATTGAAATTGCTTTACCTTCTTTTGTATAGCGGTCAATACGCGCTAAAGCGTCATCTAAATCAGTCGCTTGTTCATCTACATAACGCGTACGTAAACGGAAATCGATACTTGCTTGTTGGCATTCAATGTTTAAAGAACACGCACCTGCAAGTGTTGCAGCTAAAGGCTGAGCACCACCCATACCGCCTAAACCAGCAGTAAGAACCCAACGGCCTTTTAAGTCACCGTTGTAGTGTTGGCGACCTGCCTCAACGAAAGTTTCGTAAGTACCTTGTACAATACCTTGGCTACCAATGTAGATCCACGAACCTGCTGTCATTTGACCATACATCGCCAAAGCTTTTGCGTCTAACTCGTTGAAGTGTTCCCAGTTTGCCCAGTGCGGTACAAGGTTTGAGTTTGCAATTAAAACGCGTGGAGCATCTTTATGAGTTTTAAATACGCCTACTGGCTTACCTGATTGAACTAATAACGTTTCATCAGTTTCAAGATTTTTTAAAGTATCTACAATTTTGTCGAAACATTCCCAGTTTCGTGCTGCACGTCCAATACCGCCGTATACAACTAACTCTTTCGGGTTTTCTGCAACGTCCGGATCAAGGTTATTCATCAACATACGTAATGGAGCTTCAGTTAACCAACTTTTAGCCGTCAATTCAGTGCCGCGTGGCGCACGAATTTCTACATCACGAAATTTTGTTGTCATTGTTGTCACAGGCGGACTCCTTCCTTTGAGCTTACATCAGCAGAACATCACTTGTTTCTGCATTTGTATAGTAATGTATTAACTTGTATATACATCCATATACTACACAAATATTTTTTGGCGTGAAGAGGGTGACTCATATTTTTTTGAAAAAATTGAATAAGCTAATGAATTAAATTACTTTATTTTTGTGTCTAGCATAAAAAAAGCACATATCTTTTCACTAGACATGTGCTCTCAAAGAAGCAAATCACTTAAGTTTTAACGTTGAATTAGCTCAATAACGTAACAACCGTTTGGCTGATTTTGCGTAAAATGAACCGATGTTACCCCACTATTTTTTTCAATTTTTAAAGTCTCAGTAGCAGCAATCTGAAAGGAATGATCATCAACATTTACTTCCGTTTCAGCGCCCTGATTAAAAATAAAAATCAGGTCTGCCGAGCTAATAAATGTCTGCTCCGCCGCATCATTCAACCACTGAAAACGGGCATGGAACTTTGCAGAATCATAAATTAAATTTAAATCTCGAATTGCACCGTCAACCAGTTCACTTTGGACATGACTTTCACCATGAAATGCAAAAATATCACCTTGGTTCAGCTTTTTGGCAGGAAGATCATCGACATGCAACACCATGCCCTGTCCATCAAGTACGCTAATAATGCGCTGCTTACTGGGAAATAGTGAAAATGGTCCGGAAGTGGTCACATCTGCCATCGAAATACGCCAATCGAAATCACCCCCACCTTGGCTTCTGGCAATTTCCAAAGTAAAACCCGCACCATTTTTCCAAAGCATTTTTGTATATTGATCGGCCCTGATCAATTCAATCATGGGTTAAATTTCCCTTCGAGATAATAGCGACTACCCGGGTAGATCAAACGCGCACTTGAAATGAGTTGTTTATTTGACCATGTACGGCGGCGAATGAGTAAGCATGGTTCAGCTTTAGTAATCTTCAACCACTTGCACTCTTGAGGAGATGCTAAAACGGCCTCAACAATGTGTTCACCTTCTGTCACGGGTGCTTTTGCCATGAGGTAAGCATTTGGAGTAATGGTTTTAAAATCTTGTTCTAAATAATTTGGAATAAGCGCTGCATCAACCAGACGATCTTCGACCTGAACAGGTACATCATTTTCATAATGCACAATAATCGAGTGAAATAATCTTTGGCCTTCGCGAGTCTGCATTAACACGCTTTGCTCTGCATTTGCATAAATTTGTTCTAAGACTAAAACTTCAGCGTGATGCTTATGGTTTCGTGCAATAATCTCATCGGCAATATTATTAATCTGAAAAAGTGCAGTTCGGCCTTGCCCTTCAGCAACGAAAGAACCAACGCCTTGAATTCGAACAAGTAAGCCTTCTGTTGTTAACTCACGTAGCGCACGGTTTACCGTCATACGGCTACAGCCGAGTTGATTAACGAGTTCACTTTCCGAAGGAATTTTTTTATTTACAGCCCACGAACCTTCATAAATCTTTTGTGAAATCAGCTGTTTGACGCGCTGATATAAAGGAACTGGACTATCAGCTTCAATCGAAAGCTCAGTATGTTCTTGTTTTGATGTTCTGGGCATAACTAATTACTCAAAAAGGCAGCAGGCAAAAAGGTATTTTAGTTGACATGCTATGTATATACAACCACATACAACATGTTAATTTATGAATTAAATAGATTTCAAAAAGTTTAAAAAATAAACATATCTCAATAAGAGCTAATTTAAAGTTTTATGTAGAGAAATTCAAATATATTAGTATTTTATCAATATTTATTTAATAGTTATTTCTGCTAAGTCTATGCTCAATTCAAGGATATAAAAAGTATCGTCTTTTCTAATTTACGAAATGATGCTTAAAACTTTTATTTAAAATAACTGATCGATAGTATTCTTCTGCCACACAGTATATTAATAAAACTGGAAGCACATCGAATGCGTAATTATAAAATAGATATTCTTCGAGGAATCTCTATCCTTTTGGTTCTTTTACATCATTTTAATATTCCCTATAAACTCAAAGATACATGGTTAGGTTTTGATTTCTTAGGTGAAGCATTTAGCACAGTCATCGCAAGAAATGGAAATTATGGCGTCACCATGTTTTTTGTGATTTCGGGTTTTTTAATTACCCATCACACTTTAAAAAGAGATAAACAATTTTCCGCAATTAACCTCAAGCATTTTTATATCCGACGGGCAGCGCGTATTTTACCGTGTCTGATATTACTCATTTTAGGTGTAAGCATACTTGGTTCATTTGACTTAAAACCCTTTATGAACCAAGCACCCAATGGCATTGAAGTCTCTTATCCACTAACAATATTTGCAGCTTTAACCTTCTGGATGAATATCCTGATTATTAAATTCGGTTGGGTAAACTACGCTTTGGGCGTGTTGTGGTCACTCTCTGTAGAAGAAGTTTTTTACTTTATTTTCCCATTATTGTGCCTACTCACACGTAGTAATAAGGTCTTTATTGCTTTACTTGTTGGCGTAATTTTATATGGCCCTTATTTTAGATCTCTGCATTTTGGAGAAGAAAGCGGCGCTTATTTATATCATTATTTTTCAAGTTTTGACGGCATAGCAATTGGCTGTTTAACGGCGATTTTTTCTCATAAATACCAGCCAAATTGGCACTATAAAAAACCTTTTTCTTGGTTGCTTATTTTGGGTATGGCCGCTCTATATTTATATGCGCCAATTAAAGAAGTGAGTACATGGGGTATTAGCTTATTTGCTTTTGCTACAGGCTTACTGATTTTGTGTTTTCAACATCCCGCTGGAACGCAAGCGTATAACTTATTTACAAAAATTATGGTTTGGTTGGGGCAAAGAAGTTATGAGACTTATCTGTTCCATCTGGTAGTACTAGGCCTTATGAAAGTTGCCTTTGTTCCGGCTCAGACCGACTCTAGCATCAAAATTATGCTTTTAATTAGCTATCTGATTCTAACTTTCATCATTAGCGCAGCAATTGAAAAATACTATTCCACACCGCTTAACAGCTACATTCGAAAGCTTTTCATTAAAGACAAATCATAAAAATAAGCCCCTTTAAAATAGGGGCTTATTTAATCAAGCAATCAACATGGTTTCATCATCTTGCTTAAAAGGGTTAGACCAGCTCTGCCAAACTTGTGGCCCTAAAGCCATTTCTTCATCGCTTAACAAGCAACGATCTAAGCGCTGTATTAACGCGTGCTCATCCATTTGCATACCAATTAAAACCAGTTCCTGACGCGCATCACCTGTGCGGACATCCCAATTTTTCTTAATTTGTTCAATGCTGGCTAGGTCACTCGGCCAATCTTCTTCTGCAACGGCCGCCCACCAATAACCAGCTAAGCCATGTCGAGCCATTGCACCCGCTTGTGACCATGAATAAGCCAATGTTGGTTCGGCAGCCAACCAGAAAAAGCCTTTGGAACGCACGACTCCCGGCCACTCAGCCTGTACCAAATCATAAAAACGCTTTGGATGAAAAGGTCGACGCGCGCGGTAAACAAAGCTACTGATTCCATACTCTTCAGTCTCTGGCGTATGCTCGCCGCGTAACTCTTTTAACCAGCCTGGTGCTTGCGCAGCTTCATCAAAATCAAATAACTGCGTATTTAAAATTTTATCTAAAGCGATGTTTCCAAATTGTGCAATTTCAATTCGGGCACGCGGGTTTAATGTTTTTAAAATGGCGATGAGTTGGTCTTGCTGAGCCTGATCAATCAGGTCAATTTTATTCAGCACAATCACATCACAAAACTCAATCTGGTCGATAAGGAGGTCAACCACAGTTCTCTCATCTTGTTCGCCTAATGACTCGCCGCGTTGTTGCAGGGAGTCAACTGAACTGTAATCTTTAAGAAAGTTAAAAGCATCGACTACCGTGACCATGGTGTCGAGTCGAGCGAACTCATTGAGTGAGTTTCCATCTTCATCTTCAAAGGTAAAGGTTTCTGCCACAGGTAAAGGTTCTGAAATGCCAGTTGACTCAATGACTAACTGGTCAAAGCGTCCTTCATCAGCTAAACGTCTTACCTCAACCAGTAAATCTTCTCGTAGCGTACAACAGATACAGCCATTACTCATTTCAACCAGCTTTTCATCTGTTCTTGAAAGCTCCGCCCCACCTTCGCGTACTAATGCCGCATCAATATTCACCTCAGACATATCATTGACAATCACGGCAATACGGCGGCCTTCACGATTATTTAAAATATGGTTGAGTAATGTGGTCTTTCCTGCACCTAAAAAGCCCGATAAAACAGTGACAGGAAGCTTAGCAAATGAGTTGGCGATTGCAGTGCGCATGGCTTGATCTCTTTGAATAATATTTAAACTGATCATGGCTGGCCATTTAATATGACCAGATCACAGGCGTAATCTATTTCTAAACCACAATAATGTTATGTTATAACATAACTATGGATCAAGTTTTTATTCTAGTTTTATTTAAGCCAATTTACTTAGTCGTTGAAAAAATTGCTTTTATAATCCCTGACAAATTGAGGTTTTGTAGTGATGGTCAGGCCCCCATGCACGGAATCCTTGGCTATCAATATGAATTTGTCCTGAAGCATAAACACCCAGTCCCATATTAAGCGCTTGACCTTTTGTCGCCCAGAACTGACAAAGTTTGGTTTTAGTTTGCTGAATATTGAATTGGTCTAAATCACTCGGCTGTTCTGGGCCAATTCGAAAATCAAGCGCTGCATTAAAGACATGTCGAGAAGCATCAGCACCACCAGCACAGCGGTTTAGAGATAACGCTCGGTAGACCGAAGTCACTTCAAAATCATTAATTACACCATCCTCAACTAACGCTTTTAAAATACTAAGTGTCGGAACGATATTGGACCAAATCTCGCGTGGAGGTACTGTATAAGGCTCAACTCCACATTTCTGCCAATCTCGAGCTGAGCGTAATAACTCATGGTCTGGCACTAAATCGGCAAATGCCTTTTGCTTAAGAAATTGCTTGTAAGCTTGCACAGACTGTCGATGGTCTGCTGTTGCTAACCACGCAACATACGCCTCGGGTTGAGGCTTTATTCTGACCACTGTTTTTGTAGGTTGAGGTAAAGATGTTTGGGTGTGTTGAGGAATTGTTGGCTTGGGAGTTGGAGTGCTACATGCTGTGAGAGTTAATAAAATTAAACCTAAATAACGCTTCATAAATATGCTCTATCTTCACCAAAAATGGGAAAATTGCTCATCATTAAATTAATGAAATGTTATATTATAACAATAGTAAAATCCTTTAATTTCTGTTGCTAAATTTTAAAAATAAAAAGGACGCCTGTCAGACGTCCTTTTTAGATACAACTCAATAAATTATTAAATATCTGCTTCTAAGGCAGGTACAGACTGCTCAGCTTTTAATTTTCGGCGTTTAAATTGGTACGCCACCATTAAACATAAGATCCAACCAGGAATCATCATGACTGCAACACGCATATCTGGTGTTAAAGACATCACGATCAAAATGCCAAGCATAAATAATATGCATAAATAGTTGCTAAACGGATACATAAAGCTTGGGAACTTCGTTGTTTGTCCTTGGCGCTGCATATATTTGCGGAATTTTAAATGCGTCCATGAAATTACAACCCAGTTAATTACAATCGCTGCAACCACCAGCATCATGAGCAAACCAAATGCTTTTTCAGGGAAAATATAGTTTAACAGTACACATAAAATAGTGACTGCCGCAGAAAGGATTACTGCATTGGTTGGAATACCGCGTTTATTAATACGTGCAAATACTTTTGGTGCATTTCCTTGTTGCGCAAGGCCCAATAGCATACGGCTACTGCAATAACTTGTGCCGTTATAAACTGAAACCGCAGCTGTCAAAATGACAAAGTTCAATAATGTTGCAATGCCTTGGCTATCTAAAGAAGCAAAGACCATCACAAAAGGGCTTCCGCCTTGTGCCATTTGGTTCCATGGGAATAGCGAGAATAAAACAAAAAGCGTCGCAATATAGAAAATCAAAATACGGTAAATAATTTGATTCACAGCTTTAGGTAAAGTTTTATCAGGGTCACGTGCTTCAGCTGCAGTAATACCGAAAAGCTCAATACCACCGAAAGCAAAAATAATGACTGCCATTGCCATTACTAAGCCTTCAACACCAAATGGGAAGAAACCACCAAGTGCCCAAAGGTTCGAAATGCTTGCCTGCGGACCTGCCGTGCCTGTTGCAAGTAAATATGAACCAAAACCAATCATTGCAAGAATCGCCAAGATTTTGACAATAGAAAACCAAAATTCCATTTCGCCAAAAAACTTAACATGTAGCAAATTAATGCCATTAATTAAGACAAAGAAGGTTAAAGCAGATGCCCACGTTGGGATTTGCGGCCACCAATATTGAATATAAAGACCAATTGCACTTAGTTCTGCCATACAGACGAGCACATTGAGTACCCAATAGTTCCATCCTGACATGAACCCTGCAAATGGTCCCCAATATTTGTAGGCAAAATGACTAAAAGATCCACTGACTGGCTCTTCAACCACCATTTCGCCAAGCTGACGCATCATTAAAAAAGCAATAAATCCTGCAATGGCATAACCGAGGATAACCGATGGACCTGCTAATTTAATCGATTGTGATATACCAAGAAAAAGCCCTGTGCCAATCGCCCCACCCAATGCAATAAGCTGGATGTGCCGATTACTCAAACCATGTTTCAGGTTTCCTTGCTCTTGTGCTGACATATGATTATTCTCATCCGTGTCACGTAATTTTTTTCCAATAAATTACGTATATCATAAATTGATCAGATTTTCATAGAGATTCATGAAAAAAATAATTGCGTGACTTTTCTCATAAGCGCGAATGAAAACAGAAAATACAAGAAATGACAATTATTATGAAATGTGTAATTAAATTATGTATTGCGTAATTTGATGAATTCAGTATTATAGAGACATGAAGTAATTGGTTGTGCTCGGTCTATATCAAACTCATAAGACAAAAGATGATCTAAGCAAAGGTTAAAACTTATTGAGTAGCTCAGTCCTAGACCGAACTTTTATTTGTATAAGACCCGAGATAAAGACAAGGAAGCGAAAATGGAACAAAAACTAAACTCTTTTATTGAAGTTTCACCTCAATCAGATTTCACTATTCATAATTTGCCTTACGGTGTTTTTAGCAGAGCTAACGAAAGTGAGCGTCAAGTTGGTGTAGCTATTGGTGATTGGGTGATTGATCTCGCTGCTCTTGAAAAGCACGGTCTTTTAAAACTTTCAGAACAAGACACATATTTTAACCAGCCAACACTCAATAAATTTATCGAGTCTGGCAAAGCCAACTGGTCAAAAGTTCGTAAGACACTACAGTCTCTTCTCTCGGTTGAAAATTTAACGCTTCAAGAAAATGAAGCATTGCGTCAGGAAGTTTTGGTTAAGCAAGACAGTGTTACGTTGCATTTACCACTTCAAGTACCTGGTTATACCGATTTCTATTCTTCTAAGGAACATGCCACCAATGTAGGCTGTATGTTCCGCGATCCTAAAAATGCCTTACTTCCAAACTGGACTGAATTGCCTGTTGGTTACAATGGCCGTGCTAGCTCTGTGGTAGTCAGTGGCACTCAAGTCGTGCGTCCATCTGGACAAATTAAACTTCCAAATGAAGAGCGTCCAGTTTTCTCAGCTACGCGTAAACTCGACTTTGAACTTGAAACAGCATTTGTTATTGGTAAACCAACCGAGCTTGGCCAACCAATCTCAATTGAAAATGCGTGGGATCATATTTTTGGAATGGTATTACTTAATGACTGGTCAGCACGCGATATCCAGCAATGGGAATATGTGCCTCTAGGTCCTTTCAATTCAAAATCATTTGCTAGTGCCATCTCACCTTGGGTAGTCACACTTGAAGCACTTGAGCCATTTAAAGTGGAAGGCCCAAAACAAGAGCCTAAACCTTTAACGTATTTACAAGAAAATATCGCGAATAGTTACGACATTAATTTGAGTGTTGAAATTCAAAGCCCGAAATCGGCTCAAGCTGATGTGATCTGCAAAACCAATTTTAAATATATGTATTGGTCTATGGCTCAACAGCTTACTCACCACACCATTGGCGGCTGTAATGTTCAGGTTGGCGATTTAATGGGTTCAGGTACCATTTCAGGTTCTACACCAGATTCGTATGGTAGCTTGCTTGAGCTTACATGGAACACCACCAAGCCTTTAACACTTGCCAATGGCGAAACTCGTGGTTTCTTGCAAGACGGCGATACCCTGATCATGAAAGGTCATTGTGAGAAAAATGGTATTCGCATTGGCTTCGGTGAAGTTCGAAATACAGTCCTTCCTGCATTAAATTTCGATTTTGCAGAAACTTCGGAGCCTGACTATGAAGCTGTATAGTTACTTTCGTAGCTCTGCAGCCTACAGAGTACGGATTGGTCTAAACATTAAAGGATTAGCTTATGAGACTGTTCCAGTTCATCTGGTAAAAAACGAACAGCAAAGCGAAGACTATTTAAAGTTAAACCGTAGTGCTCTGGTCCCGACTTTAATTGACAGCGATTTAACCTTGTCTCAATCGTTAAGTATTTTGGAATATCTGGATGAGCAATATCCAGAAACCAAATTACTTCCAAGAGATGTGCAAGACAGAGCAAAAGTTCGCGCTTTTGCTCAAGCAATCGCCTGTGATATTCACCCATTAAACAACTTACGCGTACTGAAATACTTAAAAAATGACTTAAATGTTTCAGATGAGCAGAAAAATTATTGGTATCAACACTGGATTATTGAAGGCTTTCAAAATCTCGAACAGCTACTTCAAGATTCAAATGAACAATTTTGCTTTGGACAACAAGCAACCATTGCAGATTGCTGTCTGATTCCACAGGTCTACAACGCGAAACGCTTCAAGATTGATTTATCTGCGTTTCCAAAAATTGAATCGATTTATCACCATTGTTTGTCTATCCCAGCCTTTTATAACGCGGCGCCAGAACAACAACCAGATTGGGAATAGTAAAAAGGAGTTTTAATATGACATTTGCCATTAAAAAAATACATCACGTTGCATATCGTTGTAAGGATGCGAAAGAAACTGTTGAGTGGTATAAAAAAATGCTCAATATGGATTTCATTTTAGCTTTTGCTGAAGACCATGTGCCGTCAACTAAAGCCTTTGACCCATATATGCATTTATTCTTAGATGCTGGTCAAGGTAACGTTTTGGCATTTTTTGAATTGCCAACTCAACCAGAAATGGGCCGAGACGAAAATACGCCTCAATGGGTACAACATATTGCTTTTGAAGTTGAAGACTTAAATGCGTTGATGGCTGCCAAGCAACATTTAGAAGAAAATGGTGTGAAAGTCTTAGGTGTAACTAACCATGGCATTTTCCACTCAATTTACTTCTTCGATCCAAATGGTCATCGTTTAGAACTGACTTATAACGATGCGCATGCTGAAGAAAAAATTGCAAAAATTACTGAAGAAATGAAAGCTGAAATGCTAGAGGAATGGAGCAAAACCAAACGTGCTCCACACCACACCCATTTCTTGCATGAAGAAGAGTTAGGAACCTAATTTTAAAAGAGCGAACTAAAAATCGGCATTGATTAGAATTGTTTTAATAGCAGTTCTATATCAATGCCGATTTATATTATTTAAAACTGCTAAATTTCTAGAAAATTGCGCTATAAATAAGAGCATAGTGATTTTAGAAAGTTGTTGGTTATTAAACATGTCAATTTCGCTAATAGAAAAAGGTGATTTCTATTTTTCACTAGGCTCAGGCATGATGTAAAACGCGCCAATTTCAATTTATGTTTTGATCGTCACTGTTTAACAGCTGAAGTAAATTTATTAAGGGTATTTAAATGATTGAAGAAAAAGTATCTGGGGGGGTTCAATCACTTGAAGTCGGTTTATCTGTACTAAACGCCCTTTTAGAGCACAATCAACCTATTATTCTCAAAGATCTGTCTAGCAAGCTAGAAATGCATCCTGCCAAGGTCCACCGCTATCTGGTCAGCCTTATTCGTATGGAATATGCAAAACAGCTTGATGATGGACAATATGCTTTAGGTGATCAGGCATGGCGCTTAGGTCTCAACTGTGTTCAACATAGCGACACACTACAGCTGGTACAGCATTTAATTTACGACCTACAAAACAAAATTGGTTGCGGTATACAAATTAGTAAATGGTCACCAAAAGGCCCTGTCGTGGTTCAGTCGATTGAATCAAACCATCCTATTTCGATTGTTACTAAAGTCGGCTCGATTATGCCTTTAGTTAATTCTGCTGCGGGACGACTATTTGCTTCTTATCTTCCAGAACATTTTGTTCGTCCATTAATGGAAGCAGAATGGCAAAAGCATCAAGAGCTTGGTCTAAACATCGCACCACAAAACTGGCAAGCATTTACAGAGCTTAAAGACACTATTCGCCAGCAACAAATGTCGGCAGCGAAAGGCGATTTATTGACAGGAATTAATGCGGTAGGTTTACCTGTGTTTAATTCAAACCAAAGCATCGAGTTTTGTATTGTCGCACTGGATAGCGAAATGTTTTTACCAGTCGACCCTCACAGTAAAACGATTGAAATCTTGAAAAATGAAGTGAATCTCATCAATCAATATATTAAAAGTCGCTAATCAATAGCCATAAAAAAAAACCAAGAGATCAAACTCTTGGTTTTTTTAGATCAGGAATAAAGCTCAGCTTATTTATTTAGTTTCTAAAACGCCGCGACGAATCTGGTCACGTTCAATCGACTCAAATAACGCCTTGAAGTTACCTTCTCCAAAGCCATCATCATCTTTACGTTGAATAAATTCAAAGAAAACTGGACCAATCATGTTTTCAGAGAAAATTTGCAATAAAAGCTTTTTCTGACCGTCTTTAGTATTACCATCAAGCAAAATACCGCGCTGTTTTAATTCATCAGTCGGTTCACCATGCTCAGGTAAACGATCTTCTAGCATTTCATAATACGTATTTGGCGGCGGTGTCATGAATTTCAGACCAAGGCCTTTTAACTTATCCCAAGTCGAGATTAAGTCATCACAAATAAACGCGATATGCTGAATACCTTCGCCATTAAAGTCAGATAGGAACTCTGCAATTTGGCCGTTTCCTTTGTCAGAATCTTCGTTTAACGGAATACGGATCTTACCGTCTGGTGCTGTTAATGCTTTAGACGTTAAACCTGTATATTCACCTTTAATATCAAAGTAGCGAATTTCTTGGAAGTTAAAGATTTTTTCATAGAAGTTTGCCCAATACTCCATACGGCCTTTGTAGACGTTATGGGTTAGGTGGTCAATCTCATTTAAGCCTGCCCCTACTGGACGTTTCTCGGCATCATCAAAGAAAACAAAGTCATTTTCATAAATATCACGGTCAACTAAAAAGATTGGCATACCACCAATACCTTTAATTGCCGGAATGTTGAGCTCCATTGGCCCAACTTTTGAATACATTGGTTCAGCACCAAGCTCTACTGCTTTTTGGAAAGCTTTTGCTGCATCACGTGTTTTAAAACCCATCGCACAAGCAGATGGACCATGTTCATTAAAGAAGAATGAAGCATAAGATTCTGGCTGATAATTCAGGATAATATTGATATTTCCTTGACGCCATAAGTACGCTTCTTTCGATTTATGCTTGGCTACTTTTGAAAAGCCGATTGTTTCAAAAACTGGATCTAATTCATTTTCTTTTGAAACAAACTCAATAAATGCAAAACCGCATAATTCTAATGGGTTCTCTAAAATATCCATCTAGTTTCCCTCTGGTGATTACCTGTTCCGTTTATCTCTATTGCTGATGAACTCAGCTCCTTTCTCTATAGAATACGTTGCTATTGGGTGAGTATTTGAACCGTCAAATTGGCTTAACCCAACGCATCCTATGAGAAAAAAACGAGTCATTAAAACGAAGATATGATGAGCGTAGAGCTTTTAATGATTAATTTCCGTTCCATGTGGTGTTTGTTTTCCATACACACTGTCCTTTGTTATCTAAAAGTACGATTGAGATTTTTCAATAAACCTTTAAAAATCGTCTTTTCCTAAAAATCATTTATAGATTTATGGAGACCAACATCCTTGTTGGATCTCCAATGGCCATTTACCTTGAATTAGATGCTACTAAAAACAATTAAATTATGCAATACATAACTTAATTATGAATTGCATAATTTTAGTAATCTTTTAGTTTGCCTGTTTTTAAAATCAATTGTCATATTCGATATTCTGTTTATGATTCTTTATCTTCAAAAATCTCTCTTGCTTTGAGTTTGGAAAACTATGCTTTTAGTCAGCGCATGTTTAATTGGTGAACCTGTTCGATATGATGGTAAATCCTGTCCAAATACCCGACTTAAGCAGCTATTAATCAATAAAAAAGCCCAAGCATTATGCCCAGAGCTATTAGGTGGTTTTACCACTCCCCGTTTACCCGCAGAAATTGTGGGCGGAACAGGTCAAGATGTGCTTGATGGCAAAGCAAGAATTACTGATTCATCTGGTTTAGATGTGACAGAGTTATATTTAAAAGGTGCTTACCGCACCCTAGAAGTTGCACAGCAAATAAAAGCGACTTGTGTGGTTTTAAAAGAGAATAGCCCATCTTGTGGTAGCCAAAAAATTTATAACGGTACTTTTCAAGGTGAGAAAATTACGGGAGTTGGAATCACCACAGCGCTTTTGCAGCGCCACGGCTTTGAAGTAATTTCTGAAAATGAGATTGAAGATTGGTTAGTAGAACATCCTCTTTAAGAGTGTGTTGATCTACCTAATCAAAAACCTCTTAATTGTTTTCTAAAATGGAAACAGATGGCACTCATTAGACAAGCCACTAAATAACTTATGGCAGCCATCCACCAGAAACCATAAATTCCCATCGCAGAAATCGAGATATCTTGCCAATGCAGTCCTTTATAGGCCATCCACCAACCACCGCCTAATCCGAAACATAACACCACGACCAAGAAAATCAGCATTGGTAAAATCGACACATCCCAACAACGCAGCAAAGAGGTCAATAACGTCATTAAGCCATCTAGAAAGTGAGACATACAGACAATCAACAGCAGTGATGCAGCCAAAATCTGAACAGCCAAATCATCTGAATAAAAGGTGACAATTAAGTCCCTCTCCAGCCATAAACACAGGGATAGACTGCCGCTTACTGCCATAATCACCCATATACTTTGTCTGGCAATTTTGTTTGCTTCTTCCATGTTCCCGCTGCCCATAGATCGTGACACCAAAATGCTATAAGCCGAGGCAATTGACGAAGGAAAAATAAACATGAAGCCGCCAGTACTCGCGACAATTTGATGTGCCGCTGACACCACACTCCCAAAAGGCAAAATCAGAATAGCAACCGAACAAAATGCAACAACGTCCATCAACGCCATGATCGCAGTCGGTATACCTATTTTTAAAATCATCCGCAGACTTTCTCGGCTATCTTCAACTGACCGTTCGGGATGCTCAATAAAGATGTATCTTTTCTCCAGAAAAAACAGGTAGTAAACAGCCAACATAAACCACCGTACAATGAGAGTGGCTAATAAAGCCCCTATGGCACCGAGTGGCGGAATTGAAAATGAAGCAACGCCATAAATCAAAAGATAGGACAAAATAATTTTAAGAATGAAGAAAATACTATCTGATAGTAAAACCTTATGCGCATTTTCAGTGACCTGAGACAAAGCTGTAAATAAGCGCATCAGTAAATGGGCAGGTAAAATAAATACCAAAGCCCAAATACAGTTTTTAGTAATTGACACAACATGTTCAGATGCTCCAAACAATTTTGGTAAATCACGGAACAAGTAAAGCAAGCCAATACTCAGCAATGCCGAACATAACATCAGCCAGATGCCTTGAATAAAAATTTGACGAATGCGTGGTATGTCATGGGAACCATAAGCTTCTGAAAGCTTGAGCATCACGCCTTGCAGAATCCCCATACCAATGACATAAACCACTGTATATAAAGATAAGGTCACCGATAATGCTGCTACATGATCGTTACTAAAATGCCCTACATAAGCAATATCAATCAATCCACTTAAAACTAGAATTAAATTGCTTGAGAGCATGGGAATAAATAATTTAAAAATCTGATTCATCAAGGAAATGCCTTATTTTTCTTTACGATTTATACTCATATTCACGTTATTTTTAGTGCATCAATTCAAAGCAAAAGACATACCAGTTCTAGCTTTAGCTCCCCTAAAATATGCTTTAAATAAAAAGGCCAAACTATTCGTTTGGCCTTCTTTCCTAATGAATGTTGTTTATACAGTTATTCTTGTTTGTGTTTACTTGCCCAATAAGTCGCAAGCGCAGGCCCAGAAATATTATGCCAAAGACTGAAAATTGCGCTTGGTACAGCTGTAATCGGAGAAGCAGCAAAATGGACTGCCGCAAGTGCAACACCTAAGCCTGAGTTTTGCATCCCCACCTCAATAGCAATCGCTTTACTGTCCGCATAAGGTAATTTAAAGAAACGCGCTGCGGTAAAACCTAATAAATATCCAAGCCCATTATGTAAAATCACCACAGCCAAAATAAGCAAACCCGACTGTAAAATTGCTGCTTTGCTTCCACCAATAATCGCGGCCACAATCGCTACAATTGCAATGACCGAAACTAAAGGCATGACTTGAATATAAGATTCGATCTGACGTTTAAGCCATGTTCTTAAAATCAAACCAATCACAATAGGCAGTAGCACCACCTGCAAAATCGAAATAAACATCGAAGCTGCATCAATCTTTAGCCATTGGCTGGCAAGCAGATAGAAAATCGCAGGGGTTAATACAGGTGCCAAAAGTGTTGATACCGATGTACAGGCTACCGATAACGCCACATTGCCTTTGGCCATATAGGTAATCACATTTGAAGCCGTTCCCCCTGGGCAACAACCCACCAAAATGACCCCAACCGCAATTTCAGGCGGTAAATTAAATAGTTTACATAAAACATATGCCAAGCCAGGCATTACGACAAACTGCGCTATCACCCCAATCAATACCGCTTTAGGGCTTTGTAATACCCCTTTAAAGTCATCGACGGTCATGGTCATTCCCATACCAAGCATAATAATGCCCAAAATCCATGGAATGTACGCTTTGAGCCAGACAAAAAATTCAGGCTGCCATAGCGCTAGCGCTGCAAAAACAATCACCCATAGGGCAAAAGTTTTTTGAATAAATTGGGTAAAGCGTAGGAATGCAGCCATACTTTCTATCCCTAAAAATTAAAATATGAAAGTTAAAAACTAGAGCAATATACTTAGTGCTTACTCAACAGATCAGTCGACTGAATACGGACAACACCTTGTCGCTGCATGGTTTGCCACGCGTGTTCTAACGAACCATTCAGATCAATCCCTTTACAAGCATCTTCAACCACTAAAGTTTTAAAACCTTGCTTAACTGCATCTAAAGCAGTCCATGCTACACAAAAGTCCGTGGCAATTCCGACCACATAAACCGTATCAATGCCACGCTCTTTTAGGTAACTGGTTAAACCGGTCATGGTGGCGTGATCTGCTTCCATAAAAGCCGAGTAGCTATCAATATGAGCATGAAAGCCTTTTCGGATAATCAGTTGAGCTGTCGGAATATTTAAATCAGGATGAAACTCGGCATCTTGAGTACCTTGTACACAATGCTTAGGCCAAAGCACCTGTGGTCCATAGTCGAGTTCAATGGTTTCAAATGGCTGCTTACCCAAATGATTGGCTGCAAAAGAGATATGATTATCCGGGTGCCAGTCCTGAGTCAGGACGACATTTTCAAAACAACCAGCAAGTTGGTTAATCGTTGGAATAATTATATCGGCATCGGCGACTGCTAAATTTCCACCCGGTGTAAAACCATTTTGTACATCAACTACGATTAAAACCGCATTTTGTGGTTGTTTATTCATTTTCATGTCATCTTCAATCCCAACTGGGAAATTGCATTCTATCTTGCCACAAAAAAAGCCCATATTAAGTAAGGCTCAGTCGAATCAAGCCGTATTGTTATGTTTACTGGGTATTCTTAGCGCGCAATAATGAAAACATCCTATCTTTTCCTCAAGTTTACATCGCGATTATCCGTTAGGCGTATTGTTCTTATGCGTCTGATCAGTCATAATTTGCATAATTGTCATTCAACAATCTGTTATTGTTAGAACTGGACAATCAAAATACTGCAACCATCCCACATTTTGTTTTTCTTACCTCAGATTCGGATGGATAAATAGGATATTTTTAAAAATGACTCAGCAAGCACAGACCATTCAAGGCTCAATCGTCGCAATCGTCACACCCATGTTGAAAGACGGCGGTGTAGATTGGAAGGGTCTTGAGAAGCTGGTTGAGTGGCACATAGAACAAGGTACAAACAGTATTGTAGCCGTCGGTACAACCGGCGAAGCCTCAACATTGAGCATGGAAGAGCACACACAGGTTATTAAAGAAATTATTCGTGTAGCCAATAAACGTATTCCAATTATTGCCGGTACTGGTGCAAACTCAACCCGTGAAGCAATCGAATTAACTAAAGCTGCTAAAGACCTCGGTGCTGACGCAGCTTTACTTGTAACACCATATTATAACAAGCCAACCCAAGAAGGCCTTTACCAACACTATAAAGCGATTGCTGAAGCTGTTGAATTACCGCTTATTCTCTATAACGTACCTGGTCGTACTGGCGTAGACCTTTCAAACGACACAGCTGTACGCTTAGCAGAGATCTCGAATATTGTTGGCATTAAAGATGCAACAGGTGACGTACCTCGTGGTAAAGCTTTAATTGAGGCATTAAACGGCAAGATGGCTGTGTACTCAGGTGATGATGAGACAGCATGGGAACTTATGCTTCTTGGCGCTGACGGTAACATCTCGGTTACTGCAAATGTTGCACCTAAAGCAATGAGTGAAGTATGTGCTGTCGCAATTGCCAAAGATGAACAACAAGCGAAGACGCTTAACAATAAGATTGCAAATTTACACAATATTCTATTTTGCGAATCAAACCCAATTCCTGTGAAATGGGCACTACATGAGATGGGACTGATTGATACTGGTATTCGTTTACCACTCACTCCTCTCGCTGAGCAATATCGCGAACCTCTCCGCAATGCCCTAAAAGATGCGGGAATTATTTAATAAGAGCAATTTATGATGCAATTACGTCTTGGTTTAGTCCTTGCAGTTTCAGCCTTAAGTTTAGCTGGTTGTGGTCGCTTCGCAATTAATAATCACTCTTTAGATTATAAAAATGCCAAGCAACTTGCCCCGCTTGAATATCCTGCCGATGCAACTGTACGACCAGCGACACCTTTGTATCCTGCACCAACTGTAGAACAGCGCGCTATCGATAACGCACCGAAGTTTGAAAACAAGCGTGGCAACCGTTATGCCTTGCCACGCCCTGAACAAACCCAAGGTAATGCGACACTAGATGCCTCTGCTCAAACGACGACTGCGCTTGGACGTCCTCAGCTTGTGACTGACGGTAATAAAAACCCGTTGTTAAAAGTTGATGGAAATACAGCCGAGATCTGGCAATACACCAAAGCAACTTTAAGTACTTTAAATTTCAACATCATCGCTCAAGGCAGTAATCAAGCGACGATTAAAGTAAATGACAATACTTATGTGCTTAAACTTACTGGTGTAGGTTCTAGTCATACTCTTGCTCTATTTAATGTAGATAACACTTTTGCAAGCCCAGATGTGGCTGCTGAAGTGCTAAACCAGATTTACCAAAATTGGCCAGCCTAGTCGTTTACTAGGCATTTTTTTTAAAAAGGTTCCCTCATGTTTAAACAAACCTTGCTCTATACTGGTAAAGCAAAATCTGTATATGAAACAGACAATGCCGACCATCTGATTTTAGTCTTTCGTGATGATGCCTCTGCGTTCAACGGCGAAAAAATCGAACAACTAGATCGTAAAGGCAAGGTGAACAACCGTTTTAACGCCTTCATCATGGAAAAACTTGCTGCTGCGGGTATTGAAACGCATTTTGAAAAATTGCTTTCTCCAACTGAAGTGCTTGTTAAAAAACTTCAAATGATTCCAGTTGAATGTGTAATTCGTAACTACGCAGCTGGTTCTCTATGCCGTCGCTTAGGTGTAGAAGAAGGTAAAGAGTTAACTCCTCCTACATTTGAATTGTTCTATAAAGATGACGGTCTAGGCGACCCAATGGTTAACGAATCTCAAGCGATTGCTTTAGGTTGGGCAACTGCTGAACAGTTAGAACAAATGAAAGTTTTAACTTATAAAGTAAACGATGTATTAAAAGCATTATTTGCTGAAGGCAACATGATTTTGGTGGACTTCAAGCTTGAATTCGGTGTTTTCCATGACCGCATCGTGCTTGGTGATGAGTTCTCTCCAGACGGCTGCCGTTTATGGGATAAAGACTCTAAGAAGAAACTCGACAAAGATCGTTTCCGTCAAGGTTTAGGCGGTGTTGTTGAAGCTTATGAAGAAGTTGCTGCTCGTTTAGGCGTAGATTTATCTGACATCTAATCAGTAAAACTTCATAAAAAAACCGGGCCAAAGCCCGGTTTTTTTATATTCAGCGCCATGCGCCCCAAACAATGTAGACAGATTTGTCTATTTCAATAAATTAACACTTGCATAAGCTTAATTTAAAACACTAAAATCTAAAAAAACACAAAGCACTTCACAATAATTAAATTTAAAAACTCGGATGAACCTATGGAATTATCTAAGCTTGAAAAGAGATTAATGAATCATCCAATCCATTTTGGTGAAAATCCTTTGGTCTTATTAAAAAACTTTAGCACTTCTGCCTTAAAACAAGGATGGAGCGAAGCTGAAGTAGAAACCGTCATTTCTGAAGCTTCTCAAGGTGACTATATGGCACTTATCCGTACTTTAAGAGCTTATACTTTTCTTTGATTTTGTGATTGATGATCCAGCCATTGTGCATTCAATTTATAAAAAGACACATAAAGCTGTTATGAATAGACTAGATTTATCCTGAACACTGCCTTAACAATAAATAAAACAATAAATATAAGATATTTATTCAGTAAGGAGTAAACCTGATGGACCATGAAATAGAGGAAAAGAAAGTCGAGAAAACTTTAAGCTGGCGTGAAAAAATGGCAGTCGAAGAACATGAGAAACTGTCACCTCGTCTGGTTTATGAAATTATCCGCCGTGATGGTGCCGAAGAGCTTGATCGTCCAACAACTGCACTCATCTTTTCAGGGATTGCCGCGGGTTTGGTCATCAGTTTTTCATTTGTATTTAAAGCGATTATTGCTGCTTATCTCCCAGCTGATGCAGTCTGGACCGATTTAATCACTAATGTTGGTTATACCATTGGGTTCTTGATCGCTATTTTGAGTCACATGCAACTCTTTACCGAAAATACCATCACCACAGTTGTGCCTTTATTTAATCCCTTTACTTTCGATAAATTACGAGCAGTGGGCCGCTTATGGGGCATTGTGATTCTATGCAACATCATTGGAACAGCTTTGGCGAGTTTATTTTTCCTAACTACTCACCTGTTTACGCCAGATATTGATAAAGCACTAGATGAACTCGCACATCATGTGGGCTCCTTTTCTGCAACCCAGAATCTGCTCAAAGGCATTATGTCAGGGCTGTTAATTGCTGCATTGGTCTGGATGTTGCCTTCGGTCAGTAATAAGTTTCTACTCATCTTTTTTATGACGTATTTGATAGGACTGGGTGACTTTACCCATGTAGTGGTTGGTTCCACAGAAATGTCCTATCTAGTCTGGCAAGGAGAAGCTTCTATTAGCAAGTATCTGTTTACTTTCCTCATCCCAACCACTATCGGCAATATTATTGGCGGTACAGGCGTGTTCACTCTACTGATTTATGGTCAGGTCACTGAAGAGCTGGAATAGCATAAAGCAGGAACTATTGTTCCTGCTGCCATCTGCGTTGCTGTAAGCGCTCACCTTCAACCTCACGCTTATTTCTCGCAGACTCATAAAGTTTGGTTCCCTTCAACTCAGGCGGCAAATAGTCTTGCAGCACAAAGTGCTCTGGGTAGTCATGAGGATAGAGATAATTAATTCCATAGCCTTGCTGTTTCATAAGCTTGGTCGGCGCATTTCTCAAATGCAAAGGCACAGGTAAATTTGCCGTTTTTTCAGCAAGTTCAAGTGCCTTATTAATCGCTAAATAGGTACTATTACTTTTTGCACTCGTTGCTAAGTAAACTGCTGTTTGACCTAGAATAATTCGGGCCTCAGGCATACCTACCGCTTGTACAGAGCGGAAACACTCACCTGCGAGCAATAGCGCATTGGGGTTGGAGTTTCCGATGTCTTCTGAGGCTGCAATCAGCATACGTCTTGCAATAAAAACAGGATCTTCTCCGCCTTTAAGCATACGTGCCATCCAATATAGCGTTGCATCTGGATCACTACCACGAATTGATTTAATAAAGGCAGAAACAAGGTCGTAATGCTGCTCGCCCGATTTGTCATAACGCGCAATATTTTGCTGAGCGACTTTCACTACTACCGCATTGGTAATCGTGTTTTCAACTTCTGGTTCAAAAGTACTTGCGATCAAGTCCAGTAAATTAAGCGCTTTACGTGCATCACCTGCTGCGAATTGAATCAGCGCATCATATTCTTCAATATGGATATAACGGTCTTTTAAGAATTTATCGCTTTGAAGTGCATTGTTGAGTAGTGTCTGAATTGCCTCACTGTCTAAACTATTTAAGGTATAGACCTGACAACGTGATAAAAGCGCACTATTGACTTCAAAAGATGGATTTTCAGTGGTCGCACCAATTAAAGTAATTTTGCCTTTTTCAACAGCACCCAATAAAGCATCTTGCTGTGATTTATTAAAACGATGAATTTCATCAATAAAAACTACAGGCGTCAGTAAATCACCACTTTCTGCAATCACTTCACGTAATTCTTTTACGCCCGTATTCAGCGCAGACAAGCTCACAAATGGACGGTCTATCGCTTGTGCCAAAAGTAAAGCAATCGTTGTTTTACCAACGCCTGGTGGTCCCCAAAAAATAATAGAGGGCAAATGTCCCTGATCAATCATTTGACGTAAGGGCGCATGTTCACCTAATAAATGGTCTTGCCCAATAATTTCAGACAAGTCTCTTGGGCGCAGGCGTTCGGGAAGTGGAATATGGGTGTCTGACATCTCAAATGGCTTTATCGTCTTTTCACTATAGTCTATTGTGTCTCACAGAAATCTACAATTTGAATCTATGAGACACGCCCTTTATTTACAGGCTCTTGCTTAGCATTAAGAGGGTTTCTTACTCAGCTTGAGTAAACGCGCATTTGAGCCATCTTCAATCACCCAAATCGAACCATCTTGTGCTTCATGCAACCCACGAATACGTTTTTTCATATCCAATCTTTGCACTTCTTTCACGGGCTTATGCTCTAAATCCACCACAATAATCGCTTCGGAAGATAACCCGCCAATTAAGGCTTTATTTTGCCATGCAGGAAATTGTTGTCCGCGATAAATGATCATACTCGATGGAGAGATAACAGGAGTCCAGTCAATTTCGGGTGCTTTAAACTCTGGCCGAGTGTGATGATCTGGAATAGGTTGGCCCGAATAGTGGTCTCCATTTGAAACGATTGGATAACCATAATTTTCACCTTTGGTAATAATATTAAGCTCATCACCACCTTTAGGCCCCATCTCAACCACCCACAGCTGTCCTTGGCGGTCAAAAGCCATACCTAACGGGTTACGGTGTCCCAGTGACCATATTTCAGCAGTGACCCCGCCTTGCTTATAAAAAGGGTTACCTACAGCCGCGGTGCCATCCTCATTTAAACGCAAGATTTTACCTAAGTTACTTTTCATGTTTTGGGCAGGATCAAACTTTTGTCGCTCACCTGAACTGACCCACAGCTTACCATCTGTACCAAAAAGCATGCGATGTCCATAATGGCCTTGTCCCGAGACTTTAGGTACTTGCTGCCAAATCTGCTTTATATCGGTGAGTTTTGGCTGATTAGGATGAGATAAATCTAGTTTCGCACGTGAAATCACTGCACCAGATCCACCTTGCCCTTTTGTAGCATAGCTGAGATAAACCCAATGATTCTTGGCAAAGTCAGGGTGTAAAATGACATCTCCTAAACCACCCTGTCCTCCATAGTTCACCGCTGGAACACCTTGCACGTCCAACATTTGCTTATTTTTTGGGTTAAAAATTTTTAATTTACCTTGCCGTTCGGTCACTAATAAACGCTGATCAGGCAGACTGGTCACAGCCCAAGGCTCATTAAAATGTGAGACTGCTTCAACCTGATAAGTTTGTTTGATGGCAACAGACCGATCTGCTTTTGCAGTCGTATTTTGCTCAGGATTTTTTGAATTGGTATTATTAGACCCACAGGCCATTAACAAAAAAAAGCTACTACATAATAAGGGGACTGCTAATCGTCTCATCATTTTTATCTCCTTTGTTTTTATTGTTATATTACGGAGATGAGCAAAAAAATTACGATAAAAGTGTTACTTTATTATACGCTGTAATCAAACATTCTCTTTTAAGACTAAATTAGCGCACCCAGCGTACAATATAATCTTCAAGATCATCTTCATGGACATCAACTTCAGAAATACAACGTCCTGCAACTGACTTTTTCGCTTTAACCACGCTTTGTCTCGAACCCGTATTTAAATAATGCCAAGAAGGTAAATTCTTGCCTTCATTCAAGCGCTTATAGGCACAGCTTGATGGCAACCAGTGGATTGTTTTTAAAGACTCTACCGTTAATTGTAGGCAGTCAGGTACTTGCTGCTGACGATTCGGATAATCCGTGCAACGCCCTGTACCACAATCAAGTAACTTACAGGCCACTTTGGTATAAGCCACCTCATGCGTATCTTCATCTTCTAGTTTTACCAGACAGCACAAACCACAGCCATCACATAAAGCTTCCCACTCAGCCTGAGTCAGTTGCTCTAACGGATAGTTTTTCCAAAAGAGTGGTCGAAGTGAGGTCTCGGTAGACATAATCTTTTAACAGCTGATGAGATAAAACGATGTATCAGTATAGCATTGAAGTGGTCTGTACTAAAAAAGAAGCTGTATTTATGACATCACAAAATGATTGTTTAATATACATTTCAACCACATAAACGACACATTCCGAGTAAAAAACACGCTATATAGTTAAATGACAATGAAAAATAAGGAGGACAGCATTATGTTCCGTTGGGCGATAATTTTTGCAGTAATTGCACTCATTGCCAGTCTATTAGGGTTTGGTGGTGTTGCAGGGCTATCTAAAGACTTTGCCGTGATTTTATTAGTTGTAGCTGTAATTCTAGCTGTAATTGGGTTCATTTCTCGAGGCCGAACTTAATTTAATCATGATCACATAAAAAGAAGGAACTAGTTTCCTTCTTTTTTTATTGCTTATAGCTTTGTATCTTTTTCTTTTGATGTAGATTTTTACATAGTTATTTATTTTAGCTCTTAATTTTTATGCTTTAATCAAGCGTATTTAAATCGATTTAAATTTCAGGATTAATGTCATGAGTACTGCAATTAAAACCCGTGAAATTCAATATACTGCACCAGATGGTAGCCATTTAATTGGTTACTTTGCGGCTCCAGATAGCGAAACACCTGTTGCGGGTGTGATTGTTGCTCCTGAGTGGTGGGGACGTAACGAATATACAGAGCAACGCGCACGTGAACTTGCTGAACACGGCTATGCTGCGCTTGCAATTGATATGTATGGTGATAAAAAAGTTACAACGACCGCAGCTCAAGCCTATGAATGGATGATGCAGACATTTGAAGAGTTAGACACGGTGACTGATCGTGCCAATGCTGGGCTTCAAACTTTAGCTGCTCAGCCGGAAGTAAACAGTGAGAAAATTGCTGCTGTCGGTTACTGCTATGGTGGTAAAGTCGTATTAGATCTTGCGCGTTCAGGTGCTCCACTAAAAGCAACTGCAACTTTCCATGGCACATTAACGCCTAAAGTTCCTGCTCAAAAAGGCGACATTCAAGGTGAAGTTTTAGTTCTACATGGTGAATTAGACAGTATGGTCACCTTAGAAGATGTTGCTAATTTTGAAAAAGAGATGCAAGCTGCTGAGGTTAAACATGAAGTAGTGGTTTTAGAAGGTGCTAAACATGGCTTTAGTAACCCGCTTGCCGATGAAAGAGCTAAAGCGAACGGTGTGGACCTTGGCTACAATAGCGAAGCGGAAAAACAAGGCCTTGCTAAAATGTACGCTTTATTAGATCGTACTCTAAAATAAAAGAAGCAAATTTGGAGCAAATGATTTTTTTGCATTTGCTCCCTTAAATGTTTATGACTTTGCAATATTTTTACTGTATTTTTTAAACCATACTTCAATAACTATACTCCCGTTGAGCTAGAGCAAAGCCTAGTCTTATTTCCCGCACTCGGGGTTTAATGGAATAACATGAGAGGATACAACAATGACTGACAAAAAATGTCCGTATTGCGAATTTGATGAATATGACATCATTGATAAGAATGAATTTGCCGTAATTTTGCCTGATTCTAATCCGTTATCTAAAGGCCACTGTGTAGTAACACCACTGCGCCATGTTAGTTCTTTTTTTGACATTACATCTAAAGAACATCAAGGCTTGCTTACACTTCTTGAAATTGCCCGTCATGAAACCCAGCTTCGTCATCAACCAGATGGCTTTCATATTGGCTTTAATGATGGTGAAGTTTTTGGAAAAACTTCAGATCATTTCCACATTCATGTCATTCCTTACTATAAAAACCAGCCGTTGAAACTAGATCAACTTTGGGGTGTACAAAAGGATTAATTCTTTTTACCCATAGAACAGGGACTACATTTTTGATGTAGCCCCTGTTTTTATATGTCCATTTTCTTCGTTTGCTTTAAACAAAATTTCACCCAAATTTCAGCTATAATTTAGCCCTTACTTCTCTTCTATAGCTGTTCATGCCTGAATTTTCTTTTTCTGATGCCCTCTTAAACTGGTTCGATCAACATGGTCGTCACGATTTGCCTTGGCAAGTTGCCGATGATCCGTACAAAGTTTGGGTTTCTGAAATTATGCTACAACAGACTCAGGTGAAAACGGTCTTGCAATATTTTGACCGCTTTATGGAGCGCTTTCCAACGGTAGACGCTTTAGGTCATACAACTTGGGATGAAGTAGCACCTTATTGGGCTGGCCTCGGTTACTACGCTCGTGCACGCAATTTGCATAAAGCGGCTGGTCTTGTCACGCAGCAAGGTAAATTTCCTGAAACGCTAGAAGAATGGATTGCACTACCTGGCATTGGTCGCTCTACCGCAGGCGCGCTCATGTCTTTAGGTTTACGTCAGTACGGCGTCATTATGGATGGCAACGTGAAACGCGTTTTAGCTCGCTTCTTTGCTATTGAAGATGACTTAAGCAAACCACAACACGAACGTGAAATGTGGAAACTCGCTGAAGAGCTTTGCCCTACACATCGCAACCATGATTACACGCAAGCGATTATGGACTTGGGTGCAACCATTTGTACTCCTAAAAAACCGCTATGTTTATATTGTCCAATGCAAGCTCATTGTCAGGCTTATCAGCAAGGGTTAGAACAAGAATTACCTTTTAAAAAACCGAAAAAAACACCACCTGTTAAAACAGCAGATGTTCTTATTATTCAGTGCGAAGGTGAATGGTTCTGGCAACAACGTCAAGCTCATGGTCTATGGGGCGGTTTATTCTGTTTACCTATTTTAGAAAATGAACATGAACGACTGAGCATAAGCCAGCAATATAAATTACAGCCTCATGCACAAACTTTTCAGATCAGCCATAGCTTCACTCATTTCACATGGTTACTTAATGCTCACGTGTTCCACGTGGAACCTGATCAAAAAGAACATCTGGCTATTGAACTTGAAGGTCAATGGTTGAGTCCGGAACAAGCCATTGCCAAAGGTGTTCCAACCGCTATGAAAAAATTGATCTCGACAAGCCGTTCATGACATAGTGAGTAAAATAATTTTGATATGGCTGTGACAGGGAGTATTTTGTGCGACGTTTTGTTTCTCATTTCTCACTTGGTTTTCTGATTATTCTTTTGGCTGCCTGTGCCAGTACACCTAAAAAACCTGCCCCACTTCCACCTGCTCAAGTCATCAAACTCAAAAGTATGCAGCTTCCAAGTCGACTACCTGTACCTGTAAAAGGTATTGACCGTGATGAATTAAAAGACACATGGGGAGCTGCTCGGAGTCAGGGTCGTAGTCACGAAGGAATTGATATTTTGGCTCCACGTGGAACCAAAGTGTACAGTGCAACCGAAGGACTCGTTGCAGATCTTCGTAATAATAACCTCGGTGGCAAAGTCATCTGGATTTTAGGTCCAGCCGGGACATGGCATTATTATGCTCATCTTGATGGTCACAAACGTGGCTTAAATGTGGGTGACTATGTCAAAAAGGGCGACCTCATTGGCTATGTCGGCAATACGGGCAATGCACGTTATACTTCACCTCATCTTCATTATGGTCTTTATCTAGATGGTAAAGGGCGTGGTGCTGTTAATCCTTATTCATATTTACGCTAGGAACATTTTATGTCGGAAGCGCTGATCAATCGCTTAGTAGAGTTTGCCGAGTCTGGTAACCAGCAAAAGATCGTTTTAAATGGCAATAGCTATCAAGGCTGGATCATGGAAATCAGCGATGATGCCCTACTGATCAGTACCGGTTTTTCAGACAAAGTCGGCAAAGACTTTTGGCTGAAGTTTGAAGACTTAACACAAGCAGAACTGTATTATTGGGATACTCGCCCAAATGAATGGGTCTTATTTAAACTTTAAAATTCTAAGATAAATATAAGGAGCATTATCATGAAAACTCAACGTTGCGGATGGTGTTCCGACGATCCACTCTATATTGCTTACCATGATGAAGAATGGGGTAAACCCGAACACGACGAAGCACGATTATTTGAAATGCTCTGTCTTGAAGGTCAGCAAGCGGGCCTTTCATGGATTACCGTATTGAAAAAAAGAGAAAGCTATCGTCAGCATTTTTTTAATCATCCGATTGCAGACATTGCTTCATTTACAGATGATTTTTTAGAACTAAAATTATCTGATGCTGGCTTAATTCGTCACTTGGGGAAACTCAAAGCCATTCGTGATAATGCTATTGCTTGGCAAGCGCTCAAAGCACAAGTTGGTGATGTTCCTACATGGCTTTGGCAGTTTGTAGATGCAGCGCCACAAAACAATGATGTTGTAGATTATCGTAAGGCCCCTGCTCAAACCGAACTGAGCGTAAAACTTTCCAAGACACTTAAAAAGAATGGTTTCAAATTTGTTGGCCCAACCACCTGCTATGCTTTTATGCAGGCAGTAGGCATGGTCGATGATCATGAAAACGATTGCCAATTTAAAGCTTCATAACCCACCAGAACGGTTCAAAGCCGCTTAAGGAGTTTCCGATGAGCAATAATACGATTCAAGCTTATGCTGCAATGCAGGCAGGTGAAAAACTGGTTCCCTATCAATTTGACGCAGGTGAATTACAACCGCATCAGGTTGAGGTAAAAGTTGAATATTGTGGTTTATGTCATTCTGATATTTCTGTTTTAAATAATGAATGGCGTTCGACCGTGTACCCTGTGGTTGCAGGTCATGAAATTATTGGACGAATTGTTGCTTTGGGCTCAGAAGCCAAAGGTCTACAAATTGGGCAACGTGTCGGCATTGGCTGGACGGCTGAAAGTTGCCAAGCCTGCGATGAATGTATTGGTGGTCAGCAAGTACTGTGCACGGGCGGAAGTGTTGCAACAATCGTAGGACATGCGGGTGGCTTTGCCGATAAGGTCCGTGCAGGCTGGCAGTGGGCTATTCCCCTCCCTGAAAATTTAGACGCTGAAAGTGCTGGTCCTTTACTTTGTGGCGGAATTACCGTTTTTGATCCACTACTCAAACACAAAATACAGGCAACGCATCATGTCGGTGTAATTGGTATTGGTGGTTTAGGTCATATCGCCATTAAGCTACTTAAAGCATGGGGCTGTGAAATCACTGCTTTTAGTTCTAATCCTGACAAAACAGAAGAACTCAAGGCAATGGGAGCGGACCATGTAGTGAATAGCCGCGATACAGAGGCAGTAAAAGCTCAAAAAGGTAAATTCGATTTATTGCTAAGTACCGTGAATGTGACTCTAAATTGGTCTGCTTTTATTGCAACACTGGCACCAAACGGAACCTTACATTTCTTAGGTCTTACGCTTGAGCCTGTTCCTGTTTCTGTTGGCTCTCTTATTGGTGGTGCCAAGTCAGTGACTGGTTCACCTACGGGTTCACCTGCTGCACTACGTCAACTTTTAAAGTTTGCTGCACGCAAAAAAATTGCACCTCAAATTGAGCTATTTCCAATGTCACAGCTCAATGAAGCAATTGAACGTCTACACTCAGGTCAGGCACGCTACCGCATTGTACTTAAGGCAGACTTTGCAGAATAAGGCTAACTCACTGTTTTAATCTGTTGCCGTGACCAGTCCGCTAAGTCTTTAATTGCTTGGCGGACATCTGCTGTTAACTCATGACCTGCATTTAAACGAATAAAATGTCTATAGCGTTCATCCTCACCAAAAACATGCCCGGGAACTACGGTAATTCCGTGAGATTTTGCAGTGTAATAGAGCGCCAAACTATCTACAGTTTTAGGTAACTGCATCCATAAGGCATAACCCCCTTCTGGTTGGCTAAGTGCAATTGGAACACCTTCAAAGGCATTTAAAATACAACTACGATACTCCTCGACTTGCCGCATCAAATTCGGTCTTAACTGCTCTAAATGCTCCCTGTAACCACGACTATAAATAAAATCAGCTAGGCCTAATTGTAGCGGTGTATTGACCCCTATATTACTGGCTACCAGCTCAAGCCTTAAATGCTGTAGCTTCGCGCTTAAACAGAACCACCCTACGCGATACGCACTCGACAATGACTTAGAAACCGACCCACACCAAATTACATAGCCTTCACGGTCCCAATAGCGTATAGGCAATGGTCGCTCACCGCTGTAGCCACACTCTCCATAAATATCATCTTCGATAATAAAGCACTGATACTTTGCTGCTAATTCGGCAATCTTTTGTTTTTCTGAATTACTTAAACAATATCCCAATGGGTTCTGATAGTTGGCTGTCATTAAGCAAACCTTAGCCAAACCTTGCTTCATAAATGATTCTAAGCGCTCAAGATCGATACCACGATGATGCGCTGGAATTTCAATAATCTGCCGTTTTAAACTGGCTATAAGCTGTAGTTGTCCATTAAAAGTAGGCGTCGGAATTAAAATACTATCGCCTACTTCTGTTAGATGTTGAATCACCAAAGACAAAGCAGGCATGCAGCCATTGGTAATAAAAATATCTTCTGCCGCGATAAAAATTCCATCTTCACGCCAATGATCAGATAACGCTTTTCTTAATTGCTCATGTCCTTGTTTATTACAATAAAGAAAGTCTTGAGGCTGACAATTTTTTAAAGCCCGTTGAATAGAACGACGTAAACCTTCCACAGGAATAAAATGAGGCGTTAACTGAATAGAGCCTAATGGTACAAGATGGCTTTGTAAGGCAGCTTCCTGAATTTGATTATGCAATTCCAGATTTGAAACTTGTCGAGGTAAAGACAAGAAATCTGGACTTTCAGGAATAGGTCCAGATTGTGCACGAGCTACCACAAAATAACCTGACTTTGGCTTTACATAAATAAGCCCCCTCGCCTCAAGTAACTCATAACAACTTTTTGCTGTACTTAAACTAATGCTGTGCTGACGAGCAAAATCTCGTAAAGAAATAAGTTTCTGATGAGGTTTAAGCTCATCTTGATAAATACGATGTGCTAATTGATTGGCAAGAACCTGATATTGGAAAGTCATTCTGTGCTGCTTTTTTAAAAATTTCTGTATCTGTACTGGTTTATAGAACACCTTTAGGCTATAGAAATCAACTCAGAAAGTAGCAAAGTCATGAAATTAAAAGCTATATTGTTATTTACTATTGTTTTAGCTGGTTGCCAACAACAACCAAAAGATGAGCAGTACAGACATACTGTTTGCCAAAGCCTCATAGAAGGTTATTTAAAAATGACAAATCAACAAGACTATAAAATGGAGCAACGCACTGATGACGAGACCAATGCGATTTCTCATTATCAATATAAACGGAATAGCTCAAATGAAGTTGTAATGGTGAACTCGGTTTATTCGACTTTATATTTTAGCTGCCGAGATCATCAAAAAAGCTATTTTCTGTCTCAACATTCATCAGAAGGACAAACGACTCCACTTTTAGAAGTTCATTTCCCAACTGACAGTTACACTACTTTTAGAGAGCGTTTTTAAAACCGTCTTTTAACTGTTCTGCCAAAAACTCAATAAATAAACGAATTCTTTTTGGTAGATGCTCTTGTTGATAATACACAGCATGGATGCTTTGATACTGATGTTCAATTTGGTCTTCAAATAAGGCTATCAATCGCCCTTCTTCAATATCTTTCCAAATTTCAAATTCAGATAGTCGTGCAATACCATGTCCTCTAATCGTCAGCTGACGTACTGTCTCCCCACTTGATGCTTTAATTTTTGATTGCGCAAAAAAATATTCATCGCCAACTTTAATCGGCCAACTATTGATATATGCAGGTCTGGTAAAACCGATCAAATCGTGTTGTTCAAGCTGTTCAGGTTGTGTCGGTGTACCCTTAATTTCTAAATACTCAGGGCTTGCAACGATAAATAAGCGACTTTTACATACTAATTTGGCATGAAGACTTGAATCATTAAGTTCTCCGAATCGAAATGCCACATCGGTTTTATGTTGTAGCAGGTCAATCACCTGATCATTACTATTTAATTCAATTTCAATATTTGGATAGCACTCACGAAACTTATGCATTAATGGCGCAATAACGTGTAAGACAAACGGCGTTGCTGAATCAATGCGAATGAGTCCCGCAGTGCCCTGATCAGATTTTTGTAGTTCTTCTTCAGCCGCATTTAGCTCATTTAAGATTTTACGGGCCTTTACCAGAAACTGCTGCCCTTCTTGAGTGAGTTTTAATTTACGTGTCGTTCGTTCTAACAAAGTCACATCTAACTTCGCTTCTAGGCGCGTTAAAGATCGACTGACTCCTGAAGGCGTTTGTTTTAAATGTTCTGCCGCCGCAACAAAAGAGCCTGTATCAACGATTGCGATAAACGCGACCAGCTCTTCAATTGTTGATTTCATGTCTTATTCCATTATTGACTAATGATCAAAGATATTTTGCTTATTCATCTATTTTTTCGCAACAATAAAAAAAGCAAAATGCACATCAAGTTAAATGATTATTCAAATTTAGGTAAATACATGAATATCCCACGTTTTGGTCTAGGAACTTTCCGTCTTAAAGAACAAGCAGTTATTGATTCTGTTAAAACTGCTTTAGACATAGGTTACCGTGTCATTGATACTGCTCAAATTTATGATAATGAGGCAGCGATTGGTCAAGCGATTGCCGAAAGCGGTGTATCCCGTCAGGACTTATTTTTAACCACAAAAATCTGGGTAGATAATTTTGCTCAAGATAAGTTCATTCCAAGCTTAAAAGAGAGCCTACAAAAGCTTCGTACTGACCATGTTGACCTCACGTTGATCCATTGGCCAGCGCCAGATTTAGGCGTTTCAATTCCTGAAGTTATGAAGCTTTTACGTGAAGCAAAACAACAGGGCTTAACTAAACAAATTGGTATTTCAAACTTCAATATTGAGCTTACTCAACAAGCAATTGACACAATTGGTGTAGAACATATTGCAACGAACCAGATTGAGCTAAGCCCTTATCTTCAAAACCATAAGCTTGTAAATTTCTTACAAGAGAAGAACATTGATGTCACTTCATACATGACGCTTGCCTACGGCAAAGTGCTTCAAGACCCAGTTCTCGCTGAAATTGCAGCAGCGCATAAAGCAACGACAGCGCAAATTGCACTTGCATGGGCATTGCAACGTGGTTTTGCAGTTATTCCATCTTCGACTAAACGTGAAAACCTGATTAGCAACTTAAAAGCACAGGATATCGAGTTAACTTCAGCTGAAATGCAAATGATTGCCGAACTTGATCGTAACAGTCGTGAAGTTAGCCCAGAACCATGGGCACCAGTTTGGGACTAAACTCATGAACACTCAATCAAATACGGCGTTCTCGTTATTGGCATTGGCAATTGGTGCCTTTGCCATTGGCACCACTGAATTCTCACCAATGGGATTGTTGCCGAATATCGCTAATGATTTAGGGATTTCAATTCCAACGGCCGGTATGTTAATTACAGGTTATGCACTTGGTGTCATGCTAGGTGCCCCATTCATGACCCTATGGTTCGGTGGTTTTGCACGCCGTAATGCGCTTATTTTGCTGATGGCGATCTTTACGGTAGGTAACCTGATAGCGGCATTTTCACCAAGCTATATGAGCTTATTAGGTGCACGTCTCATCACAAGCTTGAACCACGGTGCCTTCTTCGGGATTGGCTCTGTTGTAGCGGCAAGCATTGTACCCGCACATAAACAGGCCAGTGCTGTAGCAACCATGTTTATGGGTTTAACCATTGCCAATATTGGTGGTGTACCGTTAGCAACATGGGTTGGGCAAAACATTGGCTGGCGTATGTCTTTCCTTGCGATTTCTTTGCTTGGTGTAATTACCATGCTGGCTTTATGGAAAGCGCTCCCTCAAGGTATGGTTGCCCAAAAACCAAATGTGAAAGCTGAGTTGAAGGTATTAACGCGTACTCCTGTGGTCCTTGCGCTACTCACCACCGTACTCGGTGCAGGTGCAATGTTTACGCTCTACACCTATATTGCGCCAAGTTTGACTGAGTTTACCCATGCTTCACCGACTTTCATTACGTTCATGTTGGTGCTGATTGGTGTCGGTTTCTCAATTGGTAACCATTTAGGCGGACGTTTTGCAGATTTGTCCATTAACAAAACTTTGATTGGTTTCTTGGTTCTGTTGATTGTGATGATGGTGACTTTCCCAATTCTTGCACAAAGCCAGATTGGAGCAGCCATTGCATTAGTGATCTGGGGTGCAGCAACCTTTGCTTTAGTACCACCTTTGCAAATGCGTGTAATGTCAGTCGCTCATGAAGCACCAGGACTTGCCTCTTCAGTGAATATTGGTGCGTTTAACTTAGGTAATGCCGTAGGTGCAGCAGCAGGCGCGTTAGTACTCGATCTAGGTTGGGGTTATAGCGCAGTATCTTTTGCTGGCGCATTGTTGGCAGGGTTAGGTTTGTTATTGGTTTTATTTCAAATCAAACGCGAAAGCAGCCCTGCACAAGCTTTACAGCAATGTTCAGATTAATAAAAAAGCGCCTGATCTCAGGCGCTTTTTTTAAGCTATTTATTTTAAAATATCTGGTAATTTAGGGTGTTCATAAATTGGACTGGTCACTTCCCGCTTCATTTTAAGCAGCATCTGATAAGGTTGCTGTTGAACAAACATATTTACAAAGCTCAACGGAATTGCACCAGCAGGATCAGCATAACCACTGGTCGTTACTTTCACCTTATTATTTGCAAGTTTCTGGAATGTCCAATCCCCTTCATAGCGTGTTAAGCGCACTACATCAGGTTGTATCGGATAATTTCCGCTAATTGCAGTATTTTTAATTGTCACAACACCATTTGCGGCCTTGCTCATTTTTCCCTTTACAACGACATCACGATCTTTCAAAGGAAACGGAAAATCCAACACCATATACAGTGTGAACTCACCTTTTTTCTCATCTTGAGACAACATTTCAACTTTGCCCATATAAGGCACCCACTGGTCAGCACGATTTACATCTAAAATCACAGCAACAGCGCGTTCAAGTGGCACATCAAATGTCGTTTCAGCCTTATATTGAAAGACTGGATTATCAGTTTTTTGATAGGTCCAGACTTTAATATTATTGCGGTCTAAGCTGAGTTTAGCTTTTTCTGTAGAAGCAGCCCCCGTCCAGAGGCTGCTTAAGCAAAGAAGAGTGGTCAAGGCAATTTGTTTTTTATTCATGTTCTGCTCTATCTTGTTTTTCTCGCTACACATGGAATACGTACAGGGTTTTATACCTGTACGTCGTTCAATCCTAAAACATCTTTCATGTCATATTTACGCGCTTCACGGCCCACAACCCATGCAGCAGCTCGTACTGCACCAGCAGCAAAGTTCATACGGTTAGTCGCTTTATGAGTCACTTCAACACGCTCACCTTCACCAATAAACATGACAGTGTGTTCGCCAACGATGTCACCACCACGAATGGTTTCAAAGCCAATCGTTTGACGGTCACGTGGGCCTGTATGCCCTTCACGGCCATACACAGCAACTTCTTTTAAGTTACGACCTAAAGTATCTGCAATTGCTTCGCCCATCATTAATGCTGTACCTGACGGCGCATCTACTTTATGACGGTGGTGAGCTTCAATCACTTCAATATCTACTGTATCGCCAAATACTTTTGCTGCAAGCTCAAGTAACTTGATTGATACATTTACGCCCACTGAATAGTTCGCAGCGTAAACCACAGGGGTATGTGTAGCGACTTCGTCTAACTCAGCTTTTTGCTCATCTGACATACCTGTTGTACCAATAACCATGGCAACCCCAGCTTCACGACAAAGCTTTAAATGCTGAGCAGTTGCAACTGGTGCAGTAAAATCAATGATTACATCGCAGTCTTTAAGAACTTCTGCCAAGTTTCCTGAAACCTTCACACCCACTGAACCAATACCAGCAAGCTCACCTGCATCAGTGCCCACTAAACTACTTTCCGGACGCTCTACCGCAGCAGCTAATTGATAGCCTGCCTGTTGAACTGCTTGAATAAGCGTACGGCCCATACGACCGCCTGCACCTAAAATACCAATGCGTGGAGCTGCTGACATAATCTTCCCAATCTTCGGTTTTACGTAATTTACCTACTATATCAAAACTCTTTGCTCATCTTAAAAAGTAAAAATTATTTTTTGAGTTAGGACGAAATTTAATCTGTTTTCACAAAAGTTAAAGAATTGATCGGCAGACTACGGAGCCACGAATGAGAAAAAGATGACTATAAGGAGTTCAGCATGCATTCGAGAATTATTGGCTTTACAGTGATGATGGGGATTATGAGTTCAGTGGCATTTGCAGAGCCTGCAATCCAGCCAGGAGACACATTAGAAAGCTTATCTAAAGCGCGCATTACAACAAACGTAAATACTCAAACAGCAACGCCTACAGCTCAAACTGTAGCAACTGATGCCAACACTGACGTTAAAATTGAAGATATTGACCCAATTATTGGCGAAACAGCAGCAGAGGCACCAAAAGTAGCTGTACAGGCAGAAGCAGTAGCCGCACCAGTGATCGAAAATGCTCCTACTCTTGCTTCTAGCGAACCGACTGTCAGTGTTAATGATATTGATGTTGCTCACCCTACAGAGTAAGCAGACGTAATTTTCTTTTAAGCAGAATAAAAATAATAAGATGAATCAGCGCAATAAAAAGGCGGATATTTTATCAATATCCGCCTTCTTTTTAATTTCTTGTCTAATCAAGCATTAATCGAACAAACGATCAAAGAATGATTTTTTCTTCGGTGAAGAAGCACTGTCTTCGCCATCAAAAGAAGCTTGCAACTCTTTAAGTAATTCACGTTGGCGAGAATTTAAGTTGACTGGTGTTTCTACCACAATACGGCAGAGTAAATCACCCACCATGCTGCTACGTACTGGACGAACGCCTTTGCCACGTAAACGGAATAATTTACCTGTTTGAGTACCCTCAGGAATTTTCAGGCTAACACGGCCTTCCAAAGTTGGAATTTCAATTTCCTTACCAAGTGCAGCATCAGCAATGCTCACTGGTACGTCCATATAAAGATCTGCGCCATCACGTTGGAAAATTTCGTGTTCACGAACGACGACTTCAACGTACAAGTCACCTGATTGGCCATCACGAATTGCTTCGCCTTTACCACTCAAACGAACGCGGTCACCATTATCTACACCCGCTGGAATTGTAACTTCCAACGTTTGCTGGCGATCGGCAACACCTGAACCATGACATGCCTGACAAGGGTTTTTAATAATTTTACCTTGACCACGACACGTACCACATGTTTGTTGTACAGAGAAGAAACCTTGCTGCATACGAACTTGTCCTGAACCATGACAAGTTTTACAGGTTTCAACATCTTTTGGATTTTTAGAACCTTTACCATCACACACATCACATGGTGCTGGAGCAGTAAAGGTAATGGTTTTTTTAACCCCTTTTACAGCTTCTTCAAGGGTAAGTTCCATTACATAGCGTAAATCTGATCCGCGACGTTGACGCTGTTGACGCCCACCACCACCGAATGCGCCACCGAAGATATCACCGAACTGGCTAAAAATATCTTCTGCACTAAATCCGCCGAAGCCACCACCGCCCCCGCCAAAGCCACCTTCGAACGCATTATGTCCCATGCGATCGTACATGCTACGCTTTTCGCTGTCCGATAAAACTTCATAAGCTTCAGCAGCTTCTTTAAATTTCTCTTCAGCTTCGGCATTGTCAGGGTTTCTATCAGGATGATATTTCATCGCCAATTTACGGTAGGCTTTTTTGATCTCATCATCACTTGCGGTTTTTGAAACGCCTAAAACCTCATAATAATCACGTTTAGCCATTTTTGGCGGTGCTCCTCACGGAATTTTATCAATACTCTATTGCCGACTAAATGGGGGGCTTTAGCCGAATTTACAAGGGGGAAATGTTTAAAAAATAGATATATTAAAAAACTGCCTTATTTTTTAAATATTTAGACAAGCCTTTTAACCATGCATTTAATAGAAATAACCACGCAATAGCGCTAAAAACTACGCCAGCAACCGTAGAGGCTGTGACCCAAAGATTACTATCCCATGCAAAGAAGAAGAGCGGAATAAACCAGACAACAGCAAAAATTGCCATAAATAGAAATAGAATAGCATTGCGCATAATCCATAGCGCATGCGCATGAATCCAAACTTCTGCATTATCTACAACTGCCACTTTACGAGCGACCAAATAAGCAAAGGCCGCAAAAATAACCGTAAACAATGCAAGAAACATGAACGCATAAGAAATTACTATATAGCGGCGATGCTGTTCGATATGGTCTTGCCCCATCTGTATTTCACCTCAATTCACTGCATTTTGCCTATTTTTTATGCAGCGAAATAATCCTGTATTTTTTGTGTAAAGACAGGTGCTACTATATTGGAGTTTTCAATATTTCGCACCTTTATTCACAAAAAATTTATGTATTTTATGCGGTTTTTTTCACCTTAAACCACGCTGCATACAGTGCAGGTAGGAAAAATAATGTCAGTAAGGTGGCAACAATCAAGCCGCCCATGATCGCAACAGCCATCGGACCAAAGAAAATACTTCGCGAAAGTGGAATCATGGCCAGAACAGCGGCTAAAGCAGTCAAAATAATTGGACGGAATCGTCGCACTGTCGCTTCAATAATTGCTTCCCAAGTTGGATGTCCCGCTTGTCGGTCCTGCTCAATTTGATCAATCAAAATAAGCGAGTTACGCATGATCATGCCAGAGAGCGCAATTGTGCCTAACATGGCCACAAAGCCAAATGGTTTGTTAAATAACAGTAAGAATAAAACAACACCAATTAAACCCAGTGGAGCTGTTAACAACACGATGGTCGAGCGAGACAAGCTTTTGAGCTGAATCATTAGTAATGTCATGACCACTGCCAAGAAGAGTGGCATACCCGCATTCACAGAATCTTGCCCACGTGCAGACTCTTCTACGGTTCCACCCACTTCAATGAGATAACCACTTGGCAATTCAGCACGTAACTTATCCATTGATTCAGCTAACTCACCCACAACGGTAGCAGGCTGTAAATTGGTACGAATATCTGCGCGAACAGTAATCGTCGGTAAGCGGTTACGATGCCAGATCAAACCATCTTCAAACTTATACTCAATCTTCGCGATTTGAGCTAAAGGTACAGTGGTTCCATTGTTCGTTGGCACAGCTAAGCTTGCCAGTGAAGCCACTTCAACGCGCTCTGCTTGGTCCCCACGTAAGCGAATTTCGATGAGTTCACGCTTTTCACGATATTGCTCAATCGCACTACCTGTAATTGATGCATTAATGAAGTTCGCTAAATCCAGACTAGAGACACCCATTTGTCGAGCACGGTCTTGATCAATTTGAATGGAAATGATCTTACTTGGCTCGCCCCAATCTAAATGCACATTGGTGGTATTCGGGTTTTCACTCATTACTTTAGCGACTTGCTGCGCTTCTTTACGTACCAGATTTAAATCTTCACCTGACACACGATATTGCAATGGATAACCAACAGGTGGGCCATTTTCAAGTAATGACACACGAGTACGGACTTGTGGGAGTAACTGCTTAATTTGTGTTTCTAACGAACGACGAATGTCATCACGATCATCAAGCGATGATGCGAGTACAACAAACTGAGCAAAGCTGGCTTGCGGTAATTGCTGGTCTAAAGGCAAATAAAAACGTGGTGAACCTGTCCCTACATAGGCCACATAGTTATCAATACCTTTTTGTTTAGACAAGAATTTTTCAACCTTTTTCACAGCTTGTTCTGTTGCTGTTAAAGAAGCACCTTCTTCAAGCTTTAAATCGACTAAAATCTCGGCACGGTTTGAAGGCGGGAAAAACTGCTGAGGTACCATCTTAAACATCAGCACAGAGAGTACAAAAATCCCCACTGTCGTTGCAATCACGGTTTTACGATAGGTCACACAAAACTCGACCATCTTTCTAAAACGTAAATAGAAACTAGATTGATAAGGATCGTAATGATGGTCCTGTGAAATTGCCACAGTTTGCGGTTGCGTTTTTTTCGTTAATCTTGCCCACAAACGGACATACCAAGGGGCCTGATGTCCTAACTTGGTAAAGTCTGGTAATAGCTTTTCACCTAAATAAGGTACGAATAAAACTGCCGCGATCCAAGACACCAATAAAGCAATGGTCACGACCTGAAAAATAGAGCGTGTGTATTCGCCTGTACTAGACTGAGCCGTAGCAATCGGTAAAAAACCTGCCGCAGTGATAAGTGTTCCGGTTAACATTGGAAATGCTGTGGTTTTCCACGCAAATCCGGCGGCTTTAATTCGGCTATAACCCTGCTCCATCTTAATGGCCATCATCTCGACGGCGATAATGGCGTCATCGACTAACAGACCTAACGCCAAGATCAAAGCACCAAGTGAAATCTTATGCAGTCCGACATCGAATAAACTCATACCGGCAAAGGTCATTGCTAAAACTAAAGGAATAGAAAAAGCGACCACCAATCCCGTACGGAAGCCTAAAGAGAAAAAACTCACTAACAAGACAATAATGACTGCTTCAGCGAGTACCTTCACAAACTCATGAATACTGCGTTGTACTGCTACAGGTTGGTCAGAAACTTTTTGCAATTTCATGCCGAGTGGCAAGGTCTTTTGCAGTTGGGCAAATTCTGTTTCTAGATTTTTACCAAGGGCAATAATGTCACCGCCCTTACGCATCGAAACGGCAATGCCAATACCATTTTCACCCATGAAACGCATACGTGGTTGAGCAGGCTGACTAAAACCACGATAGACATCCGCGACGTCACCAAGCTGGATGGTTTTATCTCCGACCAATAAAGGTGTTTTTTTAATTTCATCAATGTTTTGTAGATGACCACTTACTCTAATTTGAATACGGTCTGTACCCGTTTCAAAAAAGCCCGCACTTGCCATACTATTTTGCTTTTGTAAGGCTTCTTGAATCGCTGTAACTGGAATTCCGAGCTGCACCGCTTTAGTGTTAGAAATCTCAACCCAGATTTTTTGATCTTGCAGACCAATCAATTCGACCTTACTGACATCTTTGACTCGTTGAAGCTGTAATTGCAAACGATCTGCATATTCTTTCAAAAGTGCATAGTCAAAGTCTTTGCCTGTCAGTACATAAATATTACCGAAAGTGTCCCCAAATTCATCGTTAAAAAATGGGCCTTGTACACCGTTTGGCAGTTCATGGCGAATATCATTCACCTTCTTACGAACGTTATACCAAACGTCAGGGATCTGTGCCGATGTCAGCGAGTCCTTGGCAACAAACGTAACCATCGACTCCCCCGGGCGGGAGTAAGCCATGATCTTGTCATACTGCCCTGTTGTCATCAGTTCCTTTTCGATACGGTCAGTCACCAGCGTTGAAACTTCTTTCGCTGTTGCTCCCGGCCAATAGGTTTGTACGACCATGACTTTAAAGGTAAATGGTGGGTCTTCACTTTGTGAGAGTTTTGAATAAGAGATCGCACCGATAATGCCAAGTAACAGCATAAAATAAAGGACGATACCTTTATTATTTAATGCCCATTCCGAGAGATTGAATTTCATGGCTGGATTGCTCCCTGAATTTTCACCGCACGGTTTTCACGGTCAATCGGATGAATCTTCTGCTTATCGCGTAGCAAATGCACACCACCAATCACCACCCAATCATTTGGTGTTAAACCAGATAGCACGGGTACACTGTCTCTGCCATATGCACCAACCGTTACAGGTACTTTACGTAAAGTCTGATTCGCATTAACAACCCAGACATAAGGCTGGTTATCTGTTGCTGAAACGCTCGAAAGTGGCACACTCATCACGTTGGTTTGAGTTGAGGTAAAAAATACGCGTGCACTTTGTCCAAGTTGGATAACAGACTGCCCTTCTTTGAGTGCAACTTTCACTGTAAAGGTACGAGACTGATCCGCTGCCGGAGAAACTTCGCGTACATATCCGGCAAACCTTTCATTCGGTTTAGACCACAAGGTGATCCAAGCGCCTTGACCAACTTTAATCTCGGCAACTGCTTGTTCAGGAACACCAATAACAACTTCACGCTCTCCATCAATTGCCAGTTGATAAGCAGCTTGTCCTGCTGCCACGACTTGTCCAATTTCTATGTTTCGCGCTGTAATAACACCATTTTTGTTAGAAACGAGTTGGTTATAACCAGTTTGGTTGGCAGAAACCTCATAGTTAGAACGAGCTTGTTGTAATGCCGCTTGTGCCGCGTCATATTGATTTTTTACAGTGTCATACTGCGAACGGCTCACTGCATTAATCGGGAGTAATTGTTGAAAACGTTTAAGTTCATCTGCTGCTGTTTTTGCCGAAGCCTGTGCATTATCCAGTTGGGCTTTAGCAGCATTTAATTGTAACTGAGCATCTGCCACATCGAGTTTTGCTAATACTTGTCCAACTTTAACTCGGTCGCCTACATCCACATAGCGCGCCGTAACTTGTCCACCAACCCGAAATGCCAAAGCCGTTTGTTGTCTAGCCTGCACATCCCCTGCATAGCTTTTTTGTTCATTGAGTGTGGTTAATGGCTGCGCCACCATCACATAGGGTATTTCTTCTGTTTTGGGTGCTTCTTTACTGCATCCCATTAATGTGACCGTACAAACAATCACCATACTCATGATGAGAGGTTTTAACAGATTCATATCTTATCGCTCTTATTCAAACTGATTTTTTAAGGCACAATATGCTTGCATCATAGTTTGTTTGTTTTTTAATTAATATACCTACGAGTACATTAATTAAAAAAAACTTATAAATATTTATTTTTCTAAACTTTTATTAGAGGGTTTTGTGCAAACAGTTAATCAAAGTGGTCGCCCCAAAGATCTGGAAAAGCGTGCTCGTATCCTACAAGCCGCGAAAGCTATTTTTTTAAAATCCGGTTATCACGGTACTAGCATGAACCAGATTGCACAGGAAGCAGGCGTTACTAAACTCACGGTTTATAACCACTTTCAAGATAAAGTGAACCTGTTTATCTGCGCGATTACGGAAACTTGTGAAGAGACACTGTGCACTAAACAATTTGACTTAGATACATCGGCAGACTTCTATCAAACACTCTTTATTGTATGTTCACGTGCCTTACAAATTATTTATTCACCTGAAGCATTAAAGCTTGATCATGTATTGTTGGAGCTTGCAGCCGAACAGAACCCACTCGCCCTACAGTTTTTTGAAGCTTCACATACACGAATGGAAAATCAATTAGCTGAGTTTTTTCAAAAAGCTGCTCAATTAGGTTTCATTCAAGCCGATGATCCAATCTATCAAACAGAACTGCTTTTGACCTTATTGCTTGGTGTACGCCATCACAAGGTTTTACTGGGCATTACTGCTGCCCCAAATGCACAGGAGCTAGAGCAAATTATTCGCGACGCAATTGATTTATTCCTACTCAAATATCGGAATTAAACCAAAGTCCGATTGTCAAAAGTTGCGCTGAGTGCATGCCAGCTTTTAAGACACTACAAGCGAATTAAATGTTATTTTTTAAGCAAAAATTCACATTTTCTTACGCTCAAAGCTTGGAATGTTTGTTAATCGCGCTATATTCGATAAGAATAAGAACAGGAGAAAATAGCATGGTTCAGCAAATCGATGCGCCACTGCGTGAGGATGTCCGCTTACTTGGTAATTTGTTAGGTGAAACCCTAAAACAACATGCAGGACAAGAACTGTTTAATCAGATCGAGCAAATCCGTGCTCTTGCCAAAGGTGCACGTGATGGTCAAGCTGAAGCCGAAAAGCAACTAGAACAATTATTTTTAGAACTGCCCGATGAAGAGTTACTTCCTCTCACCCGCGCTTTTTCTCACTTCCTCAATTTTGCCAATATTGCCGAGCAATATCATGTGGTCCGTAGCCGCAGACAGGCAGAGTTTGATTCGGATGCAAACTCTCCGAATCCGCTTGTTCACTTATTTCAAAAATTTAAAGATAAAAGTATTTCAACAGAAAAACTATTCCAGCAAATTTGCGATCTTAAAATTGAGTTAGTACTTACGGCGCACCCAACTGAAGTGAGTCGTCGTACCCTCATTCAAAAATATGATGATATTAACGCATGTCTCTCACAGCTTGATCAGCAAAAACTTACCCCACGCGAACGCCAAAATGCACTTGCGAATTTAAAGCAACAAATTAGTTCGGCTTGGCAAACAGATGAAATCAGACAGCACCGTCCAACTCCAGTCGATGAAGCAAAATGGGGATTTGCCACAATTGAGCAAACACTTTGGAATGCTGTACCTAAATTCATTCGCGAGTTAAATGAATTAGTTCAAGAAAACTGCCAACTCAATTTACCACTTAATATTGCACCAGTACGTTTCGCATCTTGGATGGGTGGAGACCGTGATGGCAACCCAAATGTTACCCATCAAATTACCCAAGAAGTACTGTGGTTATCACGCTGGCAAGCTGCCGATCTGTATTTAAGAGATATCGAAAACTTACGTTGGGAACTTTCAATCCAGACTTGTTCCGAAGAAATGATTCAGGCAATTGGTAGCCAACATGCAGAACCTTATCGTGAATATTTACGTGCTACACGAGAACGTTTAAAAGCAACTCGACACTGGTTAGCTCAGCGTTTACAAGGCTTAGAAGCAGACGACAGCAATGTCATTAAAAGTAAAGATGAGCTTTTACAACCATTATTGCTGTGCTATCGCTCTTTAATCGACAGTAACCTACCTGAAATTGCGAATGGTCAACTGCTCGACTTTATCTACCGTGTGAACTGTTTTGGTATTGAATTACTTAAACTCGACATTCGCCAAGAATCAGGCCGTCATCGCCAAGCGATTTCAGCCATTACCGAATATTTAGGTTTAGGTAATTTTGAATCGTGGACTGAGCAAGCACGCCAAAACTTCCTCATTCAAGAATTACAAAGTAAACGTCCGCTTTTACCGAAATATATTAATGAGCCTGAAGGTAGTTTAATTGGACACCCAGATGTCCAAGAAGTATTTGCAACCATGCGTACTTTGGCAGACCAACCACCTGAGTCTTTAGGGGCATATATTATTTCGATGGCTGAATATCCAAGTGATGTTTTAGCTGTGTTGTTATTGCAAAAAGAAGCAGGTATTCAGCATCCTTTACGTGTAGTTCCTCTATTTGAGACTTTAAAAGACTTAGATGGCGCTGCAACTACCATGAATACGCTGTTCAATATGCATTGGTACAAACAGCACATTCAGGGTAAACACGAAGTCATGATCGGTTACTCCGACTCAGCAAAAGATGCCGGTTTTATGTCTGCCAACTGGGCGCAATATCGTGCTCAAGAAGAGCTGACTGCAATTGCTCAAACACACGGCGTACAGTTGACCCTATTCCACGGTCGCGGCGGATCAATTAGCCGTGGTGGCGCACCAACCCAACAAGCTCTATTCTCACAGCCGCCTGGTTCGATTTCTGGTGCAATTCGGGTCACTGAACAAGGGGAAATGATCCGCTTCAAATTCGGTCTAGAAGGAATTGCGATGCAAAACCTTGAGATCTATACCGCAGCAACACTTGAAGCGACCTTATTACCACCACCAGAGCCTAAGGCTGAGTGGCGTGAACTCATGAATCGCATGACTGATCATTCTGTTAAGGTCTATCGCCAGACAGTTCGTGAAAACCCACATTTTGTCAAGTATTTACGGACCGTTACGCCTGAACTCGAATTACAAATGTTGCCTTTAGGCTCGCGTCCTGCAAAACGAAAAGTGAGTGGCGGCATCGAGTCTTTACGTGCGATTCCATGGGTATTTGCTTGGACACAAATCCGTTTGATGTTGCCTGCATGGCTAGGTACAGGTGCTGCCATTAATGAAGTGATTGCAGATCAGCAAAAAGCAACACTTGATCAAATGCTCCAGCAATGGCCTTATTTCCAGACACTCATTGATATGCTGGAAATGGTATTGTCTAAATCCGATGCCAACATTGCACTCTATTACGAGTCTCATTTGACTGAAGATGAAGATTTAAAAGTGCTCGGTAACCAATTACGTCAGCGCTTAAAAGATGCTGTTGAAACACTACTTAAATTGAAAGATGAATCAAAGCTTCTGAGTAATAATGAAGTTCTTGATCAATCCATGCAGGTTCGTAAACCGTACTTACTTCCTTTGCATCTTTTACAGGCTGAACTCATGAAACGCCGTCGTGATTATCTTACTGAGCGTCAGGCAGAACACACCCCTGTTGACCATGCACTTATGGTGAGTATTGCGGGTATCGCTGCTGGTTTACGTAATACAGGTTAAGCTGATTTTACCAATTGTTTTATAAAGCAGTGCATCTCGATGTGCTGCTTTTTACTTGCAAAGTTCTTTATTTTTCTTAAATTTTCTCCGATTTTCTATTTTTTTGAATATTTTTTAAAAATCATAAAATTAATCTTTATAAGAAAAAAATAACTAAATACGCACATTTAGTTTTTTTAAAATTATACCAATCGTTAAAAAATAATTACTTTTCACTCATATACTTCTCTCTAGAGATTAAATGCACTCTCAAGAAAGAGTATCATGGCAGCAATTAAAGAATAATGAGCTTATTTTATGTCCAATTGGTTTCCAAAATGGCAGCCTTACCAAGGTGATATTGACCATCGGCCAGTCTCTACCAATGAATATCTCCCACCCGTTCAAAGTGCTGTTTTGGGTATTCAACATGCATTTGCTATGTTTGGAGCGACTGTTTTAGCACCCTTACTCATGGGTTTTAATCCTAACCTTGCTATTTTAATGTCTGGAATCTGTACCATTCTCTTTTTCTTAATTACAGGTGGTCGTGTTCCAAGTTATTTAGGATCAAGTTTTGCCTTTATTGGGGTGGTTGCAGCTGCAACTGGGCATATTACAGGTTCAGGTGCCAATCCAAATCTATCTATGGCTTTAGGTGGAATCGTAGCATGTGGTGTTTTTTATGCCATCATCGGTTTTATCGTGATGCTTACTGGTACACGCTGGATTGAAAAACTCATGCCGCCTGTGGTGACTGGTGCCATTGTGATGATTATTGGTCTGAACCTTGCACCTGTTACGATTAAAGGTGTTGCAGGCCAACCATTTGAAATGTGGATGGCCTTAATTACCGTACTTTGTATGGGTAGTATTGCAGTCTTTACTCGTGGCCTGTTGCAACGCTTGCTTCTGTTGATTGGTTTGATCTTGGCTTATGTGATTTATGCCATCACCACCAATGGGCTAGGTTTAGGTAAACCAATCGATTTTAGCCAGATCTCACAAGCCGCATGGTTTGGGATTCCAAGCTTTTCGCATCCTACTTTTGACACGAATGCTATGCTAATTATTGCGCCAGTTGCGCTTATCTTAGTAGCAGAAAATCTAGGACATATTAAAGCTGTTGGCGCGATGACTGGTGAAAACCTGACTCCACAATTAGGTAAAGCATTTGTTGCAGATGGTTTAGCAACAACGCTTTCTGGTAGTGTCGGCGCTCCAGGGATGACTACTTACGGTGAAAACATTGGTGTGATGGCAGTCACTCGTGTGTACTCAACCATTGTTTTTGTGATCGCAGGTGTCTTTGCAATTTTCTTAGGTTTATCTCCAAAATTTGGTGCGGTAATTAGTACTATTCCAAGTGCTGTTTTAACAGGCGCGTCTATTGTTGTGTTTGGTTTAATTACCATTGCTGGGGCCAAAATCTGGATCGAAAACAAAGTTGATTTTTCTAACAATAAAAATCTAATTGTTGCTTCAGTCACGATTATTTTAGGTGCCGGTAACTTTGAATTATTGTTCGGTAACTTCAACTTAGGTGGTATTGGTACCGCAACTTTTGCAGCCATTATTTTAAATTGGCTGTTTAGTTTAAAAGATAAAACCTAAATTCAAAAAGGCAGCGCAAGCTGCCTTTTTTTATTACGATTTAGTATGATGACTTTTTAGCCTTCAATACGTTCCCTGTCATGCGTTTTGATTTTTTTGATTTACAGCTGGTTCTTCATATTGTCTCTACGGGTAGTCTAACCAAAGGTGCAGACCGCTCTGCAATTTCACTTCAAGCCGCCAGTGAACGTATAAAAAAACTCGAACAATATTTTGAAACGCCCTTATTTATTCGCCAGACGACGGGAGTGGAGCTCACCACAGCGGGACACGCGTTTGTAGAGCATGCCCGTCAACTGATGACACAAAAAGAGCAGCTCGAACAAGAAATGCAGAGGTTTAGGCCACCTACAACAGAGTCATTAACGCTTTGGTGTAATTCTTCTGCTCAAAGCGAATATTTGCCTCCGTTATTACCACAATATTTGGTGCTTCATCCCGAAATAAACATTGATTTACACGAGGCAGAAAGTTCAGAAATTGTAGAGGCATTAACGCAAGGAGTTGCAAATCTTGGGCTGGTCTCAAGTTTTTTTGATACCCGCCATTTGCAAACTAAGGAATTTGCTAGTGATCCATTAGTTCTGATTTGTCCTCCTACTCACAATTTAGCTCAACACCAAGAGCTGAATTTGGTAGAGGCTTTAAGTTATGGTTTTATTGGTCTTAAACCCCACCATTCGTTGCAACAGTCCATCGAAACTCAAGCTAAGCTATTGGGCTTTAACATACAGTACCGTTTGCGCTTACCTAATTTTGGTGCGATTGCGGAAGTAGTCGCCAAAGGTGTCGGAATTGCGATTATGCCGGCTCGTGCTGCCCAGCGTTTGCAATCGGACTATGACTTTCATTCCATTCAACTACTAGGTGCGTGGGCAAATCGTAAACTGCTTTTGGCCACACAAAATTTCAATCAGCTACCTAATAGTTATAAACAATTTTCAGATTTTTTATTGCAACATCGCCCTTAAAAATTGGCTTAATGCAAAATCATATAAAGCCCTAATGACACCAAACCTATAAAAAAGATACGGCGAAATAATTGCTCATTTAACCGATAACGGATTTTTTTACCTAACCACATTCCAACGAGAGCCGCCAATAATGCAGCAAAAGATAAACGATAATCCAATGTCATTCCCGACATAGGGTTGTGGTGTAAAAAGACTGCAAGACAAATGGTAGAGACAGTAAACGTTAGTCCTAAAGCCTGAACCAACTCATCACGCTTTAAATGTAAAGACTGCAAATAAGGAACGATTGGAATAATAATGACACCAGTTGCTACAGTCACCGCCCCGCCGATATATCCAATAATCGGTGATAGCCAACGTTCATACTTTCCTAAGTGTGGAAGTTTCTTCACGCACAGACCATAGAGTCCATATAGGGCCAACATGCAGCCTAATAAAATCTCACTACTATGCCCATGACTTTGGCTTAAAGTGGGTAGAAAGCTCCATATTGAGCCCACCACAATGCCCACAAGCAAAGTCCAGAAACGGCGAATAAAGGCCCAGACATGTCCTTCAGCAAAAAGCTGCCAGACGTTGGTGACCATTGAAGGGACAATGAGCAGAGATGCTGCCTGAAAAGGGCTCATTGCGATGGTGAGTAAGCCCATCGATACCGCGGGCAATCCTAAACCGATCATGCCTTTAATCATGCCTGCGAAAGCAAAGACCACTATAATAATTGCTAAAAAAGTCACTGTTTATCTCCGATTCCTTAAAGGATATGCTACGGAAAAAACAGGTACTGCCCTATTCTTGTTTTTAGGAGTAGGCCTCAATTAAAAGTTGAGGCTGTTTTATATTTTTCTTCTAATACATTGCTAAAAATACTTTCGATCATCCACACACGATACAAGCTATTAAATACGTAGGTCTGACCATCAATACGCAGCTCTAAAACCGGTAAATCAGGCTGATGCTTGTCTTTGCAAAGTGCATCATTCTGCGCCAAAACAGATTGCACATCTTGGTCGGTTAGCTGCTCAATCCCAAGTTGCTGCTGTAACTGTTGGAAATGTTTTAAGAAAGATAAATCTTTTCCTTTCGTCCAAACTGCCTGCAATATTGTGAAAATCGTATCAATTTGCTGATTTTCTTGCACACTATAGAAAAGCTTTGCCATCTCTAATGTGCTTTCCTCAGTAGGACGACAAAATGGCGTAAAGGCCACACCTGTTCGTTTAGAAACACGCGTCGCCAAACTCCAGTCAAACCAGTCTCGACTTTGATAACTTAAAGGGTAAACTTTTAGTTGAATATCATAATAATCAGCCAGCTCTTCTTTAATATAGGCAAGTAACAGCCAGCTCATTGGATCTTCTAAAGCAATATAGATATCAAGCTCAGGATGAAGGGTCTGAATCTCGGTAAGTGCCTCCGCATCATTAATCAAATGTTCACGCCATTCGATATGATTAATTAAAAAAATTGGATTGCCCTTCAGTAACTTTTGCTGCTTCAGACGACGAGTTAAACGTAATAAATCATCTACTGCGTGATATTTACGTCCACCAAATTCAAAGTATGCCGCGGGTACAGGCTCATCCGTAAAAATGCGTTCTGAAAAATGTTGAGGAAGCTGATGTTTAACTGCCATGGCATGTAAAGTACGCAACTTTCCATATTGTTGCTGCCAAAGCATGTGAAAAATATCTTCTAGTAAATGAAAGAAATTCTGACCTTGTAATGGGGTTCTTTTTAATATGACTGCCGCTTGTTTTAAAGATTCTGGGCTGGGGATTTCTGGAAATTCATCGAAACCGAAACGATGTTGTTTGGCTAATATCTTGGCATCATTTAAACAATAATTTTGCCACTCTTCATGCGACATGCTGTTTGGAGGTTCAGAAGCCGTATGCGAAATAATAATTTTTAAAGGCTTAAGTTCATCACTTAAAATTTCATCTAGCTGAGACAATTGCTGAACAGCCAAATAGCTATACACATCATCAAGTCGTAAATAAATACTTAAACCATTTTCCGTGGGTAACACCGCTTGACGAGAAGGCTTTTGGTAAAACCAGCTCGATCGAATAGGGTCAAACCAACGGCGTAGCAGTGACATGAGTTGTGCCTCTAAAAAATAAATCCTAAGCGAGATCAAAGATTGTTTTGATCATAGTGCAAGGTAAAACAGTAGTCGAGATTGAAATATAACTACCTTAGTTTACGCAGAAAATAAGTCATGTTTTTAGCAAGTTTCTACGTAGGTGAAGATTTTATCACCATTTTATGGCAAACCCATAGAATGATCTAAAAACACCTTTTTCTACAAGCTGATTTTTTTTACCAGACATGAAAAATGCACCCTTAACATGATAGCAATTCATCGTGTTAAAGGGTGCATGATTCCTAATCAATTATTAAAATTGAATATTTTATAGAACGCGTACAGCTCCTTTCGCTGCACTTGTTGTATGCATTGCATAAACTTTTAACGCTTTTGATACTTTACGTTTACGTTCTTCTTTCGGATGCCAGCCTTTCGCTTCTTGCACTGTACGACGATGTGCCATAGTCGCATCATCAACGTTTAAGTGAATCGTACGGTTTGGAATATCGATTTCAATGGTATCGCCATCTTCAACCAAACCAATTGCACCACCTTCAGCCGCTTCTGGTGAAACGTGTCCAATTGAAAGACCTGATGAACCACCAGAGAAACGACCATCTGTTACCAATGCACAGTCTTTTCCTAAACCTTTCGATTTAAGATAGCTAGTTGGGTAAAGCATTTCTTGCATACCTGGGCCACCACGTGGACCTTCGTAACGAATCACAACCACATCGCCAGCTTTAATATTATGACCCAAAATTGCATCTACAGCTGCATCTTGGCTCTCAAATACACGCGCTGTACCAGTAAATTTCAAGATTGATTCATCAACACCTGCAGTTTTCACGATACAACCATCAAGCGCGATGTTGCCGTATAGAACCGCTAAACCACCATCTTTAGAGAATGCATGTTCTGCATTACGGATAACGCCTTTTTCACGGTCGCCATCTAATGTTGAATAATAGCGATTTTGCGAGAATGCAACTTGAGTTGGAACACCACCTGGTGATGAACGATAGAATTCATAAACGTCTGCATCTTCAGTACGAATAATGTCCCACTTATCTAATGCATCTTTTAAAGTTTTCTCATGTACAGTCGGTACAGATACATCAAGCAAATTCGCGCGATCAAGTTCACCTAAGATCGCCATGATACCGCCAGCACGATGAACATCTTCCATATGAACGTCTTGTTTTGCAGGCGCTACTTTAGACAATACAGGAACTCGACGTGATAATTCGTCAATATCGTCCATTGTAAAATCAACTTCAGCTTCACTTGCCGCAGCCAATAAATGCAGAACGGTATTGGTTGAACCACCCATTGCAATATCAAGAGTCATCGCATTTTTAAATGCAGCCTTGGTTGCAATCGAACGAGGTAAAATGCTTGCATCTTCTTGTTCATAATAGCGCTTAGCCAATTCAACAATAAGTTGGCCTGCTTTTAAGAATAATTTTTTACGGTTTGCATGCGTCGCAACAATCGAACCATTACCCGGTAAAGATAAACCTAAAGCTTCTGTTAAACAGTTCATTGAGTTTGCAGTGAACATACCTGAACATGAACCACAGGTTGGACATGCCGAACGTTCAAATTCTTCAACTTCTTCGTCTGTATAACTTTCATCAGCCGCAACAACCATTGCATCAACAAGGTCAATCGCTTTTTCATTACCGCGGAACTTAACCTTACCAGCTTCCATTGGTCCGCCAGACACGAAAACAACAGGAATATTCAGACGCATCGCAGCCATGAGCATTCCCGGAGTAATCTTGTCACAGTTTGAAATACACACCATGGCATCTGCACAGTGTGCATTCACCATATATTCAACTGAGTCAGCAATCAAATCACGTGATGGTAAAGAATAAAGCATGCCGTCATGCCCCATTGCGATCCCGTCATCAACTGCAATCGTATTGAACTCTTTAGCAACACCACCTGCTGCCTGAATTTCTGCTGCGACAAGCTGCCCTAGATCTTTAAGATGTACATGGCCTGGCACAAATTGAGTAAATGAGTTGACCACCGCAATAATCGGTTTGCCGAAATCCTCATCTTTCATTCCTGTTGCACGCCATAAGCCACGTGCGCCAGCCATATTTCTTCCGTGTGTCGATGTTTTTGAACGATAGTCAGGCATTAGTGTTTCCAACAAGTTGTGCTTGAGCGGAATTTTTCCCGCTCTGGCGAATGATACTGATATAGCGTTAGATCAGTCGGAATATTGACTCATCATCATAATTTGATCATTCTCCATTCTATAGAAGCAAATAATATTCGGAAAGCCAAGAACAGTAATAGACAGTCAATATTTAGCAAAACTTACATGAATAATTTTTTATTTTTTCATAACCTTTTTTTATCAATAAAAGTTTTTCAATAATTTTTTGTTCACTATTTAAAAACTAAAATGCTCAATCGCCATGATTTTAGAGCTTCAATCGTTTTTCACGTATACTACGCCTAAACTCTTTTTGGATTGCATTTGTGAAAATTATTTTTGCTGGCACCCCCGAATTTGCTGCAACAGCATTGGCGGCTTTATTAAAAACTTCCCATGAAATTATCGCGGTTTATACTCAGCCAGATCGTAAATCGGGTCGTGGACAAAAACTAACGCCATCTCCCGTAAAACAACTTGCGCTTGAGCATAATATCCCTGTTTATCAACCTCTTCACTTCAAAGCATCTACAAAAGAAGGTTTAGCAGCTCAACAAGAACTGGCAGCTTTAGGCGCAGATGTGATGGTGGTTGCAGCCTATGGTTTAATTCTTCCACAAACTGTGCTCGATACACCGAAATATGGCTGTTTAAATATTCACGGATCACTATTACCTCGTTGGCGCGGTGCAGCACCAATTCAGCGTGCGATTGCAACAGGTGATGAAGAAACCGGAATCACCATCATGCAAATGGCTGCCGGTTTAGATACAGGCGATATGATGTATAAAACCTATTGCACAATTACTGCCGAAGATACCTCAGCGACTTTGCATGACAAACTCGCAGCTCAAGGTGCAACAGCAATTTGTGCGGTACTTGAGTCAGAAGAAACACTACAAAAATATTTGGCAGAACGCGAAGTTCAAGACGAAAGCTTAACGGTCTATGCTCATAAACTCGTAAAGTCAGAAGCTCGTATTGATTGGGCAATTGATGCTATTCAAGTTGACCGAAATATCCGTGCTTTTAACCCTTGGCCAGTCGCTTTTGTTCAACTTGATGAAAATAATGCTCTGCGTGTCTGGAACTCTCTAATTTCTAGCCAAAGCAAAGCGAATGCTCAAGCTGGTGAAATTATTGCAATCGATAAACAAGGTGTGCATGTTGCTTGCGGTGAAAATACATTTATTTGTCTGACTAGCGTGCAGTGGCCGGGTGGTAAAGCATTAAACGCTCAACAAATTGCACAAACTCAAAAACTTCATGTAGGACAAATTTTGCCATGAGTCAGGTTACCTCAAATTCCTCACGTTTTAACCTGCGTGCTCAAGTCGTCCAGACGTTATTAAAAGTTCAGCAAGGCCAATCACTCGCTAGTATTTTAAATACACAGCTCAATCAGGTAGCAGAGCGCGATCGCGCTTTATTTCACGAGCTCGTTTTGGGTACATTACGTCAATGGTTTGCGCTTAAATCAATTAGCCTACCTTTGCTCAGCAAGCCTCTAAATAATGAGACAGTAGAAACCTGTCTTTATGTCGGTCTTTATCAAGTTTTATGCACGCGTATTGCAGCACACGCTGCCATTTCAGAAACAGTAGATGCGACTAAACAACTTGGATTCCCTGCTCTCAGCGGTATTGTGAATGCTATTTTGCGCCGAGCTACTCGTGAAACTGATGACTTTCAGCAAGGCTTACAGCAGGCGCATGGTTTACCAAGCTGGCTTTTCAAACGCTTAAAAAAGGATTGGGGTGAACAAACGGAATCTCTCTGCCAATCTTTGAAGCAAGTCGCGCCTTTAACCTTAAGGGTGAACCAGCGTCATATTGGCCGCGATGCTTATTTAGCAAAACTACAAAGTTTAGAAATTCAGGCACGTGCATGTACTTTGTCTGAAGCAGGTATTGTTCTTGAACAATCTGTACAAATTACTCAACTACCTGGTTTTGAACAAGGTTGGTTTTCTGTACAAGATGAACACGCTCAGCTTTGCGCAACATTATTGTCAGATTTGAACGATAAAATAGTAGTTGATGCGTGTGCTGCCCCAGGGGGCAAAACTGCTCATTTACTTGAAAAATTTAAACCTGCTCAGCTCATTGCTATTGATCAGGACCCAAGTCGTTTAGTGCGTGTAACTGAGAACTTAAATCGCTTAGCACTTGATCAAAGTCATACAGAGATTTTGGCAGCGGATGCAACTCAATGGGTACCTGCACAGCCAGTAGATTGTATTGTGCTCGATGCACCTTGCTCTGCTACAGGGGTTATTCGTCGTCATCCTGACATACGCCTATTGCGCCAATCTACCGATATAGCTCAAACCATTGAACTACAAAAGCAGATCTTGGACCACATGTGGCAACAGCTCAAAGTTGGCGGCACATTGCTTTACATCACCTGTTCAATTTTAAAAGCCGAAAATGAACAGCAAATGATGACTTTTTTTGCTGAAAATCCAAATGCAAAAGAAATTAAAATTGAAGCTAATTGGGGAATCGAGCAAACTCATGGACGCCAATTACTGCCGCAAGCGCAGTCTGGTGATGGATTTTATTATTGTAAAATTCAAAAAATTGCATAAAAAAAGCAGGCTTAAAGCCTGCTTTTTTACTTGATCAGCATTAAAGTGTGTGCTGATCTTTTACTTCTTCTAAAACATCATCTAACTCTTCAGGATGTTTCGATAAATGGATAATGGATAAAACCAAGCCACCCCATAAAAACACCATCGAAATTACCATCATTACGATTGCTGAAGTATTCATTATTCTATCCTCCTAGCGATCTTTCATTTTGCTTAAAACAATTGCAACAACTGCACAGAAAATTACACTGCCCCAGCCGAATACACCTTGTAAGCTCATACTATAAGTATCATAGCCATTTTTGATCAAATTAAATACAGTCATACTGAGTGTAGTTAACAAGATTAATGATGTAATGACTGTTAAAGTGAAATCCCAACCCTTACCTAATTGAATAGTTGAGATGCGATTCACGTGATCACGAAGTTCCATTAAAGCAGAACGCTTAAACCAAGCCACGGTAATAATAGAAAGTAAAGCACCGCCAATAATACCGATGTTATTGATAAAGTGGTCAACGATATCAACCAGTTTAATTGCGTTTACACTTGAGAATAAAATAATTGATACAAGCGCACTACCACCACCAATAATGGTTACAGCTTTTTTACGACCCCATTTCAATTTATCCTGCATTGCTGCAATAGGTACTTCCAAAATACTTACCATCGAAGAAATACCTGCGACGAAAAGTGAAGAGAAGAATAAGAAACCAAATAAATCGGCACCTGTACCTAAACTTGAGATAATTTTAGGGAATGCAATAAATGCTAATCCAATCCCACCACTCACAACATCTTTAACTTCAGTACCTGCCGCATGTGCCATAAAACCAAGCGCTGCGAAAATACCAATACCAGCCAAAATCTCTGTTGATGCATTTGCAAAACCAACGATTAAACCAGAACCTGTTAAATTCGTTTTTGGTTTCAAATAAGATGCATAAGTCACCATGATCCCGAAACCGACAGAGAGGGAGAAGAAAGTATGGCCATAAGCCGCTAACCAAACTTTATAATCCATCATTGCTGACCAGTTCGGCGTAAAGAAAGCATTTAAGCCTTGAACCGCGCCTGGTAAACGTAATGATTGAATCACTAAAATAGTGAAGAGAATGAATAATAAAGGCATGAAAATCTTATTCGATAATTCAACCCCTTTTTTCACACCACCATAAAGAATGATTAGAGTAAGTGCCCAAATCCCAACAATCGGCCAGAATAAATGACCTACAAACTGTAAATCAAAACCGGTTGCTTTTGTGGTCTGCAAATAGGTATTAAAGAAGAAACCTTCTGGATCACTTCCCCACATTTGGCCAATAGAGAAGTAAACATAACTACCAGCCCAAGTGAGTACACTTGCATAGTACAAACCAATGATGATACAGACACAAACCTGCCACCAACCTAATGTTTCCCCGCCTTTAAATAGGGCACGATACGCTTTAGGAGGTGAACCAGTACTACGATGTCCTACCGCATAATCTAAAAATAGTAACGGTAAACCAGCAGTAATAAGTGCCAATAGATAGGGAATAAGAAATGCGCCACCACCATTTTCATAAGCAACGTATGGAAAGCGCCAGATATTACCTAAGCCTACAGCCGAACCAACGGCTGCAATAATAAAACCAGATCGTGACGTCCAGTTTTCACGAGAATCTGTCATAGAACACCTAATGTTAAAAGATTACTTATTTTTACTGCTATTGTTGATTGTTATTCCGCATGCAAAAAAAGAACCAAAAAATACTTTTGTGTTTGTAGAAAATAAAATGCACCTTTTGAGTATTTTTATTCCCTTAACAAACAAGCAAAAATAGAAAATTCTTCCTTAAAGATTTTTGTCCATTTTTTGCCCCTATATAGCTGAACAATACCTGTTTTTATTTCTTTTTACTGTAATTTCCGTCAGAAATTTTACGAATTTTCTGAGTTTTTTTCACAATTGGTTATTTTTCAGCTAATATTTACGTTCTACTACTTGTAGATTAAAATTATTATTTAATGCAATTTTATTGCAATCCCTGAAAATACTTATTTAATTACTCAACTTATCCACTAATTTATTTTTAACTATCCAGTTATTAAATTAAAATTTAATAAGTCCGATACGATTGACAAAATTTATACTAAATTTTCTAAAAGATTAAATTCATTTAAATGAAGAAGAAAACAATAATTATTTGAATTAAATAAACTTTTTTAAGGTTTAAAAATTTACTCATCTCACACACCTCAGATCCTTATTTTTTATCAATGCATCTGTAGCAAGATGTCTATATCATGCGCTCAAAGATTTCTTTTATGTGGATGTAAAAATGAAAATATTAAAAATATCTTTATTAACGCTCGGGATGGGCTTAAGTGGCTTTGCTCAAGCAGACTTCGTAGGAGTAAAAGGCGACGTAGGTTACTGGTTCTATGACGGTAAAGCTAATATGTCTTCTCAATCACCTGAAGATCAAGATTTAGATCAAAAAGGTAGTGCTCAAATCTCATTAGCAGTAGAACACCCAATTCCATTTATTCCAAATGCAAAAATTCGTTATGTAAATTTAGATACCGAAACTAAATCAGAAACTTTAGGTCAAGCCAACTATAAAGTTGATTTAGATCATAGCGATTTTATCCTCTACTACGAGTTACTAGATAATATCGTAAGTGTAGATGCTGGTCTTGGTGCAACTGTATTAAATGGTGATATTACTGCCTATACAGGTAAGCGTGTGGATATTGATAAAACATATCCTATTGCTTATTTGTCAGGTGAAGTAAAACTTCCGTTTACAGGCTTAAGTGCTAAAGGTGAAGCAACTTATACAAACTTTGATGATGCACGAATTACAGATGCACTGGCAGAAGTAAAATATAAATTTGCAGATAACCTACTCATTGATCTGGGTCTAACAGCAGGCTATCGCGTACTTAATATCGACTTAGATGACTACGATAACAATGACCTTAAATTTGAATTTAAAGGCCCATATGTAGGTCTAGAAGCACATTTCTAAATCAGAATTTCAGAAATAAAAAAGAACTCGATATGAGTTCTTTTTTATTTAAATCATATCTACATAACCTAAATATTCTCGAATCCTTTGACACCACGCTTGAATATTTGGATATAGCTCCAAATCAAAACCACCTTCCTCCGCGACATGCGTGTATGCATACAAGGCAATGTCAGCAATAGTTAATTGATCTCCAACAAGATAGTCGTGATCTACTAAAGCTTTATCCATAATAGATAGTGCTTTATGGCCTTTTGGCTGTAAATTATGGTATTCCTCTATTCTTTCTGGTGGTAACCCTAAATATTTATTAATAAAACGAGCAACTGCAATAAATGGTTCATGACTATACTGCTCAAAGAACATCCATTGGTACATTTTTGCTTTAATAAAAGGATCTGTAGGAATAAATTTTGTTCCTTCAGCCAAGTAACCTAAGATAGCATTCGACTCACTCAAAACACGACCATCTTCTAGGACTAATACAGGTATTTTTCCATTAGGATTTAAGGACAAAAAATCAGCTGATTCAGTTTCTTTGTTTAAAATATCAACGTGGATCCATCTATGATTAATATTTAATAAGGAAAGTAATAGTTTTATCTTATAGCAGTTACCCGAACCGACATCACCATAAATTATCATAGATGCTCTTCCCTTATTATGCATACTTAAAAGATTAATTTTCTTATTATTTATAGCACAACTCTTCCTTAGTATTTTTATATTTATTCTCCGCACATATATTTTTTCTCCCAATAAAGAAACACCCCCATTCGTTAGAACGGGGGTGTTTAGAATAATGAGCTGGCGATGACTTACTCTCACATGGGTAACCCCACACTACCATCAGCGCTAAGAGGTTTCACTTCTGAGTTCGGGAAGGGATCAGGTGGTTCACTCTTGCTATGGTCGCCAGCACAACTGGTATGGATACTTGCTTCGTTTTATTCACTGTGTGATACGTTGCGTTTTCCAAATCTTTACAGATGGGCTGATTGGATCTGATTTTGTTCATTTTAGCTAAGTGTTTAACTAAATCAAGTTGCTTTGCATGTTTATGAATCGATTGATGCTTCATATACAACTGCTTGGGTGTTGTATAGTCAAGCCTCACGAGCAATTAGTATTGGTCAGCTTCACATATCACTATGCTTCCACATCCAACCTATCAACGTCCTAGTCTCGAACGGCTCTTTAGAGGAATAAATTCCTAGGGAAATCTTATCTTGAGGTAGGCTTCCCGCTTAGATGCTTTCAGCGGTTATCCCTTCCGAACATAGCTACCCGGCGATGCGACTGGCGTCACAACCGGTACACCAGAGGTTCGTCCACTCTGGTCCTCTCGTACTAGGAGCAGATCCTCTCAAATTTCCAGCGCCCACGGTAGATAGGGACCGAACTGTCTCACGACGTTCTAAACCCAGCTCGCGTACCTCTTTAAATGGCGAACAGCCATACCCTTGGGACCTGCTTCAGCCCCAGGATGAGATGAGCCGACATCGAGGTGCCAAACACCGCCGTCGATATGAACTCTTGGGCGGTATCAGCCTGTTATCCCCAGAGTACCTTTTATCCGTTGAGCGATGGCCCTTCCATACAGAACCACCGGATCACTAAGACCTACTTTCGTACCTGCTCGACTTGTGGGTCTCGCAGTTAAGCGCGCTTTTGCCTTTATACTCTACGCGTGATTTCCGACCACGCTGAGCGCACCTTCGTACTCCTCCGTTACTCTTTAGGAGGAGACCGCCCCAGTCAAACTACCCACCAGACACGGTCCTCGTCCCGGATAACGGGACAGAGTTAGAACCTCAACATTACCAGGGTGGTATTTCAAGGACGGCTCCATTGGAACTAGCGTTCCAACTTCAAAGCCTCCCACCTATCCTACACAAGTAAGGTCAAAGTTCAGTGTCAAGCTGCAGTAAAGGTTCACGGGGTCTTTCCGTCTAGCCGCGGGTACACTGCATCTTCACAGCGATTTCGATTTCACTGAGCCTCTGCTGGAGACAGCGCCGCCATCATTATGCCATTCGTGCAGGTCGGAACTTACCCGACAAGGAATTTCGCTACCTTAGGACCGTTATAGTTACGGCCGCCGTTTACTGGGGCTTCGATCAAGAGCTTCGCTTACGCTAACCCCATCAATTAACCTTCCAGCACCGGGCAGGCATCACACCCTATACGTCCACTTTCGTGTTTGCAGAGTGCTATGTTTTTAATAAACAGTTGCAGCGGCCTGGTTTCTGCGGCTGTCGTCAGCTCAGGAAGCAAGTTCCATCACCAACAACAGCGTACCTTCTCCCGAAGTTACGGTACCATTTTGCCTAGTTCCTTCAGCAGAGTTCTCTCAAGCGCCTTGGTCTACTCGACCTGACCACCTGTGTCGGTTTCGGGTACGATTCCTGTGTAACTGAAGCTTAGAGACTTTTCCTGGAAGCATGGTATCAGCCACTTCACTGTACAAGTACAGCTTGCTATCGGATCTCAGTATAGAGTACCCCGGATTTGCCTAAGATACATACCTACATCCTTCCACCTGGACAACCAACGCCAGGCTGACTTAACCTTCTCCGTCCTCTCATCGCATTACACAGAAGTATTGGAATATTAACCAATTTCCCATCGACTACGCCTTTCGGCCTCGCCTTAGGGGTCGACTCACCCAGCCCCGATTAACGTTGGACTGGAACCCTTGGTCTTTCGGCGAACGGGTTTTTCACCCGTTTTGTCGTTACTCACGTCAGCATTCGCACTTCTGATACCTCCAGCATACTTCTCAATACACCTTCATCGGCTTACAGAACGCTCCCCTACCACTTGACTAATGTCAAATCCGCAGCTTCGGCACATAGTTTTAGCCCCGTTACATCTTCCGCGCAGGCCGACTCGACTAGTGAGCTATTACGCTTTCTTTAAAGGGTGGCTGCTTCTAAGCCAACCTCCTAGCTGTCTATGCCTTCCCACATCGTTTCCCACTTAACTATGATTTTGGGGCCTTAGCTGGCGGTCTGGATTGTTTTCCTCTTGACTACGGACGTTAGCACCCGCAGTCTGTCTCCCGGATAGTACTCATAGGTATTCGGAGTTTGCATCGGTTTGGTAAGTCGGGATGACCCCCTAGCCGAAACAGTGCTCTACCCCCTATGGTATTCGTCCGAGGCGCTACCTAAATAGCTTTCGGGGAGAACCAGCTATCACCAGGCTTGATTAGCCTTTCACCCCTATCCACAAGTCATCCCCTGGCTTTTCAACGACAGTGGGTTCGGTCCTCCAGTTAGTGTTACCCAACCTTCAACCTGCTCATGGATAGATCGCCTGGTTTCGGGTCTATACCCAGCAACTAAACGCCCTATTAAGACTCGATTTCTCTACGGCTCCCCTATACGGTTAACCTCGCTACTGAATATAAGTCGCTGACCCATTATACAAAAGGTACGCAGTCACACCACGAAGGTGCTCCCACTGCTTGTATGCATGCGGTTTCAGGATCTATTTCACTCCCCTCACAGGGGTTCTTTTCGCCTTTCCCTCACGGTACTGGTTCACTATCGGTCAGTCAGGAGTATTTAGCCTTGGAGGATGGTCCCCCCATATTCAGACAAGGTTTCACGTGCCTCGCCCTACTCGTCATCATTATGTGTGCCCTTTCGTGTACGGGAATATCACCCTCTACGTTCGCACTTCCCAGAGCGTTCCACTAAAACACACATAACTTAATGGGCTGATCCCCGTTCGCTCGCCGCTACTGAGGGAATCTCAATTGATTTCTTTTCCTAAGGGTACTGAGATGTTTCACTTCCCCTCGTTCGCCTTGCAACACTATGTATTCATGTTGCAATACCTACCTTAAAGTAGGTGGGTTCCCCCATTCAGAAATCTCCGGATCAAAGGATATTTGCCGCCTCCCCGGAGCTTTTCGCAGGCTATCACGTCTTTCATCGCCTCTGACTGCCAAGGCATCCACCACATGCACTTAATTACTTGACTATACAACCCCAAACAGTCGTCAACACCTACAAGTGAGTGTTGTCCGTGCGATTCTTCATCGCTACTATCTGTTGTCTGTGCACTTAAACACTGTACAGCTTCAATCTAAATTCATATACCAAAACGCTTGATTCAGTTAATTTGCTAGTTCTCAATTCATCTAGATTAATTGCTTAATCTAAACTCTTGAGTGAACAATTTATTTCAGACTCAATTTTGCCAATCTGTTAATGAATAAACATACCTTCGTCAGGTCATGCTTAATACCGTGATACTTAAATCACAGAAGTTAATAAACCAAGATCTAAATCTCTATTTACTAATTTCTGTAATCCGAACTTCTCTTAAGTTCTGGTGGAGACTAGGAGAGTCGAACTCCTGACCTCCTGCGTGCAAAGCAGGCGCTCTACCAACTAAGCTAAGTCCCCAGCTTACATCATCAGTCATGTATCTTTTATCTATAACTTCAACCAGTCAAAGTCATGGTGGGTCTGACAAGACTTGAACTTGTGACCCCACGCTTATCAAGCGTGTGCTCTAACCAACTGAGCTACAGACCCTCAGATACATCTATGAAGAACAACTTGTTGTGGATTCTTACCAATCGTCAATCTTTCGTTAAGGAGGTGATCCAGCCGCAGGTTCCCCTACGGCTACCTTGTTACGACTTCACCCCAGTCATCGGCCACACCGTGGTAACCGCCCTCTTTGCAGTTAGGCTAGCTACTTCTGGTGCAACAAACTCCCATGGTGTGACGGGCGGTGTGTACAAGGCCCGGGAACGTATTCACCGCGGCATTCTGATCCGCGATTACTAGCGATTCCGACTTCATGGAGTCGAGTTGCAGACTCCAATCCGGACTACGATCGGCTTTTTGAGATTAGCATCCTATCGCTAGGTAGCAACCCTTTGTACCGACCATTGTAGCACGTGTGTAGCCCTGGCCGTAAGGGCCATGATGACTTGACGTCGTCCCCGCCTTCCTCCAGTTTGTCACTGGCAGTATCCTTAAAGTTCCCGACATTACTCGCTGGCAAATAAGGAAAAGGGTTGCGCTCGTTGCGGGACTTAACCCAACATCTCACGACACGAGCTGACGACAGCCATGCAGCACCTGTATGTAAGTTCCCGAAGGCACCAATCCATCTCTGGAAAGTTCTTACTATGTCAAGGCCAGGTAAGGTTCTTCGCGTTGCATCGAATTAAACCACATGCTCCACCGCTTGTGCGGGCCCCCGTCAATTCATTTGAGTTTTAGTCTTGCGACCGTACTCCCCAGGCGGTCTACTTATCGCGTTAGCTGCGCCACTAAAGCCTCAAAGGCCCCAACGGCTAGTAGACATCGTTTACGGCATGGACTACCAGGGTATCTAATCCTGTTTGCTCCCCATGCTTTCGCACCTCAGCGTCAGTGTTAGGCCAGATGGCTGCCTTCGCCATCGGTATTCCTCCAGATCTCTACGCATTTCACCGCTACACCTGGAATTCTACCATCCTCTCCCACACTCTAGCTAACCAGTATCGAATGCAATTCCCAAGTTAAGCTCGGGGATTTCACATTTGACTTAATTAGCCGCCTACGCGCGCTTTACGCCCAGTAAATCCGATTAACGCTTGCACCCTCTGTATTACCGCGGCTGCTGGCACAGAGTTAGCCGGTGCTTATTCTGCGAGTAACGTCCACTATCTCTAGGTATTAACTAAAGTAGCCTCCTCCTCGCTTAAAGTGCTTTACAACCATAAGGCCTTCTTCACACACGCGGCATGGCTGGATCAGGCTTGCGCCCATTGTCCAATATTCCCCACTGCTGCCTCCCGTAGGAGTCTGGGCCGTGTCTCAGTCCCAGTGTGGCGGATCATCCTCTCAGACCCGCTACAGATCGTCGCCTTGGTAGGCCTTTACCCCACCAACTAGCTAATCCGACTTAGGCTCATCTATTAGCGCAAGGTCCGAAGATCCCCTGCTTTCTCCCGTAGGACGTATGCGGTATTAGCATTCCTTTCGAAATGTTGTCCCCCACTAATAGGCAGATTCCTAAGCATTACTCACCCGTCCGCCGCTAAGATCAGTAGCAAGCTACCTCTCTCCGCTCGACTTGCATGTGTTAAGCCTGCCGCCAGCGTTCAATCTGAGCCATGATCAAACTCTTCAGTTAAAATCATTTTGCACCTTATTTAAAGACAAGGTGCCAATTCTGGCTCATCAATTACTGACTTAAATTTCGCTCAAATAAACTTCGAGTAATTTAAACCAATCAATCAATGAAAATTATTTCGATTAATCAATCAG